>NZ_CP182573.1:3273609-3594718 GCF_054301215.1 Schinkia acidoalkalinis
AGATCAGGACTATTTATATTTTTATTCACGTCCGAACGGTGAAACGATTTTCTCTAAGACTTTAACTGAGCATAATAACATCAAAAATCAATACAAGCATGAATGGGATGAATTTAAAAAGGATGAATAAGTTCACGCGGCGCATTTGATTTCAGGGGAATGTCAATTGATGGCAAAAGCTTATCAGTTCGCATTCCCTTTTTTTTTGTGTTAAAATATATCTTATGTTTTAAAGGAGGTCTTTATTCTTGTTCGTACCTAATGAGGTAACTGCCTATATCGAAAGTTTAGTTCCTGAAAGGGATCCTCTTATTTCTGAAATAGAGAAATATGCAAAAGAGAATGGGGTACCGATTATGGAACTTGTTGGGATGGAAGCATTGTTGCAATTCTTAAAACTGCTTCAGCCAAAAGCAATTTTAGAAATTGGTACAGCGATTGGCTATTCGGCAATAAGAATGGCAAAAGCTTTGCCTACAGCACATATAACGACGATAGAGCGTGATAAAATCCGTTATGAAAAGGCGATTGAAAATATAGATGCTCTACATCTACAGGAACAAATTTCAGTCCTCTTCGGGGATGCGCTTGAGACGAAAGACGAAGTGAGTAAACATGCTCCGTTTGATTGTATCTTTATCGATGCTGCCAAAGGTCAATATACTCGCTTTTTTGAACTTTATAGTCCGCTATTACACCAACATGGTGTTATTTTTTCCGACAATGTCCTATTCAGAGGCTTAGTTGCCAAAGCTGAAATTGAGGAGAAACGCCATCGGAATTTAGTTGAAAAAATTAAAGGATATAATAAATGGCTGATGAACCATCCTGATTTTGAAACAATGATTTTAACGGTCGGGGATGGAATTGCGATTAGCCGTAAGAGGTGAGAACATGATGAAACCGGAAATTTTGGTCACACCAACGTGTGTAAATGATATTGAATTACTTGCTGAAGCGGGAGCAGACGCCGTGATTATTGGCGAAGAACGCTATGGACTCCGCCTTGCAGGTGAGTTTAAAGGAGAAGACTTAACGAATGCTATCAAGGTAGCACACGAGCACAATCTTAAAGCTTATGTTGCTATTAATGCCATTTTTCATAATGAAAAACTTGAAGAATTAAAGGATTATGTTGCATTTGTGAAAGAAGCGAATGCCGATGCCATCGTTTTTGGAGATCCTGCTGTGTTAATGACTGTAAGGGAAGTTGCTCCGGAAATGAAACTGCATTGGAATACTGAAACACTTGCAACGAACTGGTATACATGTAATTATTGGGGCCGTAAAGGGGCGAAACGCGCTGTCCTTGCCCGTGAGCTTAACATGGACGCTGTTGTTGAAATCAAAGAAAATGCCGAGGTTGAGATTGAAGTCCAAGTCCACGGTATGACAGCAATGTTTCAATCAAAACGGACTCTAATCGGAAATTATTATGAATTCCAAGGAAAAACAATGAAGGTTGAAAATCGTGCAATGGCCGATCAGATGTTTCTCCATGATAAGGAAAGAGGAAATAAATATCCAGTTTTTGAAGATGAAAATGGGACACATATTATGAGCCCAAATGATATTTGTATTATTGATGAGCTAGAAGAGTTGATTGATGCCGGCATTGATAGCTTTAAAATTGACGGTATTCTAAAAACCTCTGAATATATCGTTGAAGTAACGAAACTATACCGTAAGGCCATTGATTTATGTGTCGATGACCGTGAACAATATGAGGAAATAAAAAACGAGTTGCTTGCTGAAATCGAAGCGATTCAGCCGGCTAATCGTCCATTGGATACCGGATTTTTCTATAAAGAAACGGTGTACTAAGACAGGAAGGAGTGCTACAAGTGACAGTTATAGCTGATAAAATATCTGAAATCATCGACGGTAAGCGTGTGATTGTGAAAAAACCAGAGCTTCTTGCTCCAGCCGGTAATTTAGAAAAATTGAAAATTGCTGTACATTATGGGGCGGATGCTGTTTTCATTGGTGGCCAAGAATATGGGCTGCGTTCAAATGCCGATAATTTCTCCCAAGAAGAGATGGCTGAAGGTGTTGAATTTGCCAAAAAATATGGTGCGAAAATTTATGTAACGACAAATATCATTGCCCATAATGAAAATATTCCGGGGTTGGAGGAATATTTAAAAGGCGTCGAAAATGCTGGGGTTGCCGGCATCATTGTTGCCGACCCGCTTATTATTGAAACGGCCAAGCGCGTTGCTCCAAAGCTAGAGACACATTTAAGTACACAGCAATCCCTTTCAAACTGGAAAGCAGCACAGTATTGGAAGGAAGAAGGCTTAGAACGCGTTGTCTTGGCACGGGAGGCAAGTGCTGAGGAAATCAGAGGAATTAAAGAAAATGTCGATATCGAAGTCGAAATCTTTATTCACGGAGCCATGTGTATTGCTTATTCCGGACGATGTACATTAAGCAATCATATGACAGCGCGAGACTCAAACAGAGGTGGTTGCTGTCAATCATGCCGATGGGATTATGATTTATATAAATTAGAAAATAATAATGGTGAAATAGTGGAAAACCCGCAATTTGCTGAAGGTGACCTTCCTTTTGCGATGAGTCCAAAGGATTTAAATCTGATTTCTTCTATCCCAAGTATTATTGAGCTTGGCGTTGATAGCCTGAAAATTGAAGGAAGAATGAAATCCATTCACTACATTGCTACAGTTGTCAGCGTTTATCGTAAAGTGATTGATACCTATTGTGCAGACCCTGATAATTTTGTCATTAAACAAGAGTGGCTTGACGAGCTAGATAAGTGTGCTAATCGTGATACAGCGCCAGCCTTTTTTGAAGGTGTGCCTGGGTATAAAGAGCAGATGTTTGGAAATCATAGCAAAAAGACAACCTATGATTTTGCAGGATTGGTGTTAGACTATAATCCTGAAACTCAGATGGTGACTTTGCAGCAACGGAACCACTTTAGGCCGGGTGATGAAATTGAATTTTTCGGACCTGAAATCGGTAATTTTAAAATGGTCGTTGAAAAGATTTGGGATGAGGACGGCAATGAACTTGATGCAGCCCGCCATCCATTACAAATTGTAACCTTTAAGGTGGACAAGCAAGTGTTCCCATACAACATGATGAGAAAGGGGATTTAATAATCGATAAAAAGCCAATTGTCATTGGAATTGCTGGTGGTTCTGGTTCTGGAAAAACTTCAGTAACAAGAGCAATCTATGAAAATTTTTCAAATGAAAACATATTAGTGCTTGAACAAGACTATTATTATAAAGACCAAAGCAATATGCCCTTTGAACAAAGGTTAAAAACGAATTATGATCATCCGCTTGCCTTTGATACGGACTTACTGATAAAACATGTGAAGCAGCTTCTCAATTACCAATCAATTGAGAAGCCTGTTTATGATTATTCATTGCATACAAGATCTACCGCGACGATTAAAGTCTTGCCAAAAAACGTAATTATCCTTGAGGGCATTTTAATTTTAGAGGATGAGCGTATACGGGATCTGATGGATATTAAGGTATTTGTTGATACCGACGCTGATATTCGCATTATCCGTAGAATATTACGGGATATAAAAGAGCGCGGCCGTACAATTGATTCTGTAATCAATCAGTATGTAAGCGTTGTCAGACCCATGCATTTGCAATTCATTGAACCGACTAAACGATATGCCGACCTAATCATCCCAGAAGGTGGACAAAATAATGTGGCCATTGATTTATTGGTTACAAAAATCCAATCAATTGTTGCTGAAATGGAAAATTTGTAATAGGATATAAAAAGTATATTTAAAATAATTGTATAATGAAGTTTATGGGGGCTTCAGACAATTATCATTTTTTCGTACATAACCGAAGGAGTAAAAGGAGCGAAGGGATATGGCAGAAGAAAAAAGTTATTACATGACCGAAGAAGGTAAAGAAAAGCTGTTTAAGGAGCTTGAATATTTAAAGACTGAAAAAAGAAAAGAAGTCGTTGAACGTATTAAAATCGCTAGAGGCTTTGGTGATCTATCTGAGAACTCAGAATATGATGCAGCTAAGGATGAACAAGCGTTTGTTGAATCAAGAATTGCAACTTTAGAAAAAATGATTCGCAATGCCGTCATCATTGAGTCTGATGGGGAAATTTCAAATACAGTTACATTAGGAAAGAAGGTAATTTTCGCTGAGATTTTACCAGATGGCAGCGAAGATGATGCAGAAGAATACACAATCGTAGGAAGTGCAGAAGCTGACCCATTTGAAGGTAAGATTTCTAATGATTCTCCAATGGCAGTGAGTCTACTAGGCCGCCATGTTGGTGATGAAGTTGTTGTTCAGACACCAGGTGGAGAAATCAAGGTGAAAATCAAAGAAGTAAAATAAATTGAGCTGTACCGTTTTAACTACAGACACCTCGTCCAAAATGATGATGAGGTGTTTTTTTATGAAATTAAAAAACAGAGCCGTCATTTTTATTGTTGTTATTACAATTATTTTATTTAGCCTCATTGGCCGACTCGCGCAAATACAACTGATTCAAACCGAATCCTTTTCAAAGCATCATGTGAATTTAATTGAAGCAAGCATTAAGCAAAGGACGCAGTCGATTGTTTTAGATGATGGGCGCGGGCGCTTTATTGACCGAAATGGCGAGGCGATTACCAATGATTATTACCCAAGCCTAGTCTTATTTCCTTTTTTGAAAGGAATGAAATGGCCCGTTGATCAAGTTGCCAAAATTGTAGGTGTATCACAACGAGAGCTGCTCACAGCTGTACAGAATGCCAAGCAACCATTTGCTTATGGTGGAAAATATCCAATGAGGTTAACAGAGGACCAGCAAAAGAGTATAAACGAATTAAAGGTTCCAGGGGTATTTGCTTTATACCAGCAAGTAGCTACAAATCAAAAGATGGCTGAACATTTACTTGGATTGGTCCGGCAAAATAAAGAACTTTTAGAAAAAAGATATGAAGAAAAGCTAAAAATTGGTTTGATTTCACCAAATACAGAAATAGGGATCACAGGTTTACAGGGCGCGTTTGATGAATTTTTGCTGCCGGAAGGTGAATCAAAGCTTCTTTATCATGTCGATCAATTAGGTGGACCATTATTTGGTCTAGAAGTTAAATATACAGCGCCGGCAAACCCGTTCTATCCAACCGCGATAAAAACGACTTTAAATAAGCGCTTGCAAATGTTGGCTGAGGAAACGGTCGATGACTTAGGATTGAATAACGGTGGTTTGGTTTTATTGGATATTAATTCAAGCGACATTCTAGCAATGGTAAGCCGACCCCATATGAATGCCGAAAACCCCTTGAAAGACACAGGCGGCATTAATGAAATGATTGAACCGCAAATACCTGGTTCTGTTTTTAAGATTGTAACAGCAGCGGCTGCTTTAGAGAGTAACGTAAACGTACGCGGGAGAATGTTTAACTGCAATCGTAATCTTTACGGTGATGGTCCGAACAATCGTAAATTAGGGATGCTAAATTTCGAGGAAAGCTTTGCAAAAAGCTGCAATTATACGTTTGCAAAACTGGGAGAAGAAATTGCCGCAATTCATCCGGATTACTCGGAGGAATATGCCGACAAGTTAGGCTTAATGAATCCGGTCGGTTGGCAAGGCAGCGTTTTTCATTATGACCATTTCAGACAATTTCCTGAAGAAAAAGCAGGTCGTATCTGGGAAGATGACAAAGACAAACATGTTAAAAAAGCAATTAATCAAACGGCAATTGGCCAAAAGGATGTACGGGTAAGCCCATTGGCGGTCGCTAATATGATGGCAACAATTGCTCGTGGTGGAGAAAAAAGCCAGGTCAGGTCCGTATCAGAAGTACAATATAAAAATGGCACAACTTTATTTTCATTTCCAAAGCAGAAGCTGGAGGGAGATCGTTTATCCTCCTATACTATTGCCAATCTGCAAAAGCTTCTTCAAAGAGTGGTTGAAACTGGGACAGGTGTACGTTTTAAAACATTGCCATATAAAATAGCAGGTAAATCCGGTACTGCTGAAACTGGTAAGAGTGGCCAAGTGAATAAATGGTTTGCATCCTATTTCCCAGTAGAACAGCCTAAATATGCTCTAGTGGTCGTTGATTTAAATGTAAGGGAAAAAGAAGCAAAAACAAATGCGATTGTTGAATCTTTCGTTAAAAAAATATATGAAGAAGAGACAAATAGTTGAAATTGCTTTAAGCTCCATTTAAAAAATGGTAGAATACGATGTAGATTATATTTGAACTGAAGTGGGGGACAGGTCGTATGAAATACAAATTTGATGATTTATATGAAGGTCCACGTTTTCAAAACAGAGCGAGAAAGCGGAAGATTAAATTAATCATTGCTGGTATTGTGGCGATAATAGGGCTTTTTATTATAATTGGAATTGCGTCATTTTTCTCAAGCGGAACCGAAGAAGCAAATGGTACGCATGAAGACACTACGGGAACAAAACAAACGGTGGATAACAAAGATACAGGTACACTTGATTCTAAAAAAGATGATGAATTATCTACTGATCAGGATTCAGCTATGAGCAGTGAAAATTCAGGGGACAATGCTAATCAAGCTACTTCCGATGATGATGGTTATTATCCTCGCACTGATAGTGACTATTCACGTTCTAATAGTGACAATTCAAGCTCTTACAGCGGAAGTGAAAATGAAACACCAGTTGCAGGTACAATTGAAAACAACGGGGGATCTGTAGGGACACAAACACAAGGGCAAGGTGACCATGTCACTGATTTTACAAAGGGTTCCGAAGATTGGCAGGAAATGACCCAGGCTGTAAGTTCAGCAACAGGGCTAGGGAATGATAATATGATCGTTTGGTGGATGGGAAATGGCGGTGGACCGAATAAAGCCGTGTCCAGGGTCAGTTCTAAGGATAAACAATCATCCTTCGAAGTTCAACTTGAATGGGTTAATGGCGCGGGCTGGAAAGCATCGAAGGTTGTACAAACTTCAGGGAGCAATCAACAACAAGCACCAGCTGCAACAAACGATTTAAATCAATAATTTTGTAAATCACAACAAAGGGGCTAACATTTATATGAAAATAGGTATTATTGGAGCAATGGATGAGGAAGTTGCGATTTTAAAGGATAAAATTGAAAGCCGTGAAGACATTACCATTGCCAAAAGCGAATTTTCAATCGGTAAGATTGGCAATATCGAAGTTGTTTTATTAAAATCAGGAATCGGCAAAGTAAATGCGGCGGTTGGAACTACATTATTGCTTGATCATTTCAATCCGGATTATGTAATAAATACCGGCTCGGCAGGGGGCTATCATTCCGATCTAAACGTCGGCGACATTGTCATCTCTACCGATGTAAGACATCACGATGTGGATGTTACAATTTTTGGGTACGAGTATGGGCAAGTTCCGCAAATGCCACCTGGTTTTACGCCGAATCAGGCTTTAATCGAAAAAGCAGAAAAAGCGGCACATGGAATTACGGATATTCAAGTTGCAAAAGGATTAATTGTAACAGGTGATTCCTTTATGAATGACCCAGAGCGCGTAGAGTTTGTTCGTGGTAAATTTACAGATTTATATGCGGTTGAGATGGAAGCGGCTGCCATTGCCCAAGTTTGTCATGTGTTCAATACTCCATTTGTCATTATTCGAGCACTTTCTGATATTGCCGGCAAAGAGTCACATATTTCTTTTGATAAATTTTTAGAAACGGCAGCACTTCATTCCTCTGCATTAATTCTGAATGTGATCGCTGAATTTGAAAAGGAAGTGTAAGTTGTTAAGAGGCTTACATAGTTTTTTAAAAAAAGGGTAGATGGATTTACTCCATCTACCTTTTTGGTGCTCTAAAGCCTGCTGCTTGTGCCTCTTTTTCTGTGCAGAACCATTTTTCAGGCTTTGTTATCTTATAGGAAGGTGAATCAGGGGTGTGGTAAATTTTCTCCCCCTTAGAGTTGATATTGCCTTTGATGAGACAATCAGAGTCTGTTTGCGGAACTTCTCCTTCTTGTTTCTTCACAGCCGAATCTTTGCCGTCCGCGTGAAAGCCATCTTCTTGGGCATAGTTTTCAAGACTCCATATGCCAACTCCTTTTTTTTGTGCTTCCTTCTGAATTCCATAAAAATCATCAACATATTTCGTGTTTGGAGCATAAATATAAGCGACCCTTGCTAAGCCTTTTTCAAGTAACATTTCGTTAAACATTTTCCCATCAATCCAGATATAAGCGAGTAGTCGTCCATATTTGTCCCGCTCAGATACATCAAATTCAACCGTTACCTCTTTACCTTCTAGCGTATCCTTCGTAAATTGTGAGGCTTCCGGCCCAAAAGGCTGTACCGGTTTTGTTGGATGCTTTGTCTCCGGTGTATCCACTAATAACAAGCGAATCCGCTCTTCCTTATTATTAAGCATAATATCGAATGTATCACCATCAACGACGTTTGTGACTATTGCTTTATTTTCATATTCGGTTTCATTACTTGCACTGCAGCCTGCAAGGACGAATAAAAGCAGTAGAATCATAGTTATAAAGATATTATGTTTCTTGCATAGCAAAATTTTGATAAAACTCCCCCCTAGATTTCAATAAAAAGCGACAGTAGGTTTGTCAACTAATTTTATCACAATAAAATAAAAGTTCGACAAAAATTGATAAAAAAGCCCTTGAATATTTACACTTTTCACACAGTTTAAACATAGTCAATCATTATAGTAAAGATAGGGAATAGCTATTATTCTACAATTTTCAGGGAGGGGTTTCTATATGGAAGAAGTCCTATTGTTAAGTCGGCTCCAGTTTGCGGTAACGGTTATTTATCACTTCTTGTTTGTTCCATTAACGATTGGGCTCGTTATCTTAGTAGCGGTTATGGAAACGAAATATGCAAAAACAGGCAACCCGCTATATGATCGCATGGGTAAGTTTTGGGGCAAATTATTTGCAATTAACTTTGTTTTGGGTGTTGTAACCGGAATTACGATGGAGTTCCAATTTGGTACGAACTGGTCGGAATATGCCAAGTACATGGGCGACATCTTCGGGTCTCCACTGGCCATTGAAGCATTGGTAGCTTTCTTTTTAGAATCAACATTTATGGGGATTTGGCTTTTTGGCAAGGATAAATTATCACCCAAAATGCGCGCCTTTTCAATTTGGATGGTTGCACTCGGAACGAATATCTCTGCGATTTGGATTATTACTGCCAATGGTTTCATGCAGCACCCTGTCGGCTATGCTATTCGAAATGGCCGCGTTGAACTTGAGAGCTTCACTGCCTTAATTAGCAACCCTTATACATGGCACATGTTTTTCCATACAATCTTTGCCTGCTATATCGTCGGTGCTTTTTTTGTGCTAGGTGTCAGCTCCTACCATTTACTACGGAAAAATAATGTTGAATTCTTTAAGAAGTCATTTAAGTATGGTCTTGTAATGGCATTAATTGCATCAACATTAACACCGTTTATTGGCCATAAAAATGGTGTATATGTGGCAAGCGTCCAACCGGCAAAAGGTGCAGCGATGGAGGCAGTGTGGGAAACTGAGGAAAGTGCGCCGTTTCATATTTTTCAAATTCCAGACCCGGCTAATGAACGCAACACTGTCGAAGCATTAACCATTCCAAAGTTGGGAAGCTTCTTCTATACTAATAGCTTTGACGGAAAAATCACTGGTTTAAAAGATATTCCGGTTGATGAACGTCCTAATGTGAATATAGTCTTTTATAGTTTCAGAATGATGATTGCACTCGGCCTATTGTTCATCGCCATGGCTTGGTATGGGTTCTATCTCTATCGAAAGGATAAGCTTTTGGAAGCAAAGAAATATTTAAAATTGATGCTTTATTCCATTTTCCTTCCGTATGTTGCCATTAACTTAGGCTGGGTAGTTGCAGAAGTAGGCCGCCAGCCGTGGGTAGTCTACGGATTAATGAAAACAGTTGATGGTGTTTCACCGATTGCCTTTTCTCAAATTGCCTTTTCGTTAACAGGGCTCGTCGTATTCTATTCATTGTTGATTATTGCCGATGTTTATTTACTTGTTAAATATGCAAGAAAAGGTCCAGAAGCAACGGCCCATAAGAAAGGGGGAATAAAACATGTCTCATGAGTTATTGGCCATCATTTGGTTTGGGCTATGGGGGTTACTTTGGGCGGTTTACTTTATCCTTGACGGTTATACATTAGGTACGGGCATATTGTTCCCGTTCCTTACCAATAACAAGCAGGAGCGAAACCAACTGCAAGAAGCGATTGGTCCTTTCTGGGGCGGAAATGAGGTATGGTTAATTACTGCTGGCGGGGCAACCTTTGCAGCTTTTCCGTTAACATACGCGAACATGTTTAGTTATCTTTATACACCGTTGATGTTAATCTTATTTGCTTTATTCTTCAGAGCTGCTGGGCTTGAGTTTATGCATAAAGATGATTCACGTAGATGGCAATCGGCTTGGAAGTGGGCGTTTACGATTAGTAGTTTCTTGATTGCACTTCTCTTCGGGGTAGCTTTTGCCAACCTTTTTTATGGGTTGCTTATAGGAGAAGAGGGATACGAGGGAACGCTCTTGAGTTTATTGCATCCATATGGACTGCTTGGTGGTGTTTTATTTGTTGCCATGTTCATACTATCTGGTTGTTTATGGATTCAACTCAAAACAAGCGGGGATGTTAAAGTAAGGGCAGCAAGGCTTACAAAAGGGTTGGCACTGACTACAGCTGCTTTAGTTGCCATATTCTTAGTCGCAACTGCAAACCAAACACCAATTTTTACGAATTATACAAACATGTCAATCCTTTGGATCATCCCTGCATTCGCGATGTTTGCTAGTATTTTAACGATTCTATTCACTATGAAAAAACGGATTGGCTCAGCATTCACATCCGTTTGTACAACCATCTTTATGCTTATGGCAACTGGTTTTGTTGGCATGTTTCCAAATATGTTGCCTTCAAAAATTGACCCTGCATATGGTACAAGTTTATTTGAAGCAGCTGGAAGCCAACTGAATTTAACAATCATGTTGTATGTTGCGCTGGTGTGTGTGCCGATTGTAATTGGCTATCAATTATGGAGCTATCGCTTGTTTAAAGATAAAATCACGAAGGATTCTGCAAAAGGATATCAATAATAAATAATGATTAAGAGCAGTCCGAATCAAAATGGAAAAACCCAGGATTTCGTCTCTATCCTGGGTTCTTTTGTTTCTTAGCTTTGCGGTTCAAATGTTTTACAATCTGTTTCTTCCTGAGAGGTAGCGGCCTTGCCATGGTGGCTCACTACATAAATAGAATTAGCGGAACATTTATTTCCATTTGCCCAATAAGTACAGTTATTAACTTCACATAATACATCTTGTGCCATCATTTTCATCTCCTCATATAAATGAATTGGTCTTTCAAATGATAGGATAACCACTACAGAAAGGAGATATGCAAAAAAGGAGTAGACTTTGCCATTATTATATATTATGAATGATTTTCATTCTCAATATACATAAATGCAGTAAAAAATGTCAATTGACCTGATAATGATTCTCATATAAAATAAAGATATCAGTAGATGAGATTTGTTCTCAACAAGGAGGATACTTCATGACATACACAATAAATGGCTTTATCGATATACACTCCATTCTTGTTAATGAAAGAAAACTTGGCGGTGTAATTGAAGCAAATGGAATTACTTTACGTACAGGAGAAGAATATAATCATCCGGTGATTACGAACATAGATTTTTTCGGAGGTATGTTTTATACAATGGGATTTATTGCTGACGATGGCAAACACATCATTGTCAATGTAAATGATATCAGCAAAATCGTTGAACCAGCACATAAAAAAATCCATGAAATCCAAAATAAATTATACAGAGCGGAAAAGTTAAAGGAGAAAAACGTCTATCTGAAAAAACTATGTGATTTAAATAAAGACGTGTATATAAAGCCCTTTATCGATGCAGCAAGCCTTCTTGTTGAGGATATCGGAATGGAGAATATAGATCAAGAGATTGACTTGAGCTTTTTGCCAAAGAAAAATAAGGTAATAAAAATTGCGTAGAAGAACTGTGATTACTTGTATTTATGAAAACTAATATTCCATAAGTCGGATATTGCGACCGGGTTTGATTGAACACCGTCAAAAATTTTTGGTATGAAACTATCCAAGCCTCTAAGCGGAAAAACACGAATGTAGTCTAACTTCCCAGAAACACCCCGATGTTCATTCGTGTCCGTTTAAAGGCTTGCTTTACATAAACTAATGGCAGTGTTCAATCACTTTAGGAAGCAATATTCGGCTTGTGGAATATTCTTTAATCATTTTTTTATGCCTTCGGATCTTCAAGTGTACAAATAGCACTTGGCCGTTTAATTCTTGGAACAATCGTTTCGTAAATCCGGAAAATATGATTCATTTGTTCTTCATCCATATAGGCTACATTAAAATCTTCGGCGATGGCTAAATCGACATTTTGCCTTCCGGTCGCAACCAGCATACCGGCTTCACCTTTAATGACCGGTGATTGAAATACGCCATCGGTTACAATTTCGCGGATATGTTCAATTTCGAGGACGTTTGTTCCTTGATGGACACGGTGCATTAAGGCATATAACTGCGGTGCCACAATTAAGGCATAGGGCCCTGTATGACCCATTTGCAGAAGTTTATTTCTAGCATCAACTATATCTTGAAAAGCATGTCCGGATTTCATCCAATCCCCACGAATATGAGTGATTCTTCCTTTTACATTCATTAACCCACTAATATTAAATTCCTTCGACCCGTTAAAAATTAAGTCATCCTCTAACAGTGCCAGCTGTGTTGCTGCATTTGCTGCCGTTGAAAAGTCAATAGGAATATCGAGAGTTCTCGCATGGGCAATATCCCTCCAGAACAATTTAAAATCCTTATATAGAAGAGGTATCGTTAAATTTTCCCGTCTAACCGGATCAGATACCTCCAATGTGTCACCATGCAGGCTGATAGAGCCAAGATCTGATTCTTCATAAACGTCATTCATAATCGCCTGAATCCCGCTGCCAAGTGGACCATATATATCTAAAACCCGTCTTGCGACTAGCGTTCTTCTCGCATGGTTAATCACAATTTCTTGCAGGTCGTTCCATTCTTTTTCGATAAGTGGTGCGTCGGAATGATGGTTCATTGTCATTTTACATATTCTCCTTTATTGATATTTCAGACTGCCAACAGTGAGCTTTTTATGAGAAGCTGCAGGTGGTGCCTGAGAAAAATCCTGATTACTTTTTGAATTAGATACAAATTTCTCAATCTTTAAATGGTCGTGGACATGTTCCTTTTCATCTGTAGGGGTGGATCCGGCCCGATTAGCTGCACCGTCAAACGTTTGATTTAAAGAAATTAATATTTCCTTCATTCTTTCATAATCGGTTTCTGTCATCTGCCTCATCGCCCGCAATTCTTCTTCAAGAGCACCCCCGCCATGTTGATCAAACAGGGCCAAATCCAAATGCTCCTCAAAGTTATGGAGGCCAAACTTTTCTAAGCTGATGTCTTGCAATAAATGAATAAATTCAAGATTATTAATTGATTGATTCCCATGGTTGTTGATATAAAAGTTTACTCTTGGCAGCAAATCTTGTAAGCGATCCATCCGCTGCTCCTCTTCTTCATAGATGTGATGCCAATATAAATGTTGATGTTCATCTCCAGCTGTTTCAATTTTCGACTGTACCATTTCCATAAATCTTGCAACAGCATTTTCTGTTCGAATGAATAACTCCTCTAACTCCTTCATAATTTCATTTGTCATTTATTCAACCCCTCATATTTCAGCAAACTATTATAAGGTTTACAATTATGGGGTAAATTATACCTATAAAGGGGATTATTATAAAAAAAAGCTGGCGCCCCTTCAAAGGGCACCAGCTCAATAAGTTCCAGCGCTTTTATTTATTGCAATGCAATTTTTAAGGTTTCTATATTTTTGTTCATTAAACTAAAATAATCTTCATTATTTTTAATATCATCGTCAGTTAATACAGAAAGATTATGAATGTGTAAAACTTTTGCACCGATTTCATTTTTTATGATTTCAGCAATCTTTGGTGTAATGTTTTGTTCAAAAATAATATATTTAATCTTGTTTGCTTTAGCTACATCAATAATGTTCTGTAATTGTTGTTGTGATGGTTCATTTGTTGAAGAAAGGCCGGTAATCGATATTTGTTTAATTCCATAGCGCTTTTCCCAATATCCAAAACCTGCATGGGAAACTAGAATTTTTGGCTCAGTTTTCCCTTTGGTGAGATCTGCAAAGCTTCCATCTAATTCTTCTAATTCCAACCTTAATTTATTAAAATTTGCCTCAAACTCATCGGCGGCTTCTGGCTTTAATTCTACTAAACTATCTTTTATATTTTTAGCAAGTGAGACCGAAAGAATGGGGTCCATCCACACATGTGGGTCAATATCACCGTGTCCATGTTCATCCTTTTTTTCTGCTGTTGTTCCTTGTGCTACATCATGATGACCATCTGCTTCTTCACTTGCATTTAACATTTGAATGCCATTTGTTGCTTCAATAATTTTAACCTGTTCATTTTTTAGGGCATCCGCGATTTTAAGTGCATACGGCTCCATTACTTCGCTGCTATAAATAAAAGCGTCCCCTTTTGCAATATTAATCATCGTTTTAGTAGTTGGCTCATAGGTATGGGCATTTGTTCCAGGTGGTATAATACTTACGACATCTACATATGAACCACCGATTTTTTTCGTGAAATCTTCAATAGGAAATAAAGTCGTGTAAATTTTAAGTGTTTGATTACCTTTTTCGTTGCCTTGATCCGTTTTTACCTGATCCTGATTTGAGCCACAACCAAATAAAACGGTGCTCATGATGAAGAATAAGAGAACAGTGATGATTGACTTTCTCCTCATTCTTACACACCCCCTTTTATATACCTTTGTAATTATATCGTAATTATTACGATTTGCAAGATGAAATTATGGTGAAATTATTTTAAAAAACTTCATACTTTCAACACAAAATCTTCATATAATATAGTTTATTCACAATCTCAATGTCATAATAGTAGCAACCAGGAGGAAAAGATGCGAAATTTTGCCTTATTTTTAGTTATGTTATTTACAGTAGTGGGTTGTTCTAATGCAAATGAAAGTGGTTCAAAGACAAATACGGGTACAAAAGAAATTGAGCCTGTTGCGGTTGACCTTGCGATCTATCCTAGTCCAATCGAGGTCAATCAAGAAGTCACATTTGAAGCAACGATCACACAGGGTGATGAAAAGGTGGATGATGCTTCAGATGTAGAGTTTGAATGGTGGAAAAACGGAGATGAAAAACATACGAAAATAAAAGCGGACCATCAAGGGAATGGTATTTATTCCATTAAACAAACCTTTTCCGAAACGGGGTCCTACAATGTTATTTCCCATGTAACGGCTAGGGATATGCATACGATGCCGCAAAGACAATTTGAAGTGGTTGATTTAAATAATAAAAATGGTGCACAACCAGAGGCAGATGCCCATATGGACCATCATCATGAGGGAACGGATTTGATGATTCACTTTATGACTGACGAGCAAATCAATAAGAATGTAGAAACACAATTAGAAGCACATATTACTTATAAAGAAGCACCATTACAAGGGGCAAGGGTAAGATTTGAAGTATGGAAAGATGGTGCGGAAAAACACCAATATATCGATGCAACCGAAGGCAATGAGGGTGAATATACAGCAAAAGAAACATTCAGTGAAGCGGGTTCTTATAACATCAAGATTCATGTTGAAGAAAAAACAAATGAAATACATGATCATAAGGTGGAAAAAGTGACAATTCATTAAATGGACAGACACACATAATCCTTTTGTAGCATAGGATTGATAATAGGCGGTTACCTACTATGCATATGGAGGTGATTATGTGTCGTCATTCATTGCTGCGATGAGTTATTTTCTGAAAGAACTATTTTTTCTTGTCTCCTATGTCAAAAATAATGCGTTTCCACAGCCATTATCTGAAAAGGATGAAAGGAAATATTTGCTTCTTATGGAACAAGGTGATAGTGATGCAAGAAATCGACTAATCGAACATAATTTGCGGCTTGTCGCCCATATCGTCAAAAAATTTGAGAACACCGGCGAGGATGCGGAAGACTTGATCTCTATTGGCACAATCGGCTTGATAAAAGCAATTGAAAGCTATTCGTACGGAAAAGGCACGAAGCTTGCAACCTATGCTGCAAGATGTATAGAAAATGAAATACTCATGCATTTGCGGGCTTTAAAAAAGACGAAAAAGGATGTTTCCTTACATGATCCAATTGGCCAGGATAAAGAAGGAAATGAAATTAGTTTAATTGATATACTTAAATCTGAAAATGAAGATGTCGTCGACACGATCCAACTATTAATGGAATTAGAAAAAATAAATGAATATATTCATATCTTAGATGAGCGGGAGAAGGAAGTTATTGTTGGCCGGTTTGGGCTTGATTTGCAAAAAGAAAAAACGCAGCGTGAAATTGCGAAGGAATTGGGAATCTCTAGAAGTTATGTATCAAGAATCGAGAAGCGGGCACTGATGAAGCTATTTCATGAATTTTACAGAAATGAACGGAAAAAAAGAAGCTAAAAAAAGGGAGGAAAGCCTCCCTTTTTTTACATTTTCTTTAATTTGAACGGACTGACCATCAATAACGCGAGCCCAATCGTAATGTACATAAAAATAGGGGAAGGGAAAAAAGAATGACCAAGTGTTGAAAAAGTTAAGACAATGCCGGCAACTGTAATCGGTAGGCCTGTAAAATAACCGTAATTTTCGGTAATATTAAATTTAGCTAAGCGAATAGCCCCGCAGGCAATATAGATAAGGATAAACAAGATCCCTGCTGCTCTATATTCATGTAGAACAATCTGATATGTTAAAATGGCCGGGGCAACACCAAAGGAAACCATATCGCACATGGAATCCAACTGTTTCCCAAATTCAGATTCAATATGAAGTTTCCGGGCGACCAAACCATCAAAACGGTCAGAAAAGGCGGCGATAAAAATAAGTAAAAGTCCCAGTTGGAATTCTCCTTGGACAATGGCGAGTAACGAGGAGACGCCAAAACTTAAGTTGATGATAGTTAAAATGTTTGCTGCTTGTGACTTTATTTTTTTAATTGTATGATCAATATACTGAGATAAAAACATTATAAAAACAACTCCCTTTAGTATTGGTGCGATGATTCAACCTTTGTTGTATATATACGTTTTATTAGGCTGAATGTTTCGAATTCATTTTCATTATTTTATGATGCAACAAATATAGATAGTAGGAAAACAAAAAATAAACTTGAGCAGAAGGGACTAATAGTGTGCTTAAATACTTTTATCGATTTCTGATTGATTTAACGAATAATCTTTATTTATCAAACATAATCCGTACATATACTACATCAAAAGTAAGTCGGCATATCATTCCTTCTTTTATAAAGACATTTAAAATAAACGAGGGTGAACTGGAGAAAACAGTTAATGAATATAATAGTCTGCACGAATTTTTTACAAGATCGCTTTTCAAAGGCGCGCGGCCGATTGATCAGGATGATGATAGCGTCATCAGCCCTGTTGATGGTTTTGTAGAGGATATCGGTGAAATTTCAGAGCATAAAAATATTTATGTAAAAGGCCAACTGTTTGCCATTAAAGAAATGGTCGGGAATGACCAAGCCTTTCAAAAATATAATGAAGGTATCTATATTATTATCTATTTAAGCCCAAGAGACTACCATCGAATTCATAGCCCTGTAGATGGGAAAGTAGTTTCTCAATGGGAACTGGGTGGGAAGTCTTATCCCGTTAATAAATGGGGCTTGAAATATGGACGAGCACCATTGGCCAAAAATTATCGGAAAATATCAGAAATTTCCTGTAGGGGGAGCCATGTTGCGCTTGCCAAAGTAGGGGCACTTTTTATAAATAGCATTACATTGACACATAAGAATGAAATTCTGTCTAAAGGTGAGGAAATTGGTTATTTTTCATTCGGATCAACGGTCGTACTTCTTTTTGAAAAAGGAAGCTTCAAGGCGGAAAATCATGTAAAAGAGCAATTTGTAAAAATGGGGCAAAAAATTGGAGTTTTTATTCAAAAATAATAAGAAAATATGGTAGAATATCATTTAACTGAATTTTTAATAAAAGGAGGAGATGCGGGATGAAAAACGTGCTTATAAATAAAATAGTTGAAATAGTTGTCACTGAAAATCAATTAAAAGGTTTTTGGAAAAAGCTTGGAGAAGATTTAGAGTTCGAATCGTTAAGTCATGAACAACTAATGAAGCTAGCTAAGAGGGAAATTGAAGAAGCTTCGTTATCCGAGTTGGATCAACATTTAATTGACCGCGGTTGGAGATCGAAAGATGAGATTGAAGGAAAAATGATAGCCGAAGATAATTCAGATCCGCGCTATCATATTGAATTAATAGACACAAAGCTGGAAGGAAGTCCTTCCAAGATATTAATCGATCGTATGGTGCAACTCAAGTGCAAGGATTGTGGTTTTGAGATGTTTATTCAAGATAGCGAAATCAATCCGGACAGCTTACAGTGTCCTAAAGACGGGGGAAAAGTTGAAATAATTAGAAATAATGCTAAAAAGATAAATAAAGATTAACTAGAAAGGGGACGGAAGAGTGGAGCATTCAGTGGCACATGAAGTTTCAAACTTTCAAATATACTTAGCGGTTATCATTTTCTTGGTTACATATGCTTTTATTATTACAGAAAAAATTAATAGAGCGATTATTGCCTTACTTGGGGCAATTTTAATGATTGGTTTTGGAATCGTTGATCTTGATGTAGCGTTTACCGAACATATTGATTGGGGAACCATCACCCTTTTAATTGGAATGATGATACTAGTTGGTATCACTAGTAAAACGGGTGTCTTTCAATATGCAGCCTTGAAATCAGCAAAGTTTGCAAAAGGCGACCCAATAAAAATACTCATTGTCTTGTCACTTTTGACAGCTTTTGCTTCTGCATTTTTGGACAATGTTACAACCGTACTACTTATTGTTCCTGTCACATTTTCAATTACAAGACTATTAGGAGTAAATCCAGTTCCATTTTTAATTTCGGAAGTCCTGTTCTCAAATATCGGTGGAACAGCAACTTTGATTGGTGACCCGCCAAATATCATGATTGGAAATGCGGTTAAGCATTTAACCTTTAATCAGTTTTTATTTAATTTAACACCAATCATTGTTGTCATTTCTTTAGTAACAATGGTATTAATTTATTTTATGTTCAGGAAGCAGCTAAAGGTAGAAGAATCTGAAAAGCAAAAGCTGATGAACTTGGATGAAAAGGAATATATCAAAGATGCCGTATTAATGAGAAAGTCATTAATTGTGCTGGGTCTTACAATCCTAGGTTTTATACTGCATTCTGTTATTCACTTAGAAGCTCCGGTGGTAGCGATTACCGGTGCAACCGTATTAATGCTCATTGGCGTGAAAGAACATGATTTAGAGGAAGTATTCCATAGTGTAGAATGGGTTACGATCTTCTTCTTTGCCGGTCTATTTACATTGGTCGGTGGTTTAGTAGATGCTGGTATTATTAAAAGCTTAGCGGCAAAAGCGCTTGAACTAACAAACGGACATATTCCAACAGCTGCAATTTTAATATTGTGGGTATCTGGAATTGCCTCCGCGTTTATTGATAATATTCCATTTGTGGCCACGATGATTCCTTTAATTCAGGATATGGCCGTAGGTATGGGGCTTTCTGTTGACTCTCCACAAATTAATGCATTATGGTGGGCATTATCTCTTGGTGCCTGTCTAGGCGGAAATGGGACATTGATCGGCGCTTCTGCTAATGTAATTGTTGCCGGTATTGCTGCACGTGAAGGCAATGGTTTCAGCTATATGGATTTCTTGAAAATTGGTGGCCCGTTAACGTTAGTAGCATTGGCTTTAGCCCATGTTTATATTTATTTTAGATATTTAGTTCACTTCTTATAGTAAAATAGAAAATAAAACGAGGCTGAGTCAGCCTCGTTTTATTTTAGACGTTAATTAAAATATCATCAGGACGTCTTTTTAATCTGGGTGTGTAACGAACGTCGCTCAATTTCTTTTTTAATAAGTTGAATAAAATCTGGGCTTAAGTTTAGTTCAATGGCCTTATAAAATGATTCTACTAATAATTCATCAGATAATGTTCTCATTTTTTCTTAGCCAGGGGTGCTGGCCATTCACCTCCCACAAGTTTTAAAAATTTTTTTCTTTGTCATTTTTTCTTTTTTTATACATATATTAATATTTTCTCCCTATGTCTATACATTAACATGTTTTATTTTTTAGAACAATCGTTCTTATATCCACAGATAAAAGTGGATAACTTGTGGGTATTGTGTTTATAATGTAAATAATTCCAATTAAATCGGGTATTAATAATGTGCATAAAGTTATCCACATTTGGGGATTTTAAAGGATTTTGTCGAAAAGTTTTTTGCATTATATGGATTTCGACAAAAAACTATAAAAATAACGGAATAATGTTTTGAAACGTTGTCGTACTTTGGCTATTATTAGAAAAGGGTAAGAAAGCATAGAAATCTAGTAGAGGTGCATTTCCATTGTTAGAGTTGTTTTTACCGAATGAACACGTAAAAAGTATTTTTGAAATTGAGCCAACGAAATTGAATGAACGAGGAATTAAAGGGATCATTACCGACTTGGATAATACCCTTGTTGAATGGGATCGGCCGGAAGCAACTCCGAAATTAGTAGATTGGTTTCAAAAAATGAAAGAGAATGGGATTACCATTACCATTGTTTCAAATAATAATGAAGAGAGAGTAAAGCTGTTTTCAGGGCCGCTCGGTATAAAATATATTTATGAAGCAAGAAAGCCGATGGGAAGAGCATTCCGTAAAGCGGTAAAAGACATGAATTTAAAAAAAGATGAAGTCGTTGTAATTGGCGATCAGTTGATGACAGATGTATTAGGCGGTAACCGCTCTGGGTTACATACGATTTTAGTCGTGCCTGTAGCTCAGTCAGACGGATTCTTCACTAGAATTAATCGGCGCATCGAACGTACTATTTTAATTATGATGAAACGTAAAGGTATGGTTTATTGGGAGGAATAAAATTGGAAAACCAAGATTTACATTGTCAAGGTTGTGGCGTACTGATTCAAACAGAAGATAAAGCAGAAATCGGATATGCGCCACCATCAGCATTAGAGCGCGAGGTTTTAATCTGTCAACGTTGTTTCAGGTTAAAACATTATAATGAAATCCAAGACGTGTCACTAACGGATGACGACTTTTTAAAAATTCTTAATGGAATTGGTAATTCCGATGCCTTGGTAGTGAAACTAGTTGATATCTTTGATTTCAATGGAAGCTGGTTGCCAGGATTGCACCGGTTTGTGGGACAGAATAAGGTGATACTCGTGGGCAACAAGGTTGATTTATTGCCAAAGTCCGTGAAAAAATCTAAGCTTATTCATTGGATGAAGTTTTCCGCAAAACAACTTGGATTAAAACCTACAGATGTTTATTTAATTAGTGCAGCCAAGGGTGAGGGTGTCAGGGAGCTTGCGGAAGCCATTGATTATCATCGCGAAGGCAAAGATGTTTATGTTGTTGGCTGCACAAATGTTGGTAAATCAACATTCATTAATAAAATTATTAAAGAGTTCAATGGGGTTGATGATGTCATCACCACATCTCAATTTCCTGGAACAACGCTGGATTTAATTGATATTCCTCTAGATGATGGCAAGTCGCTGTTTGATACCCCAGGTATTATTAATCACCATCAAATGGCACATTTCGTAGACGAAAAAGGTCTAAAGTTGATTTCCCCAAGGAAAGAAATCAAACCGCGTGTTTTCCAATTAAATGAGGGACAAACATTATTCCTTGGTGGGTTGGCAAGATTTGATTACGTTTCAGGAGGAAGAAAATCTTTCACATGCTATGTTTCTAATGAGTTGAATATTCATCGAACAAAAGTGGAGAAAGCTGATCAGTTATATGCGGACCATGTAGGTGAATTGCTTTATCCACCTTTTGCTGAGGGAGCGAGTGAACTGCCACCATTTGTAAAACAAGAATTTATGATTCGTGAAGCGAAAACCGATATTGTATTCCATGGTCTTGGTTGGATAACATGTAATGAACCGGACTCGAAGGTTGTGGCATATGTTCCAAAAGGAGCAGGAGTAACGATTAGGCAATCGCTTATTTGATGAATGAACAGAAAGATTGAGATAGAAAGCGGGAGAGAGATGGGGAAATTATTTGGGTTATTCGGCCACCCTGTGGGCCATTCCATGTCACCACTTATGCATAATGACCAATTTACGCGCTTAGGGTTAGATTGCTATTACCAGGCCTTTGATGTTCATCCAGCTGATTTGGAAAATGCCGTTAAAGGCGTACGGGCTCTTGGTATTTCAGGCTTTAATGTGACCATTCCGCACAAAGTGGAGATTATGAAGTATCTCGATGAAATTGATGAAGAAGCTGCTCAAATTGGTGCTGTCAATACGGTTGTACTGAAAAATGGGAAACTAGTTGGATATAATACAGATGGCAAAGGCTTTGCGGTATCACTTGAAAGAAAAGCCGGTGCTGATTTTTTAAAGAAAAGAATATTGATTATTGGTGCTGGCGGGGCTGCAAGAGGCATTTACGTAACATTAGCCCGGATGGGAGCGCAAGCTATTGATATTGCGAATAGAACTGAGAAAAAGGCAAACCAACTAATTACTGAAAATCCTTATTCCATTCATTCAACTGGTCTATCGATTGCAGAAGCGGAAGCTAAATTATCTCAATATGAGATTGTCATCAATACAACTTCGGTCGGTATGAGCCCAAATATTGATGAAATGCCGCTACAGTTAACGAATATGAAAGCCGGAACGATAATAAGTGATATTATTTATAATCCACTCGAAACAAAGTGGCTCAAAGAAGGCAAACATTTAGGTGCCATCACTCAAAACGGGGTAGGGATGTTTGTCGGTCAAGGTGCCTTGGCATTTGAACTGTGGACAAATCAAAAGCCAGATTTTTTAAGTATGGAAGAAATTGTTGAGCGTCGACTAGGAGGAAACAAATAATATGTTAACAGGAAAACAAAAACGATTTTTACGATCTAAAGCCCATCATTTACATCCAATTTTTCAAGTTGGAAAAGGTGGCGTTAATGAAAATATGGTGAAACAAATCAGTGAAGCGCTGGAAGCACGCGAATTAATAAAGGTAAGCGTTTTGCAAAACTGTGAATTTGACCGTGATGAAGTAGCAGGCGAATTAGCAGCTGGCGCAAATGCTGAACTCGTTCAGATTATTGGCAACACTATTGTCCTTTACAAAGAGTCTGTAGAAAATAAACAAATTAGTCTTCCGTAAGACGTCAAAGGGATGGGTGTCATGAGGAAAGTGGGTATATTAGGTGGTACATTTGATCCTCCCCATAATGGCCATTTAATGATTGCCCAGGAGGTATTATCAACATTAAATCTAGCTGAAGTTTGGTTTATGCCAACGAATATACCCCCACATAAAGCCGACGCTAAATCAAGGGGGGAGGACCGTCTTGAAATGATTCAGCGGGCGATTGGTGATAATGAATGCTTTAAATTACAACCAATTGAATTTGAACGGCCCGGTCCATCCTATACATATGATACGATTGCCGTTTTAAAGGAGAGATATCCTGATATTGAAATTTATTTCATTATTGGTGCGGATATGGTTCAATATTTACCGAAATGGTACCGAATTGATGATTTAATGTGTGAGGTTCACTTTGTAGGTGTTAAAAGACCTAACTATACAATTGATTCGAAGTACGAAATCTTCGAGGTGGAGATCCCGCAGTTTGATATCTCTTCTTCTGAACTGCGCCATCGTTTTAATACGAAGCAAAATACGAGATATTTTTTACCAAATGCGGTTAGAAAATATATAGAGGAGAAAAATCTTTATGGATCGTATGGAAGCATTGAACCTTGTAAAAGAACAGATTACTGAAAAACGATATATTCACACCTTAGGAGTCATGCAAACTGCTATAGAGCTTGCAGAAAAATATGGCGCCGATGTCAAAAGGTCTGAGCTTGCAGCAATATTCCATGATTATGCTAAATTTCGTTCTAAAGAGGAAATGGAACAAATAATAATAAAGCAAAATATGCCGAAACAATTGTTGGATTATCATTCCGAGCTTTGGCATGCACCTGTTGGCGCTTATTTAGTGCAGATGGAGGCAGGTATTACTGATGAGGAAATTCTGCAAGCCATTCGCTTTCATACAACTGGAAATAAAGATATGAATTTGTTGGATAAGATTGTTTTTTTGGCAGATTACATTGAGCCAGGTAGAAAGTTCCCAGGAGTTGATGAGGTTCGTAAGGCTGCAAATGAAAGTCTTGATCAAGCCGTTATCATGGCATTAAAAAACACAATCAAATTTTTGTTGGATAAAAACCAGGCAGTTTATCCAGATACATTAGAAACATATAACTCAATGGTAAGAGGTAAAAAAATTCGTAAGGAGGACTACAATTTCATGAGTGAGAAGGATATTGTGTATATTGCGGCAAAAGCAGCAGACGATAAAAGGGCTGAGGACATTACAGTATTGGATATGAGAGGCGTTTCCCTCGTGGCAGATTATTTTATCATTTGCCATGGAAATTCTGAGAAGCAAGTACAGGCCATAGCGCGTGAAGTGAAAGATAAAGCCCAAGAAAGTGATATTCATATTAAACGGTTAGAGGGCTTTGATGAAGCACGCTGGGTGCTTGTTGATTTAGGTGATGTTATTGTTCATGTTTTCCACCGTGATGAAAGAATTTATTATAACTTAGAACGGCTTTGGGGCGATGCTGCCCGGGTAAATATACAGGAAAGACTGGTATAACAATGTCTTATCAGCATTTTGCGCTTGTTTATGATGAGTTAATGATGGATGCTCCCTACGAAAATTGGCTTCAATTTATTATGGAAAATGTTGGAAAGTACGGGAATGGCGGCAAACGTTTGTTGGACCTTGGCTGTGGAACTGGAACACTTTCAATTCCTCTAGCTGAGCTTGGGTTTCATGTTACCGGTGTTGATTTATCCGAAGAAATGCTGGCGATTGCCGCTGCAAAATCAACGGAAGCCGGCGTGGACGTTTCATATTTTCAACAGGATATGAGTGAATTATCGGGATTTGCACCTTTCGATGTTATTGGGGTTTTTTGTGATGCACTTAATTATTTAAGATCAGAAGAAGATGTAAAAGCAACTTTTACTACTATATATAATCACCTAGAGCCTGCTGGTCTTTTACTTTTTGATGTCCATTCCACTTATAAAATCGAGCAACTTTTTAATGATCAATCGTACTGCAGTAATGACGAAGATATTTCTTATATTTGGAATTGCTTTCTTGGTGAGTCGGAATATTCAGTGGAGCACGAATTGACTTTTTTTGTAAAAGAGCATGAGCTTTATCAACGATATGATGAATATCATTTTCAACGAACATTTCCCATCTCAACGTATCAACAGTGGTTGGAAGAAGCCGGGTTTGAGCTAATAGAGGTTTCAGCTGATTTTGTTGACAAAGAGCCTTCCCAAAATTCAGAAAGAATCTTTTTTACAGCTCGAAAAAAATAAAAGACGAGAGGCTGACTCAAAAAGGGATATTAGACCCTATCTTGAGCCAGCCTCTACTATTTTTTTTATTTTTTTTGCAGGAAAATACAAAAATCTGTCGAATTAATCTTTATTAATACAAAATTGTTCATTTATCTTTTCTTTTTCATGCTGAAATTTTGCATGTGTTTGCTGGATTACGTGGTGAAACATATCTCCTGTTTCTTCGTCCAGCACTTTAATTCCTTCGCCGGTAATTCCACCTTTTACACATACTTTTTCTTGCAAGGTTTCAAGCGTATAAACTTCCTGCTCGAGTAATTGTCCTAAGCCGATAATCATTTTGCTCGCCAATAAAGTAGCTTGCTCCTCAGAGATACTTGTCTCGGCTACAGCTGCATCAATAAATTTTCTCAGTAAAAATGTGAAAAATGCCGGACCACAGCTCGTAATATCTGAAGCGATTCTTGTAATGTTTTCCTCAATAATGACAGGTGTAGAAATCTTTGTCATAATGCTTTCAATGAATTCCTTATGGTATTCAGGACATTGCTCTCCGAAAGAAAGTAAGGAAGTCCCACATAACACACGATTATTAATACTTGGGATTACCCTGGCAACCGAACAAGGGACGAGTGTCTCTAATTGCTTCACACTGATTGGGCTTGTTATTGAAATGATACAATGGTCCTTTGTTAATAAGGGAGAAATTCGTTTTAACAACGGATAAATATCTAGCGGTTTAATACATATGAAAATGTAATCCGTATTTTTAACAATCTCCTCAGGTTCATCCACCACATGTATGCTTGGAAATTCGCACCTTATTTGGTCTGCTTTTGATCTAGTTCGATTCATGATAAATAAATTTTGTTCGTTTACAGCAGAGGATTTTATGAATGCTTCTATTAGGATTTTACCCATATTTCCAGTCCCTACAATTCCAATATTCATAGTTTTCCCCCCTTTTTTGCAAACAGTACTCTACTTATGCCTATGTACCTCCATGAAAAAATATGATGATTTATTTTATGATAGGGAGTGATAAAATGAACAAAGTTTTTTCTAATAAAAAAGTTCTCATTATTATTGCTTGTTTAATGTTAGTTACGATTGCCTTTTTATTTATTAAGGATGAAAGTCACCCTTCGAATGATGAGGATTTTTCAGCTGTTAAGGCAGAAAATAAAGAAACTTTCCTTCCAGAGGAACTTATGAATGAGGACCAAACTATTACAAAAGTTGAACCTGCCATTATTTATATCGATATTAAGGGTGCCGTGGTAAAACCAGGTGTATATCAGTTGGAGGAAAATAGCCGGGTGCAGGATGCGATTAAACTTGCCGGAGGGTTTTTAGAAAAAGCGGATCAAACGAAAATAAATTTAGCCGCTCGTGTCCTCGACGAAATGGTCCTCTATATCCCGGAAGTTGGAGAATTAAGCGCAGATGGAATGGAACCTCCGTTAGCAACCCAAGTTGACGATAAGAAAATCAATATTAACACTGCCACTTCTGAAGAGTTGCAAAGTTTGCCTGGTATTGGTGCCTCTAAAGCAGCAGGTATAATAACCTACCGGGAAGAGAACGGCCCTTTTAAAAAAATAGAGGACCTTATGAATGTATCTGGAATTGGCGAGAAATCGTTTGAACATCTGAAAGATCAAATTAAATTACATTGACGAAAAAGTTTTTTGATAGCTACAATTAGAGTAATTGATTGAAAGGAGAATTTTTTGTGAATCGCGTTTCTTGGGATCAGTATTTTATGGCACAAAGCCATTTATTAGCATTACGCAGTACATGTACACGGTTGCGCGTTGGTGCAACGATTGTTAGGGATAAACGAATTATTGCAGGTGGATATAATGGCTCAGTTTCTGGACAAACCCATTGTATTGATGATGGCTGCTATGTCATTGATAACCATTGTGTTCGAACAATTCACGCTGAAATGAATGCGATTCTACAGTGTGCTAAGTTTGGTGTACAAACAGAAGGGGCAGAAATTTATGTAACTCATTTTCCTTGTGTCCACTGTACAAAGGCGATTATCCAGAGCGGTATAAAAGCTATTTACTATGCGGAGGATTATAAAAACCACCCATATGCGATCGAGATTTTAGAAAAAGCAAATGTGAAATACAGAAAAGTAGAGCTTGAGGAAATGATCATTGATACAAAAAGCGATGAAAAGCATGCTTTTGTCGAGAATCTCATTCAAAAGCTTGAAGCTGCGGGTGTGAAGGAAGAAGAAATTAAAAAGCTTAAGGATACAAGTAATCAATTGTTTACAACCTATTTTTAGTTTTTCGCTATTAGATAATGGGGGGGTGGCCGGTTTTGAAGGGAAAATGGATTTTCGTAGCTTTTGCTGCTTCCTTTGGGACGATGGCCGCCTTTTTTCATTTTCATTGGATCGTGATCACAGCTAGTGTTATATTTTTAGTTTGGGTTTCATTGAAGGAAAGCCCGTCCCTTAATCTGTTTATCATTTGTATGTCCGCAATGTGTATATTTGCGTTTTTTTACAAATGGACAGATGATCATAATGAAACAAAGCTGTCCGGTATGGAAAATGAGTTAGCAGGTATCATTCAAACGATTCCTGTCATTGACGGGGATCGTTTATCCTTTACCTTTCAATTGCATACAAAAGAAAAAGTCAATTTATCCTACATCATAAAAACAAGTGAGGAAAAGGATTGGCTACAACAATTACAAGTTGGTATGAGTTGTAAACTTTCAGGGAAATTAGAAACACCAAATCCAGCTAGAAATTTTTACGGTTTTAATTATCAGCAGTTTCTTCACTATAAAAGGATCCATTGGATCTTTACTCCAGATAGCTTTCGCCCCCTTGACTGTCAGTCATCTTCTTCAATGAAATTTCTCTTACAGAAATGGCGTGCATCAGAGCTTACGTATATTAAAGAACATTTTCCTGAAAATTCAATTGGATTCGTGCAAGCGTTGATTTTTGGAGACCGACAAGAAATAAGTCCGACAATTGAGGAAGATTTCCAACAATTTGGACTAGTACATCTGTTGGCTATCTCTGGATCACATGTTGTTCTGATGGTGGCAGTTATCTTTTATATCTTTGTGCGCTTAGGACTAACGCGCGAGAAGGCGTTCTTATTATTAATAGTGCTCCTGCCTTTTTATATGGTGCTTGCCGGTGGCTCTCCGTCCGTTGTAAGAGCGTGCTTAGCGGCCTTGCTTGTACTAGGAGCCATGCAATTCAAGCTGAGATTTCATCCTTTAGATGCACTAAGCTTCGTATTCCTGCTTATGATATTGGTTGAACCCTATTACATCACAGACATCGGTTTTCAGCTTTCCTTTTTGGTAAGTTTTTCATTAATCGTTTCTGCTTATACGATTATGAAAATCTATGAAAGCTATTGGCAGCAGTTGTTTATTGTAACAATGATTGCCCAAATTTCATCCCTTCCCCTTGTCCTACTTTATAATTTTGAAATATCATTAGTAAGTTTGCCGTTAAATTTAATCTTTGTTCCGTTAGTATCGATTATCATCCTGCCCGTTTCGATCGTTTCATTATTTATTTTATATGTATCGAAAACGCTTGCCATCATTCCGCTTTCCATTCTTTCCACTATTATTGATTTTTCGATCAAAATTCTTGACCTAACAAAGAACCTTTCAACTTTTGCTTTGGCATTTGGAAAGCCTGAAGAATGGCTCTTACTTGTTTATTATGTTGTCATTATTTATTTTTTTATAAGCTGGGAAAAGCATAAACGAATGTTGAAAGCAAAAAGAGCGCTGCTCCTTTTGCTTCTAGTCTTTGTCTACCATTGGTTCAGCCCATACATTTCAAATGAGGGTAAGGTTACGATGATTGATGTGGGCCAGGGAGATAGTATCCTAATTGAACTCCCCTTTAGAAAAGCTGTGTATTTAATTGACACAGGAGGCATTGTCAATTTTTCAGAGAAAAAGGAATGGCAACAACGGAAGAAAAAATTTGAAGTAGGTGAAGATATTATAACGCCTCTACTTAAAGCAAAAGGTATTCGGAGTATTGATAAATTAATTTTGACACATGGTGATTTGGATCATATTGGTGGAACTGAAGCTGTGCTCAATCATTTCAATGTAAAAGAAATCATAACCAACAATAAGAAAAATGAGAGCAGTAAGAGCAAAGAAGAAATACAATTATATCGACTAATGGACGAAAAAAACATTCCGATTAAAGAAGTTAAAACAGGTGATTTTTGGAAAAATGGTGATTTTACCTTTTATATTCTAGGGCCCATTGGAAATGAAGATAGTCAAAATAATCAATCCATTGTCCTTTATACGACACTTGGGGGAAAACGGTGGTTGTTTACAGGGGATTTGGAGAAGGAAGGGGAAAGTCAACTATTACGGCGCTTTCCTAATTTACAAACTGATTTCATAAAAATTGGTCACCATGGTAGCAATACCTCTACTTCAACAGCTTTTCTCGAACAATTAAATCCAAAACTAGCCCTTATCTCTGTTGGAAAAAATAATCGTTTCGGGCATCCGCATCCGGAAGTCATCGGCACTTTGCATGACCATCAGATTGGGATTTTAAGGACAGATAAAAATGGTGCAATCTGTTATCAATTTATTGGGAATAAAGGAACCTTTGAATGGAAACTTCCATAATATAAATAAAGACTATAACAAAAGCCTGGAAAAGAAAAAAGACTGCCAAAGCAGCAGTCCTTTCTCTAACGTTTGCACTTGTATGTACTTCTTCACTTACCCAACAAGTTTAATAACAGTACCAATGATAAAAATTGTTACAAAAAATCCAAAAGAAGCTCCAAAACCTACAGCAGAGTCAATGGCATCGTTTCGTTTGCTTTGGACATTTTTTTCAAACTCGTTCATTTGAATCCCTCCCACTTTGACCATTTTAGTATAAGCTAATATATAAAAAAAATCTACTTAATTAAAGAAAAGACATAATTTGTTTTTCCCTTTGTTGACAAGAGTTGTCACCTATATGTTGATGCAATTTAGTACATGATAACATTACAAAGTTACAATCGTTGAATGGTAAGAATCCCGGGGCTTACTATTTAACGTTTATTATAAAGAGAGGAGTTGAATAATTCAACTCCTCTCAAGTTATTCACCTCAATTGTCATATACTTGTCAAAATAGCTGCAACCGTCTAGCATAGAGTTATCGTTAAATTTTGAGGTGAATATACCATGTCTACGGGAAGTGAAATACATAAAAAGGTAAAAAAAGGGCAAATAGCACCCCTTTATTTGCTGTATGGACAAGAAGAATTTTTAATAGAAGAATTGTTAAATCAAATTGTCAACGCTGTGTTATCAAGTGAAGAAAAAGAGTTTAACCTTTCTGTTTTTGATATGAACGAGGAAGCAATTGAGACGGCTATTGAAGATGCCGAAACATTGCCGTTTATCGGTGAAAAACGCGTTGTCATTATTAAAGATCCTGTTTTTTTAACAGGGCAAAAAGAAAAAAGTAAGGTGGACCATAACCTTGCGAGACTTGAACAATATCTAGAATCTCCGTCGCCCGATACGACAGTTATCTTTACTGGAAATTATGATAAATTGGATGAAAGAAAAAAGATTGTCAAGCTACTGAAGAAAAATGGCGAAACCTTTCATGCTTCTCTTATGGATGAGAAGGCTATTAGTGCTTGGGTAAGGAATAGAGTAACGGCAGAAAACAAAGAAATTGATGACGGGTCAATTCACCTTCTCCTTCAGCTTGTTGGACCAAAATTAATGTTACTCTCAAATGAAATCGATAAATTAATGGTCTATGTTGGCGAAGATCGAGTGATTGATCAAACCGTTATTAAAAATCTTGTCCCACGGACATTGGAACAAAATGTTTTTTCTCTTATTGATCGAATTGTCAAAAGGAATACAGAAGAGGCGTTACTATTTTTTTATGATCTACTAGAGCAAAAAGAAGAACCGATAAAAATACTATCCCTATTAGCTACGCAATTCCGGCTAATCTATCAGGTGAAGGAATTATATAAACGGGGGTATGGCCAAAACCAAACAGCAGGCTACCTTAAAGTTCATCCGTTCCGCGTAAAGCTTGCTGGTGAACAGGCAAATGGGTTCACTGAAGAGGAACTGCAGAACATCATGAATCATTTGGCGGATATTGATTACAAAATGAAAACAGGAAAGATGGATAAAAAACTATTATTGGAACTATTTATTTTACAAATAAATAAGTAAAGAAAAAAAGAAGCGTTATTATGAAACGCTTCTTTTTGAATGCTTACGCATTTAGTTCGTTTAATTTTTTAGCTAAACGTGATTTTTGACGAGCCGCAGTATTTTTATGGATAAGACCTTTACGAGCAGCTTTATCTAGCTTTTGAGAAGCTGTAACAAGTGCGCTTTTTGCAGTTTCTACATCGTTATTAACAACAAGTGTTTCAACTTTTTTAACAGCTGTACGCATGTCAGATTTAATAGAAATGTTTTGAGCACGGCGTCCTTCGTTTACTTTAACGCGTTTAATAGCAGATTTAATATTTGGCATTCCTTTCACCTCCTGATAAGCCGATTAGGCTTTACATAGAACAAACAGTATTTTATCAAAATGCTACATTTATTGCAATACCTTCGTGATGTGAAAAAAATACGCATGATTTATTTTTTAATCGGATAAGCTAAATTTTAACAATAACTAACAGTGCAACTAAGGGGGATTCTATCATGAAGCAATCGCTAGATTTATCCAAATATAATGTTCGAACAGACTTAGCTATTGAAGCTCATGAAATGGTTGTTGAACAAAGGCGTAAAGAGGATGCGAATCTATCAACTATCGAAGGTGTAATTGTCAAGGAAAGAAAAGACGGGAATGTAAAAATATCGAAGGTTGAAATTACGGAAGCGGGTGCAAAAGCTGTTGGCAAAAAGTCCGGTAATTATTTGACGCTTGAGGTGCAAGGGATTCGTGAACAGGATACAGAACTGCAGGATGAGGTCCAAAAGGTATTTGCAAAGGAATTTAGCGAATTTATGAAGCAAATTGGAATTAAGGATGAGGATAGCTGCCTTGTAGTTGGCTTAGGAAACTGGAATGTTACGCCAGATGCCCTTGGACCGATTGCCGTTGAAAACTTACTAATTACGAGACATCTCTTTGCCTTGCAGCCTGAAACAGTCCAGGACGGCTTTCGCTCAGTTAGCGCGATTGCACCAGGTGTGATGGGGATTACCGGAATTGAAACAAGTGATATTATCAAAGGCGTGATTGAAAAGTCAAAACCTGATTTTGTAATTGCAATCGATGCACTGGCGGCTCGCTCAATTGAAAGGGTCAATGCGACGATTCAAATTTCTGATACAGGCATTCATCCTGGGTCCGGTGTAGGAAATAAACGAAAGGAATTAAGTAAGGAATCCTTAGGCATTCCTGTTATTGCAATTGGGATACCGACAGTTGTTGATGCGGTATCGATTACAAGTGATACGATAGATTTTATTTTAAAACATTTTGGACGCGAACTTAAAGAAGGCAATAAGCCTAGCAGATCTTTGGCCCCAGCTGGTTTAACCTTTGGAGAGAAAAAGGTACTAACGGAGGAAGATTTGCCAGGGAATGAGGAACGTCGTTCTTTTCTTGGCTTGGTTGGCACCCTTCCGGATGAGGAAAAACGTAAATTAATTTATGAGGTGTTATCCCCTCTTGGACATAATTTAATGGTTACACCAAAGGAAGTGGATGTATTTATTGAGGATATGGCTAATGTCATCTCAGCCGGGTTGAATGTCGCCCTTCACTATGAAGTGGATCAAGATAATATCGGATCCTATACACATTAGGCTTGTCCAAGATTTAAAACTCTAGCTGTTCTATCTCTCTAAGCTTGAACATACATTTTAGTAGAGAAGCTTTCGAGGGGGGTTTAGAGTTTGCGGAATTTAATGATTTCATTTAATGGAACTACGATTGTTAAACCTATCATTATGATTACCATTTCAACGATGGTCATGTTCGTCATTGCCGGGATGCTGACAGCTCTTAAACCTGAATTGAGAATATCTTCGTCATCTATTAATCAATGGAGCCGGCAATTGGATACTAATTTCTATGTTCATTTACTTGGGTTTGAAAATCAGTATTTTAAGCAGGAAATTGATGAAAAGAATAAGCAACCGATTAGTTTAAGTACGCTTGCATTTGAATTAGCCACTAGTATTAATCCGAAAGATCCGCGTAGTTTACTCGGGAGAGAACTGCCTGGTTTTTCCCTATTTGATGGTGAAATCATCGTTGCCGGTAAAGGTACAAACTATACAACTATGCCTTATGAATCATCACCGCCGATGGAAGTGCTCTTGCAGGAGCGGGAGGCTTCGATAGAAAGTTTAGAAAAACTCGATGAGCCTGACAATGCTACACCGCCGGCGTTAACAACGAATGGGAAAAAAGTTGTCTATATTTACACAACCCATTCGCGTGAATCTTACTTACCACACTTACCGGAAGGAACAAAATCAGACGAAGCGTATTCTCGTGATATGAATGTCGTAACTGTCGCGGGGAAACTGAGCAAAGAATTAGAAAAGAAAGGAATAGGTGTTCAGTTTGATCACACGGATTATACAAAGGTTTTATCGGATAAAGGGTTGAAATATCCTCAATCCTATGACGTTTCTAGACCAGCCATTAAAGAGGCGATGGCGACAAATCACGATTTGGAATATTTTATAGATATTCATCGCGATTCCCAGAATCATAAAATCACGACAGCAAAAATAAATGGAAAAGATTATGCAAGAACAGTATTCATTATTGGTGGCGAGCATGCAAATTACGAGAAGAATTTAAAGCTTGCAACTGACTTGCATCACCTATTGGAGGAAAAATATCCGGGCTTAAGCCGCGGTGTTACGAAAAAGCAAGGTGCGGGCACAAATGGCAAATTTAATCAAGACCTATCTAAGAATGCAATTTTGATTGAAATGGGCGGCCCGGAAAACTCATTGGAGGAAGTATACCGCACAACGGAAGCAATAGCTGAAATCTTCAGCGAGTACTATTGGCAAGCCGAAGAAGTAAATCGATAGAAGGGATTACCAATGACAAAATTTATATTAAAATTCTTTCTTTTATTTATTATCTTATTTTTTGGTGTTCTTCTTGGAATGCAAGAGGCCAATCAAGGCCTTTTGCAAATGAAAGGCTTTGACGACAATAGTTACGGCCAGGCGTTTCATATTAAGAAAAATGCTACCGGAGAAGTAGAAGCGGCTGTGCTTGGTCAAGAAATTACCTCACATGATATTGAAGAAAAGCAAAAAAAATTAGAAGAAATGAAGGCCTTTCATATTATTGCAAATATGGGTGAAAGATTAGCAAACATGCTCACGAATTTGTTTCAACAGCTGGTAAAATTGCTCGTTATCTCACTTGATAAGGCTCTAGCAATTTTAGGTTAGGAAGCAGGCAACCGTCCCCTGCTTCCTTTTTTTATTGTCTAGCTCCAGCTCCCAGCGACTAGTAAACTTCGCCCACCTCCCTGCGATAAGTCAACATCGGCTCTCTCCGCTCACCGTGTTTCCTTTATCTCAGTCGATGTGCTCCAGTTTATACGTCACTGAACGGTCGCTTTCGCTTTTCTTTTAATTGAATAACTTTCCTAATATTGATATAATCAATTTCAGTGTAATTTTGCTCACATTAGTAGGGGTGGTTGTTTAATGAATAAAGAAACGAGACATGAGCGTCAAAAACGGATTCGCAACTTTTCGATTATTGCTCATATCGACCATGGGAAATCCACATTAGCAGATCGGATTCTAGAGAAGACTAGTACTATTTCCCAACGTGAGATGAAGGATCAAATTCTTGACGCTATGGATTTAGAGCGGGAACGTGGCATAACAATAAAGTTGAATGCAGTTCAATTATTATATAAAGCTAAAGATGGCAACGAATATATTTTCCACTTAATTGACACCCCTGGGCATGTTGACTTTACATATGAAGTGTCAAGAAGTTTAGCAGCCTGTGAAGGGGCCATTCTTGTTGTTGACGCCGCGCAGGGGATTGAAGCGCAAACATTAGCAAATGTTTACTTAGCATTGGACAACAATCTTGAGATTTTGCCTGTGATAAATAAAATCGATTTGCCAAGTGCTGACCCTGAGCGGGTGCGTAAGGAAATCGAAGATGTAATTGGTCTTGATGCCTCAGAAGCTGTGCCTGCTTCAGCAAAGGCTGGTATTGGCATAGAAGAAATTTTAGAGCAAATCGTCGAAAAGGTGCCAGCACCAACAGGCGACCCTGATGCCCCGTTTAAAGCATTGATTTTCGACTCACTTTATGATTCATACCGCGGTGTTGTAACCTATATCCGTGTTGTTGATGGGACTGTAAAGGTCGGAGATAAAATCAAAATGATGGCAACCGGTAAAGAGTTTGAAGTCAATGAAGTTGGCGTTTTCACACCGAAGGCCGTTCCACGTGATGAACTAACAGTCGGTGATGTTGGCTTTTTAACCGCATCCATCAAAAATGTCGGCGATACGAGAGTCGGGGATACGATCACGAGTGCGAAAAATCCTGCTTCCGAAGCATTACCAGGATACCGTAAGCTTAACCCGATGGTGTTCTGTGGCTTATATCCAATCGATTCCAAGGATTATAATGACTTGCGGGAAGCATTAGAAAAATTACAGTTAAACGATTCCTCTTTACAATTTGAAGCTGAGACATCACAAGCACTTGGATTTGGCTTCAGATGTGGATTTTTAGGGTTGCTCCATATGGAGATTATTCAAGAGCGGATTGAGCGTGAATTTAATATTGATTTAATTACAACGGCACCAAGCGTTATATACAAAGTTAAGCTTACGAACGGTGAAGAATTAACCGTTGAAAATCCCTCAAAAATGCCTGATCCACAAAGTATTGATGGCGTTTTTGAACCATATGTAAAAGCCGCCATCATGGTGCCAAATGAATATGTTGGTTCAGTAATGGAATTATGTCAAAATAAGCGTGGTACGTTTATCGATATGCAATACCTTGATGAAAATCGTGTCAATATTACCTATGACTTGCCATTATCGGAAATTGTCTATGATTTCTTTGATATATTGAAATCAAGCACAAAGGGATATGCATCCTTTGACTATGAACTAATCGGTTATAAGCAATCTAAGTTAGTAAAAATGGACATTTTATTGAACGGCGAGCAAGTTGATGCCTTATCCTTTATTGTCCATCGCGATTTTGCCTATGACCGTGGTAAAGTCATTGTCGAAAAATTGAAGGAGCTAATCCCAAGACAACAATTCGAGGTTCCTGTTCAGGCGGCAGTCGGCACAAAAATTGTCGCTCGTTCAACGATTAAATCGATGGGGAAAAACGTTCTTGCCAAGTGCTATGGCGGTGACATTTCCCGTAAACGTAAACTGTTGGAAAAGCAAAAAGAAGGTAAAAAACGGATGAAGCAAGTAGGCTCTGTTGAAGTACCACAAGAAGCGTTTATGGCCGTACTTAGAATGGATGACAATAAAAGTAAATAATTGAAGGGGTGACTGCTGCAGTCATCCTTTTTTTCTAAGTAAGCATAACATGCAATATTCTATATCTATCTCAGAAAGTAGTTGGTTTTCATGGTGAAATCTGTATATCTTCATATTCCTTTTTGTGAGCATATTTGTCATTATTGTGATTTCAATAAATTTTATAAGAAAAACCAGCCGGTAATGGATTATTTAAAAGCAATGGAAATAGAAATGGAACATACGCTCCAAAAATTTGAAACTAAGGAAATAAAGACAATTTTTGTTGGCGGTGGTACTCCGACTTCACTTTCAACAAGAGAGTTGGATTATTTTTTAAATGGGATTCTTACACATTTTGGAAGCTTCATAAGTGAAAAAAACGAATTTACATTTGAAGCCAACCCAAGTCATTTATCAAAAGAAAAACTGTTATTATTGCGGGAAGCGGGTGTCAACCGGATTAGCTTCGGGGTCCAGGTGTTTGATGATGATCTTCTAGAAAAAATAGGACGGACACATCGAGTTCGGGACGTCTTCCAGACGATTGATTTAGCCAAAGAAGTCGGCTTTCAAAATATAAATGCTGATTTAATCTATAGTTTACCGGGGCAAACGATTGAAAGTTTTAAAGATACCTTAAAACAGGCATTTACACTTGATATCGAGCATTTTTCAGGGTATTCTCTGCAAATCGAACCGAAAACTGTTTTTTATAATTTACAGCGAAAAGGGAAACTTAGTCTTCCTAAGGAGGAAGATGAGGTCGAAATGTATTCGACTTTAATAGAAGAAATGGCACTTCACGGCTATGAGCAATACGAAATCAGTAATTTCGCAAAGCGAGGCTTCGAGAGTAAACATAATGTAACATACTGGAGCAATGAAGAATATTTTGGTATAGGTGCAGGCGCCCATAGCTATGTGAACGGTGTGCGCAGGGCAAATGCGGGTCCGCTTAATCAATATATCTCGCTCATTAAGGAAAAAGAATTTCCTTATATAGAAGAACATGTTGTAACGAAGCGCGAAAAAATGGAGGAAGAAGTTTTTCTTGGTCTTAGAAAAACAGCAGGAGTTTCAAAAGCAGTGTTTCACCGTAAATTTGGGCAGGAACTACATTCTGTTTTTGGAAATGAAATTATTGAACAAGTACAAAAAGGATTACTTGAAGAGACAACAGAAGCTATAAAACTTACAAGGAAAGGTTTATTTTTAGGGAATGAGGTGTTCCAATCATTTCTAGCGTAGGCTTTTTTATATAAATTTGTAATCACCTCTGATATTGACAATATACGTTCTCTTTTGGTAACTTATTATATAGATTTAGCACTCGCAAGATAAGAGTGCTAACAGAGGTGACTATTCTATGCTAACAGATCGTCAGCTGTTAATTTTGCAAGTGATTATTGATGATTTTATTCGCTCTGCACAAGCTGTTGGCTCTAGGACAATAGCCAAAAAGGAAGATATTTCATTTAGTCCAGCAACGATTCGCAATGATATGGCAGATTTAGAGGAAATGGGATACATTGAAAAACCCCATACGTCCTCAGGGCGCATTCCTTCAGAAAAGGGATACCGTTTTTATGTTGATCACTTGTTATCACCTTCAGCATTAAATCGGGAGGAATTAGCTTCCATTCGTTCGCTTTTTGATAGTAAAATTTATGAAATCGAAATGGTTGCTAAAAAGTCCGCCAAGCTACTTTCCGAGTTTACGAACTATACAACGATTGTATTGGGTCCTGAGCATCTAGAAACTCGCCTAAAGCAAATCGAAATTATTCCGCTAAACCGGGAAAGTGTTGTTGCCATTATTGTTACCGATACTGGGCATGTTCAACACAAAGCATTTCAAGTACCAGTGGGACTTGATCCTTCTGTATTAGAAAAGCTTGTTAATATCCTAAATGAGCGACTAAAAGGATCCACAATAATTGAACTCACAGAGAAGATTCAAAAAGAATTACTAGGTGTAATCAAACAAAATCTATACGACCATGATCGCGTTTTTGATTTAATCAGCAACATATTCGGCCATAAAAAAACTGAAAAAGTTTTTTACGGCGGTAAAACAAATATGTTTTCACAACCTGAGTTCAATGATATTCAAAAAATACGATCATTGCTGTCCGTGATTGAACAAGAAAGTGTTATTTATAATTTGTTCAAAACAAAGGATGCTGGGATATCTGTAAAAATAGGTCAAGAAAACCAACTAGAAGAAATGCAAGATTGCAGTGTAATCACGGCAACGTATTCCGTCGGAAATGAACCAATGGGTACGATCGCTATTTTAGGTCCGACAAGGATGGAATACTCGAGGGTGATCTCACTCTTAAACATCTTCACTCAAGATTTAACGAAGGCATTAACTTCCTTGTATCAAAATGAAAAGTAATGGTCATATTGGTAAAGGGAAGATTGATAGAAAGCGATGATTTCGCTTTTCTATTTACATAAAAAAGCTAGTTTGCGGGAGGTGAACCGAATGGTTGATAAAGACTATTCGCAAAAGGAAGAAAATACAAATGAAGAAAATGCAACACGAGTAGCCGAAGAATCTATTACAAATGAAGTTGGTGCAGATTCTATCGAACAGCAAATAGATGAACAACAAGAGCATGTTGAAAATATAGAAGATGCTGCTGAACTTACGAACGAACAGCAGGAAATCGAAAGACTACAACAAGAACTAGAAGAAAAACAAAACCGCATTCTTCGTATGCAAGCAGACTTTGAAAATTACCGACGCCGAGTCCGATTAGATGAAGAGGCTGCAGTTAAATATCGTGCCCAAAGCTTGATTGAGAACATCCTGCCAGCTCTTGATAATTTTGAGAGAGCTTTAAACATTGAGGCAAAGGAAGATGAAACAAAGCAGATATTAAAAGGTATGGATATGGTCCATCGCCTGTTGCTCGATGCCTTGAAGTCTGAAGGATTAGAAAGAATTGAAGCTGTTGGTAAAGAATTTGACCCTAACTTCCACCAAGCTGTTATGCAAGTGGAGGATGCTAACTTTGATTCAAACATTATCATCGAGGAATTTCAAAAAGGTTATATTTTGAAGGACAGAGTTATTCGCCCAACAATGGTCAAAGTTAATCAGTAAAGCTTTGTAAATAAAATAGGATACATGTATTGAATAAAGAGGAGGACATTTTTCATGAGTAAAATCATTGGTATTGATCTAGGAACAACAAACTCTTGTGTTGCTGTAATGGAAGGCGGAGAACCAAAAGTTATTCCAAATCCTGAAGGAAACCGTACAACACCATCAGTTGTCGCATTTAAAAGTGGTGAACGTCAAGTTGGCGAAGTAGCAAAACGTCAATCAATCACAAATCCAAATACAATTTTATCAATCAAACGCCATATGGGAACAGATTATAAGGTTGATATTGAAGGTAAAGCATACACACCGCAGGAGATTTCGGCCATTATTTTGCAACACTTAAAATCCTACGCGGAACAATATTTAGGGGAGCCTGTAACAAGAGCAGTTATTACAGTACCTGCTTACTTTAATGATGCTGAGCGTCAAGCTACAAAGGATGCTGGTAAAATCGCTGGTCTTGAAGTTGAACGTATCATTAACGAGCCAACAGCAGCTGCGCTTGCTTATGGACTTGATAAAGAAGATGAAAACCATACAATTTTAGTATATGACCTTGGCGGCGGCACTTTCGACGTTTCCATTTTGGAACTCGGCGATGGTATTTTTGAAGTAAAATCAACAGCTGGGGACAATCGTCTTGGTGGGGATGATTTCGACCAAGTGATTATCGATTACTTAGTAGCTGAATTCAAAAAAGAAAACGGCATTGACCTTGGTAAAGATAAAATGGCTTTACAACGCTTAAAAGATGCTGCTGAGAAAGCAAAAAAAGACTTATCAGGTGTAATGACAACACAAATTTCATTGCCATTTATTACAGCTGGTGAAGCTGGTCCATTACATTTAGAAATGACATTGACACGTGCTAAATTTGATGAGCTTACATTACATTTAGTTGAAAAAACAATGGGTCCTGTACGCCGCGCTATTTCGGACGCCGGAGTTTCTAAGAGTGAAATTGATAAAGTAATCCTTGTAGGTGGCTCAACACGTATTCCAGCAGTAGTCGAATCTATTAAAAAAGAAATTGGAAAAGAACCAAGTAAAGGTGTTAACCCAGATGAAGTTGTTGCCCTTGGTGCTGCAATCCAGGGTGGTGTATTAACTGGTGATGTAAAAGATGTTGTCTTACTAGACGTAACACCACTTTCATTGGGTATTGAAACAATGGGCGGTGTATTTACAAAGTTAATCGACCGTAATACAACGATTCCAACAAGTAAATCACAAATTTTCTCAACAGCTGCAGATAGTCAAACAGCTGTAGATATCCATGTACTTCAAGGGGAACGTCCAATGGCTGCAGACAACAAGACATTAGGCCGCTTCCAATTAACTGATATTCCGCCAGCACCACGCGGCATTCCACAAATCGAAGTTTCTTTCGATATTGATGCGAATGGTATTGTAAATGTGCGTGCAACTGACAAAGGAACAGGTAAAGAACAATCAATTACAATTCAATCATCTACAACTTTATCTGATGATGAAATCGACAGAATGGTAAAAGAAGCTGAAGCAAATGCTGAAGCCGATAAACAACGTAAGGAAGAAGCAGAACTCCGCAACGAAGCTGACCAATTAGTCTTTATGACTGATAAAACAATTAAAGATCTTGGCGACAAGGTTGACGGGGCTGATAAGAAAAAGGCTGAGGATGCAAGAGATGCATTGAAACAAGCGATTGAAAAGAATGATGTGAACGAAATCCGTGCGAAAAAGGATGCTTTACAGGAAATCGTTCAACAGCTTTCAGTTAAGCTATATGAGCAAGCAGCCCAAGCTAATCAGGCTGGCGATGCTAACGCGAAAGACGACAATGTTGTAGATGCTGAATTTACGGAAGTAAATGAAGAAGCTAAAAAATAATAAACTTTATTCATGATGCTGAATAAAGTTAAAGTATAAAGGTCAAAGTCAGGGCTGTCTTGGCTTTGACCTTTTCATTTGAACTAACCATACTAAAAATGATATTATAATCTTTATGCGGTGTAGATTAGATCGGGAAATTCGGGAGTGGATATTGTATGAGTAAACGAGACTATTATGAGGTCCTCGGAGTTGCGAAGGAGGCCACTAAAGACGAAATAAAAAAGGCCTATCGGCAGCTTGCAAGAAAATATCACCCAGATGTAAACAAAGAAGCGGATGCTACTGAAAAATTTAAAGAAATCACAGAAGCCTATGAGGTTTTAAGTGATGACTCAAAGCGTGCGCAATATGATCGCTTTGGCCATGCAAACCCAAATCAAGGTGGATTTGGCGGTGGCTTTGAAGGTGCCGACTTTGGCGGATTTGGTGATATTTTCGATATGTTTTTCGGTGGTGGATCAAGAAGGCGTGATCCAAATGCTCCAAGACAAGGTGCTGATCTTCAATATACGATTGTATTAGATTTTAAAGAAGCAGCCTTTGGGAAAGAAACAGATTTGGAAATTCCAAAAGAAGAAGAATGCGATACTTGTCACGGCAGTGGTGCTAAGCCCGGAACGAAGCCCGAGACATGTACTCATTGTAACGGAACCGGGCAGCTCAATATGGAGCAAAACACACCATTTGGTCGCATTGTAAATCGCCGTGCATGCCATTATTGTAATGGTACCGGTAAAATGATTAAAGATAAGTGTTCGACTTGTGGCGGAACTGGCAAAGTGAAAAATCGCAAAAAAATTCACGTTAAAATACCTGCCGGCGTTGATGAAGGACAACAACTGCGTGTTTCCGGTCAAGGCGAGCCGGGTGTTAATGGAGGACCTCCAGGGGATTTATATGTGGTCTTTCATGTGAAGCCCCATGAATTTTTTGAACGCGATGGGGAAGATATTTACTGTGAAATGCCAATTACCTTTGTTCAAGCAGCGCTTGGAGATGAAATTGAAGTACCGACACTGCACGGCAAAGTAAAATTAAAGATTCCTGCTGGAACGCAAACCGGAACTAATTTCCGCTTAAGAGGAAAAGGTGTTCCAAATGTCAGAGGGTATGGCCAAGGGGATCAACATATTAAAATTCGTGTTGTCACACCAACAAAACTTACAAATCGCCAAAAAGAACTACTTCGTGAATTAGCTGAAATTGATGGAAAAGAAGGTTCTTCCGACCATGATGATAGTTTCTTTGCGAAAGTGAAAAGAGCTTTTAAAGGTTAATAATCAATAAAGAGGCTGTTTCAAAATGTGACATAACACACATTCAAGCATGGAGTTTTTATAGTATCCTGTATGGATGTCAGTCACCTTTTGAGACAGCCTTTAAACAAATAAAAAAGCGAGTGTTTAAAATGAAATGGTCTGAAATGAGTATACATACAACACAAGAAGCAGTTGAGGCAATTTCTAATATTCTCCATGAAGCGGGTGCCGGTGGGGTCGCAATTGAGGATCCAGCTGATTATAAAAAGGTCAGGGAACAACAATTTGGAGAAATTTATGCTCTTAATCCAGCTGATTATCCTGAAGAAGGTGTGATTGTAAAAGCTTATCTTCCAGTAACTGATTCTTTTGACGAAACAGTACAATCCATTAAAGCTGAGATTCATAAACTTGTGGAATATGGAATTGATTTAGGTTTTAATACAATTAAAATAAATGAAGTAAACGAGGAAGATTGGGCGACAGCCTGGAAGCAATACTATCATCCTGTCAACGTTTCCGAACGGGTGACGATTGTTCCAACATGGGAAGAATATGAGCCGGTAAAGAGCGATGAAATCATCGTTGAGCTAGACCCAGGCATGGCTTTTGGAACAGGGACACATCCGACAACAGTCATGTGCATCCAAGCCCTTGAAAAGGTGATGCCAAAGGATGCCCATGTAATAGATGTTGGAACGGGATCGGGCGTACTAAGTATTGTAGCAGCAAAATTAGGGGCAAAGAAGGTTGATGCCTATGACCTTGATGAAGTGGCTGTTAACAGTGCAAGGGCAAATATAGAAGTGAATCATGTACAGGATATTGTTTCCGCTCGACAGAATAATCTGTTGGAAAATATTGACCAAAAGGCAGATTGCATTGTAGCGAATATACTTGCAGAAATTATTTTGCTTTTCGTTGATGATGCTGCTAAAAAAGTGAAAAAGGGAGGATTCTTTATTACATCGGGAATCATTAATAGTAAAGAGGCAGAGGTAAAGAAAAGTCTCGTAAACGCTGGCTTTGAAATCGAGGAGACTTTGAAAATAGACGATTGGGTAGCAATCATCGCTAAAAATAAATAATAGCATTGTAGGTGAAAACCTGTGCAAAGATATTTTGTGAAAAATGAGCAGATTAAGGAAAACATTATAACAATTTTAGCAGAGGATGCCCATCATATTTCGCGGGTTATGAGGATGAAACCTGGAGGTGGGATCATTTGCTGTTCCGAGAATGGACGGGTTGCCCTCTGTGAAATCCAAGAAATAACTGATGACTTTGTTTCTGTAACTATAGTAGAATGGTTAGATGAGAATAAGGAGTTACCTGTATTCGTTACAATTGCCCAAGGTCTGCCGAAAGGTGATAAGTTAGAGCTGATTGTCCAGAAGGGAACTGAATTGGGAGCATCTTGCTTTCTACCCTTTTTTGCATCACGCTCTATTGTGAAGTGGGATGAAAAAAAGGGAAGAAAAAAGGTTGAGCGCCTTGAAAAGATTGCGAAAGAAGCAGCAGAGCAATCACATCGGACAATGGTTCCAGAAATTAAAAATCCAGTCGATTTAAAAACACTTTTAGAGTCTAGCAAGGAATACACCTATAAAGTTGTTGCGTATGAGGAAGATGCGAAAATTGGCGAAAAAAGCAACCTATCTTCTATTCTTCGTAAGCTTACACCAAATGATTCCTTATTAGCCGTCATTGGACCTGAGGGCGGTTTGTCCGAAGAAGAAGTAACAAGCTTGCGCGAACATGGTTTTGTAACCTGTAGTCTAGGCAAAAGAATATTAAGAACAGAAACAGCCCCTTTATACTTACTAGCAGCTGTTTCCTACCATACTGAATTATTGGGGTGATTTTATGCCAACAGTGGCTTTTCATACATTAGGTTGTAAAGTGAATCATTATGAAACAGAAGGAATCTGGAAGCTATTTGAAGAAGCTGGATATGAACGTACAGACTTTGAGAAAATGGCGGATGTTTATATTATTAATACATGTACTGTAACAAATACTGGTGATAAAAAAAGTCGCCAGATTATTAGACGGGCCATCCGTAAAAATCCTGATGCGGTCGTGGCTGTGACAGGCTGCTACGCACAAACGGCACCTGCAGAAATCTTAGAAATTCCTGGTGTTGATATTGTCATCGGTACACAAGACCGTGTCAAATTGCTTGATTATGTTCGCCAGTATGAAAAAAATCGCGAACCGATTAATGGCGTTGGAAATATTATGAAGGCGAGAGTTTTTGAGGAACTGGATGTTCCATCCTTTACTGATAGAACGCGGGCATCATTAAAAATCCAAGAAGGCTGCAACAATTTCTGTACTTTTTGCATTATTCCATGGGCACGTGGACTATTACGCTCACGTTTACCAGAGGATGTCGTTAAGCAAGCACAGCAATTAGTTGATGCCGGCTATAAAGAAATTGTCCTAACAGGTATTCACACTGGCGGATATGGAGAAGATTTAAAGGATTATAACTTTGCAATGCTTTTACGTGAATTGGACCAAAAGGTTGTTGGTTTAAAACGAATCCGTATTTCTTCAATTGAAGCTAGCCAAATTACTGATGAAGTGATTGAGGTATTAGACAAGTCAGATAAGATTGTTCGTCATTTGCATATTCCATTACAATCTGGCTCTAACTCTGTCTTAAAGCGGATGCGCCGGAAATATACAACAGAGTTCTTCGTAGACCGTCTTAATAGACTGAAAGAAGCTCTTCCAGGGTTGGCTATTACATCTGATGTGATTGTTGGATTTCCTGGTGAGACAGAAGAAGAGTTCATGGAAACCTATAATTTAATCCGTGATAACAAGTTCTCTGAATTGCATGTTTTCCCTTATTCAAAACGTACTGGTACCCCTGCAGCCCGGATGGAAGATCAGATTGACGAGGAAATCAAAAACGAAAGAGTACACCGCTTAATTTCGTTATCAGATCAATTAGCAAAAGAATATGCTTCTAATTACGAAGGTGACATTCTTGAGGTGATTCCGGAGGAACAATTTACAGAAGAAACCGACCGTAATGACCTTTATGTTGGCTATACTGACAATTATATGAAAGTTGTATTTCCTGGAACAGAAGATATGATTGGCCAAATTGTCAAGGTGAAGATCATAAAGGCTGGATATCCATACAATGAAGGCGAATATGTCAGTGTCGTTACAGATGAGATAGAAGATGAAGTGAAAATTAGCTGATTGGCTTAAATACGCTTATACTGATTATAATAAGACAGCAAGGTTGTGAACATTCTACCTTGCTGTTTTTTTAACATTTACATAATAAATAGTAGGATGGAAAGGATGAATACAGATGACAAATAATATTGCCAAGATGATTGACCATACAGCTTTGAAGGCCAATACAACGAAGGAACAAATTGTTACGCTATGTGAAGAAGCAAAGCAATTTGGCTTTTTCTCAGTTTGTGTAAATCCGACTTGGGTAAAAACTGCCGCTGAGTTATTAAAAGGATCCGATGTGAAGGTTTGTACAGTAATTGGTTTTCCCTTAGGAGCAACAACTTCAGCAACAAAAGCATTTGAAACAAAGGATGCGATAACAAATGGTGCTGCAGAAGTGGACATGGTAATTAACCTCGCTGCGCTTAAAGATCAGGAAAATGAAATAGTGGAACAGGATATTAAGGCGGTTGTGGATGAAGCTCATGATAAAGCACTTGTAAAAGTAATCATTGAAACAAGTCTATTAACAGATGAGGAAAAAGTTCGTGCATGTAAGCTTGCAGTTAAAGCAGGAGCAAATTTCGTGAAAACATCCACCGGATTTTCAACAGGCGGCGCAACCGTTGAAGATATTAAACTGATGCGTGAAACGGTTGGCCCTGATATTGGTGTAAAGGCTTCCGGAGGTGTTCGTGACCGTGAAGGAGCATTGCAGATGATTGAAGCGGGGGCAACTAGAATTGGCGCTAGCGCCGGCATCGCCATTGTGAAAGGTGAAGGGGCTAATAATTCCGGTTATTAATAGTGGTAACTTTTATAAATATCACCATGAAAAATCCAATAGGCTCTCTATTTGGTGATGATAAAACGTAAATATCAACACGAAACGGCTCACAGTTCCAATTTAGTGGTAGGAAAACTGCGAGGTCTCCTGCATGCCATTCGGCCTACACATGCTACCCATGAACACGCATAATAAACCGGGCCAACAATCCGGCGAGCGGTAGAGCTATCATAGACGATAAAACGTTGAAAATAACACTGACATGGGCTAGCTGTACATCAGGGAGGCTAGTGAGCGTAGACGCTGCTATGCCAAGGGATTTTATAAATGGAAAGAATAAGATTACCCCGAATATGTTTAACCAAATATGGGCATAGGCAGCTAATTTAGATTCAACATTAGCACCAATGCTGGCAATAAAGGCCGTCACACAGGTACCGATATTGGCACCAAGAACGATTGCAATTCCCGAAGATAATGTTACTAAATTTTCGCTCATAAAGCCCATAATAATCCCAGTCGTAGCCGTACTAGATTGGATGACCGCTGTCAATAACGTGCCGAGTCCAATCCCAATTAGGTTATTTTGGTTTGATAACTCAATGGATGAATGAATGACAGGAATGGATGATAGTGGTTTTGCAAGATTCTCAAATCCATTCATCGCTACGAAAAGACAGCCTAGACCGAATAGGATCGCACCAATATTAAAAGACAGCAAGTTTCTTGTGAATAATAATAGTGCGCCGATAATTAGTAATGGCATAATCGCATAGTAAATGATATCAATGGTAATAAATTCTGTCGTTAATGTCGTACCAATATTTGTTCCTAGGATTATTCCTATGGACTGTTTAAAAGTTAATAACCCAGCAGCAATGAAGCCGATTGTAATAACCATAACAGCTGAGCTACTTTGCAAGATGGCTGTAATGATTGTGCCGATTAACATTCCTTTTAAAGGCGTGTCTGTCATGCTTACTAGAGCCTTTCGAAGCTTTTGATGAGATAAATTATAAAGCCCAATTCTCATGACAGTCATCCCATATAAAAAAATTGCAATAAAAATTGCAAATAATGTAAGAATTTCCATCATTTTTAGGTCACCATCCTTACCACCCATTGTATGGACAGGAGGCCATGGACATGACTTCGATTTTTCGACATTAAAAAAAAGAGAAGTTTTCGTTACATTCAACTTATTGAATTTTATATAAATAGTTGAAAAAACGTTGCCTATATTATATAATGGCAAAAGACATGTCTTGTGAAATTGATAGATATACTAATGTATGACTTCAAAGAAATTGACTTCATAAGTCAAGGAATAAAACATGTCTTGTGTGTTATCGGTTTTTTGGAGGGAGGGAAAAGTTTATGTCAACGACTCGCGTTCGTAAAAATGAATCACTTGAGGATGCTCTACGTCGATTCAAAAGATCCGTTTCTAAAAGTGGAACACTTTCTGAAGCAAGAAAACGTGAATTCTACGAGAAGCCTAGTGTAAGACGTAAGAAAAAATCAGAGGCTGCAAGAAAGCGTAAGTTTTAAGAGAGGGTGTTATTTATGAGTCTTCTTGAGCGTCTTACTGACGATATGAAGCAAGCGATGAGAGATAAAGATAAAGAAAAATTATCTGTTATCCGTATGGTAAAAGCTGCTCTTCAGAACGAAGCAATTAAGCTTGGTCATGAATTATCTGATGAAGAAGAGCTTACTGTTTTAAACCGCGAATTAAAACAGCGTAAAGACTCCCTCCTTGAGTTCGAAACTGCTGGTCGCAGCGACTTGGCTGATAAACTTAAAGTTGAAGTTGAAATATTGATGGTTTATATGCCTGAACAGCTGAATGAAGCTGAACTTGAAGAAATTGTGAAACAAACAATTTCGGAAACGAATGCTTCTTCAAAAGCTGAGATGGGCAAGGTGATGGGTGCGATTATGCCAAAGGTAAAAGGTAAAGCCGATGGCTCATTAGTGAATCGTCTTGTCTTAAAACATTTATCTTAATATGTTTAAATAAAGGGGCTGTTTCCAAACTATCTAGCATCTTTGATACCAATGCTTATGTACATTGGTGGCTGATGCTAGGTATGTTTTGGAACAGCCTCTTTTTATACTGATAAGAAAGATTAATATTGCCTTTTTTGAAACTTTTCAAGGAACAAATCCGTATAACATAACATAGGTATGAGTTTAGTGGAAAGGAGGGTGTATGTGGCGTTAAAATTATATATAAATAAATTATTTGCAATCACTTCATTGTTCTTTTTTTTGTTTATTCTTCTTTCACAAGTAATCTCAGTACAAGCAAAATCAAACGAAATTGTTTATTTTATTCCAGTTGAAAAAACAGTTGAACAAGGGCTGGGTGCCTTTCTTGAACGGTCGATACAGGAAGCGGAAAGCATCGGGGCAAGCCGCATCGTATTGGAGATGAATACCCCTGGAGGAGCAGTTGATGCTGCAATGGATATTGCAAAGAGTTTACGCGAGACGGAGATTCCGACAATCGCTTTTATCAATAAAAGTGCGTTGTCAGCAGGCGCCTACTTAGCGTTAAACGCGGATGAAATCGTCATGGTCCCTCATTCAACGATGGGTGCTGCAGGAATCATAGATGCAGAAGGGAATACTGCAGGGAAAAAAGCGGAGTCCATGTGGCTAGCTGAAATGAAGGCCTCAGCGGAACTGAACCATCGTGATCCGATTTATGCGATGGCCATGGCGGATGAAACAATTGATTTACCAAAGTATGGGGCTGGAAAGGGTAGATTCTTAACATTGACTGCAGAGCAGGCGCTTGAGGTTGGCTACGCTGAGAAAATTGTTAATACGCGTTCTGAGCTGCTTGATTATTTAGGACTTCCAGATGCAACAATCAAGCAAATGGAAGAAAGCTTTGCAGAAAAATTAGCTCGCTTTATAACAAACCCGATTGTCGTGCCTATTTTGTTGACAATTGGAAGTTTAGGACTTGTCATTGAGCTTTATACGCCTGGTTTTGGTTTTCCTGGGATTATGGGATTATCTTCGTTGCTCTTGTTTTTCTACGGCCACATGATAGCGGGGTTTGCTGGTATGGAATCAATAATATTAGTAATAGTTGGGATTGTTTTAATCATTCTTGAGTTTTTTGTTCCCGGGGGAATCATGGGAATCCTCGGTATCGTTTCGATTATTGCAAGCCTGTTGCTTGCGGCGAATAATATTGAGCACATGATATACTCCATCTTAATCGCTTTAGTTGTGACGATTATTGCGATGGTGATCTTGTTTAGACGCTTCGGTTATGAAAAGGGAATTTTCAGGCGTGTCATTCTATTTGATTCAACAAGTAGTGAGAAAGGCTATGTTTCTAATTTAACCCGTTCCGATTTAATTGGGATGGAGGGAATTACGATTACACCTTTGCGTCCGTCGGGAACGGCTGTTTTTAATGATGAGAGATTGGACGTCATCACGGAAGGAAGTTTTATTAATAGTAATAAAAAGGTGGAAATAATAAAAGCTGAAGGCTCACGAATTATTGTTCGCGAAATAAAAAATGAAATGGAGGAAAAGTAAGGATGCAAGGGATCATATTTATATTATTAATTGTTGGCCTCATTATTATCGCACTATCGGTACTTTTTACGTTTGTACCCGTTATGTTATGGATTTCTGCGTTAGCCTCTGGCGTTCGAGTCAGTATTTTTACGTTAATTGGAATGAGGTTGCGTCGTGTTATTCCTAGTCGTGTTATTAACCCGTTGATTAAAGCGGTAAAAGCAGGGCTGAACTTAAGTACAAACCAACTGGAAAGCCATTATCTCGCTGGTGGTAATGTTGACAGGGTTGTTAATGCCTTGATTGCAGCACACCGTGCTAATATTGAACTGACATTCGAGCGTGGGGCAGCGATTGACCTTGCCGGTCGTGATGTGTTGGAAGCAGTGCAAATGAGCGTTAACCCGAAAGTGATTGAAACACCATTTATTTCTGGGGTGGCGATGGATGGTATCGAAGTAAAGGCAAAAGCAAGAATAACAGTTCGTGCCAATATCGATCGTCTTGTCGGTGGTGCGGGTGAAGAAACGGTTATTGCTCGTGTTGGTGAAGGCATAGTTTCAACAATAGGAAGTCAAGTGGATCATAAAAAAGTATTAGAAAACCCAGATATGATTTCGCAGACAGTATTAACAAAGGGTCTTGATGCTGGGACGGCTTTTGAAATATTATCGATTGATATTGCTGATATTGATATCGGTAAAAATATCGGTGCCGGTCTGCAAACCGATCAAGCCGAAGCAGATAAGAAGATTGCCCAAGCAAAAGCGGAAGAGCGTCGGGCGATGGCTGTTGCTCAAGAACAAGAGATGAAAGCAAAAGTGGAAGAAATGAAAGCAAAGGTTGTAGAGGCAGAAGCACAAGTACCGCTTGCTATGGCTGAAGCGCTTCGTTCTGGAAACATCGGTGTGATGGACTATATGAATATTAGAAATATTAGCGCTGATACGGATATGCGTGATTCCATTGGTAGAATATCGAAAGACGAAGAAGGGATGTAAGAATGGATTCATTTTTTGAATTTATATTCGGAAATCTCGGTTTTTTGGTTATCGTAATTGGTGCTATTGTAAGCATACTTAAGCGCAAAAACCAAAATCAAAAACAGCGGCCTATGGATAAAAGAGTTAAACCATTTATCCCACCATTAGGAGACTTATTTGAGGAAATAAAAAAAATTGATGTGGAACAAAAACAAAAGCCAACCGTTTATACGTCAGCAAAACGAGCGCCACGATTTAAGGAGGTCGCTCCGCAAAAAGTTGATGTAGCGCCTAAATATATAGAAGAAGTAGAGACTAACCCTTATATTGAAAAGTTGCATGAAATAGAAAATACTAAAAATTATATCCATGTTGACACTGCTCCGATTCATACAAAAAAAGTAACACATCCTGTCATAAACAAGAAAGCAATTAACAAAAAAGAGGTAATCAATGGTGTGATGTGGGCAGAAATTCTTGGTCCGCCACGTGCCAGAAAAAAACATTCCTATACCTATCTTAAAAGAGGCTAAGCATCCGCTTAAAGCCTCTTTTTTTGTGCTAAAATAAGCCGTTTCTACATAAACATGGAAGGAGAGGAGGTCCTGCTGATGAGAAAATTGAGACAACAAATAAAAAGATGGGTAACACAAAAAATGGAACTTCCTGCAGATGTTATGATGGATCTCCCGCGGATCACGATGATTGGCCAAATTCATATATATATAGAAAATCACCGCGGGCTACTCCAGTTTTCAGATAAAGAATTACGTCTACTTTTAAAACAAGGACAGTTGCTTGTGAAAGGTGAGCAATTTGTTCTTAGAACTATGCTTCCAGAAGAAATCTTACTAGAAGGAAAAATATCCCAAGTTATCTATTTAGACGAACCTGGTAAATAAGGGAAGGAGATACTATCGAATGAAAAATAAATGGACCAACTATTTTTCAGGCTATGTCAAAATAAAAGTGACTGGAAAATTAATTGAACCATTCTTAAATAATTGTGTAAGAGCGAACGTCATGATTTGGGATTTAAAAAGGCAAGGAACAACTACTGTTACAGGCTATTTAATGCTCGAGGATATACATAAATTGCGAAAAATTATTCGAAAAAGCGATTGTAAACTAGAATTTGTTGGACGTATTGGAATGCCGTTTTTAATAAAGAAAATGATTAAAAATAGCGGCTTTATTATTGGAATTATCGCTGCTTTTGTAGTCACCATCTTGTTATCGAATATGGTTTGGAATATTGAAGTAACCGGGGCAAATCCAAAGTTGGAGCATGAACTACGAAAAGAACTAACTTCGATGGGAATTAAGCGCGGGACATTGCAATTTTCCCTTCCGAATAACGAAGACATTCAAAGCGAATTGATGGAAAGACTTGCGTCAATAACCTGGGTAGGTGTCCGCCTAAATGGTACGACCTATCATTTTGAAGTGGTTGAAAAAAAAGTGGCGGAAGAGCCGGAATTTCTTAGTCCCAGACATTTAGTGGCGAAGAAAAAAGCTGTTATTTATGATTATTTTGTTGAACAAGGACAACCTATTATCAAAGTGAATGATTTTGTAAAACCGGGTCAAGTTCTTGTAAGAGGGATTATTGGCAAAGAAGGAAATACAGAAATTATTGCAGCAAAGGGTAAAATTTTTGGCGAAATTTGGTACAAGTCTCATATCGTGATTCCGTTGGAAACAGTTTTTCATGTATATACCGGAAACAGTTTCACAAAATATTACCTTGAAATATTTAAGTTGAAAATTCCGATTTGGGGATTTGAAAAAAATGTGTATGCCACTTACAAAGTTGATGAAATAGATAAACAGGTTAAATTTTTAAAATGGAATTTACCGATTGTTTATAAAAAGCAAGTGACACGGGAAGCGGAAGAACATATTCGAAAATACGATAAAAAAACCGCTATTTCAGTTGCAAAAAAAACGGCTCGAAACGCCTTAAAGGCAAAAATTGGAGAGGATGCCATAATTAAGGGAGAAAATGTTTTGCACCAGACAGTAGACAATGGTAAAGTAAAATTAATGATACACTACCAAGTAATTGAAGATATCGCATTACCACAACCTATTATTCAAGGAGACTAAATGATGCAAGGAAATTTAAAAACGATCAATATACAACTACAGACTTTAAATGAAGCATTATCTTTATTTGGGACTGAAGATCGGAATTTAAAGATGATGGAAGAGAAGCTTCAGCTTTCAATTGTCACAAGAGGTGAATCAGTGAGTGTGTCAGGTGACCCTGAAGTCCTTCAGCTTGCAGAAATAGTTTTTATGGCTCTGTTGAAAGTTATACGGAAAGGGGCCAGTATTTCGGAACGTGATGTAGTGTACGCCATTGAACTGGGTAGAAAAGGAATGCTCGATCAATTTGAGGAATTATATGAACAAGAAATAACGAAAAACGTAAAAGGAAAATCAATCCGAGTCAAAACATTAGGGCAAAGACAATATATCTCCGCTATTAAAGCAAATGATTTAGTATTTGGTATTGGTCCAGCAGGTACGGGGAAGACTTATCTTGCTGTTGTAATGGCTGTGGCAGCACTTAAAGGCGGCAGTGTAAAACGGATTATTCTTACAAGACCTGCCGTTGAAGCTGGAGAAAGTCTTGGCTTTTTACCTGGTGACTTAAAAGAAAAGGTTGATCCTTATCTACGTCCTTTATATGACGCTTTGCATGATGTTTTAGGAACGGATCAAGTGGCGAGGCTAATTGAGAGAGGAACGATTGAGATTGCCCCATTAGCTTATATGCGCGGTCGTACATTAGATGATTCATTTGTTATCCTAGATGAAGCTCAAAATACGACACCAGAACAAATGAAAATGTTTTTAACCAGATTAGGGTTTGGCTCAAAAATGGTTATTACCGGTGACATTACCCAAGTCGACCTGCCGAAAGGGGTTAAATCAGGATTAAGTGTAGTTCAAGCAATATTGAAAGATATTTCGGGTATATCGTTCATATACTTGAAGGAATCAGATGTTGTACGCCATCCATTGGTACAAAAAATTATAAGTGCATATGAGAGCCTAAACTAAACAAAAGAGGGCTGTCTCACCGGTGTCTGTCATCCACATGTAAACATTCGTACTACATATTTAGTATGTGGTACCCGACACTATTGAGACAGCCCTTTTTTCGCATAAACAATGTTTGCTGGATATAGTTACCGGTGCTTTTCGAACGAAGAGGAGAAGAATTATGGATATAATTTTTAGATGGTATGAAAAAATGAAAGACCATAAGTTTATTCCGGTTCTATTATTTGCTCTGATTGCTGTAATTTTATACGGGTCAATGTATTCTAATATTCTGCCGGAGAAGTTGGACCTTCGCCTGTTTTCAGCTGCTAAAAGCGATATTATTGCTCCCATTACGGTTGAGGATGTAGAAGCTACGGAAGAAAAAAAACAAGAAGCTGCTTTAGAAGTGGAAGACCAGTATATATTAAAAAAGGATTATGCTGAAAATCGCGTTGAAATTATTTCTGCCATTTTTGATGCCGTTAATGACGTTAAAAATACCAAATCAACGAGTGAGGAACAAGTAAAATCTTTTAAAGAAACGGTACCAGAAGAACTTGGAGGCAAACTTACAAATGCTAATTTAGAAACCTTGCTGACAGTATCGCCAGGGTTATTAGATAGTGCAAAAAGCACAACAATCACATTAATCAAGCAAATCATGGGTCAACCAATAAAAGTTGGGGAAGAAAACAGACAGAAAGAAATCATATCCGGAGAAATTAGAAACGTAAATCTACCGGAAAATTTAAAAAGCGCGATGGTAGCCATTGCTGAGTATGCCATCATCCCTAATTATGTATATGACATGAAGGGGACTGAGTCGAAACGTCAGGAAGCAATGGATCGTGTCAATCCTGTAAAAATCAGAGCCGGTCAGGTTCTTGTAAAAGAAGGTCAGATCATTGACCGCGAAATGTATAAGCAACTTGAGCTTGTGGGTCTTTTAGAAGAAGAAGTAAATCCGAATCTGTTTATTGGTTTAGGAATTTTTGTATTGATTTTATCAAGTATTATTGCCTATTATTTTAAGGAGATTGGTGCAAAGGAACAGATTATTTACGTTATCATCTTTGCACTAACTATTTTATTAATGAAAGGAATAAGTTTATTCCAACTAGTTACAGAAATAGGCTATATTTTCCCGGCGGCAATGGCAACGATGCTTATTAAAGTCCTGCTTAATGAAAGAATGGCTGTCATGTCAAGCATCGTTTTTGCCATATGTGGCAGCATTATTTTTAATGTTGAAATGCTTGGTAAATTTAACTTCTCAATTGGTGTTTATTTTTTAATTAGTGGTATTGCCGGTATCATCTTTATCACTGAGCGCCATTATCGTGCTAAAATTTTAAAAGCCGGTCTTCTCGTATCTTTCGTTAATATGGTCGTTATTACTGCATTGTTTATGATTAGAAATGGCCATGTCACAAATCTTGAGATTGGCATGTATTTATTATTAGCTTTTTTATCAGGCTTTATCTCAGCCGTGTTAACTTTGGGATTAATGCCTGTTTTTGAAGCGTGGTTCGGACTATTATCTACGATGAAATTAATTGAGCTATCAAGTCCAAATCATTTGTTATTGCGAAAAATACTATTGGAAACACCTGGTACGTACCATCATAGTATAATGGTTGCCAATCTTTCAGAAGCAGCCTGTGAGGCTATTGGTGCCAATGGTTTACTGGCGAGGGTGGGGGCTTATTACCATGATATCGGTAAAACGAAACGTCCACATTTTTATATTGAAAATCAGATGAATATCGAAAACCCTCACAATAATATCTCACCGCAATTAAGTAAAACTATCATAACGGCACATCCTTATGACGGCGCAGATCTATTGCGGGCACATAAAATACCGAAGGAAATTATCGATATTGCACTTCAACACCATGGCACCACACTTTTAAAATACTTTTACTATAAGGCTAAAGAGCAATGTGATGGTATAATTGAGTCGGATTTCAGATACCCAGGACCAAAAGCACAAACAAAGGAAGCTGCAATTGTTGGAATTGCCGATAGTGTTGAGGCGGCTGTGCGTTCACTATCAAATCCTACGCCGCAAAAAATTGAGAGCTTAGTTCGAAGCATTTTAACAGACCGGATTCAAGATGGACAATTTGACGAATGTGACATCACACTAAAAGAATTGGATCTTGCTACAAAATCAATGTATGAAACGTTAAAAGGGATTTTTCATACACGCATCGAGTACCCGGACATGAAACATTCGAAAAAAGTAGAACTTCGTAAAACAAAAGTAAGCAGTTAGGAGAAGTGAAGGATGATTATTGACTTTATTGATGAACATCATTTAATTGAGGAAAAACAGAAAAATGAAATTGAAAAATTAATGCAATTTGTCGCAGGAAAGGAAGGAATCGACCCGGAGGCGGAAATTTCAATCACGTTTGTTAATAATGATGAAATTCAAGAAATTAATCGTATTTACCGTGGCAAGGATCTGCCGACGGATGTCATTTCTTTTGCAATGGAGGAAATGGGTGAAGGTGAAATTGAAATAAAAGGTGAGGATTTGCCAACAATCCTTGGTGACATCATAATTTCCATCGAGAGGACAAAAGAACAAGCGCAAGAATACAATCACAGCTTTATGAGAGAACTTGGTTTTTTAACTGTCCATGGCTTTCTTCATTTGCTTGGTTATGATCATATGGAAAAAGAAGATGAAGAAATCATGTTTCGTAAACAAAAGGAATTATTAGAAGAATATGGGCTCCATCGCTAAAGAAATCAAGAGAATGCTGGCCAGTTTTCGTTTCGCCATTGAGGGGCTTTTTCATGTAATCAAGAAAGAACGAAATATGCAGATCCATCTGACAATCGCATGTATCGTTCTTTTTTTAGCCTATTATTTTTCAATTTCAAAGTTTGAATGGCTTATCATTCTTCTTTGTATCGGTATTGTATTTAGTCTTGAAGCAATCAACACGGCTATAGAACGAACCGTTGATTTATGTACGGAGGAATTCAAGCCGTTGGCAAAGCAGGCTAAAGACGCAGCAGCGGGTGCAGTTTTTGTATTTGCGGTTATATCTGTTATTATAGGTTTAATTATATTTTTAAGACCACTATTAATTTATTTGAATTTTTTGTAAATTATTTATTGTATTTTGCTGAAAACAAATCTAAATTAGTGTAAAATAAAAGTACTTTGAAAGGAAATACATGATGAAGGAAGATTCAATTATAAATGATCTTATAGCTCAAGCAAAAGAAGCGCGCGAGATGGCTTATGTTCCATATTCAAAATTTAAAGTAGGCGCCGCTATTTTAACGGAAAACAAAAAAGTGTACAAAGGTTGCAATATAGAAAATGCCGCATACGGGGTATGCAACTGTGCAGAACGAACTGCATTATTTAAAGCATATTCCGAAGGGGATAAACAATTTAAGGCCTTGGCAGTTATAGCTGACACGGAACGCCCAGTACCGCCATGTGGTGCTTGTCGTCAAGTAATGGCTGAACTTTGCCCGCCTGATATGCCTGTTTATTTAACGAATATAAAAGGTAGCGTTTTCAAAACAACCGTACAAGAGCTATTACCAGGAGCATTTACAGCGGGGGATTTACATGAATAGTGATCAATTTAAATCAGGGTTTGTATCAATTATTGGTAGACCAAACGTAGGAAAATCCACATTTTTAAATAAAGTAATTGGCCAAAAGATTGCGATTATGAGCGATAAGCCGCAAACGACTAGAAATAAAATCCAAGGTGTTTATACAACAGATAAAAGTCAAATTATTTTCATTGATACACCTGGTATTCATAAGCCAAAGCATAAACTGGGCGATTTCATGATGAAAGTTGCACAAAATACATTAAAAGAAGTAGATTTAATTTTGTTTATGATTAATGCCGAAGAAAGATTGGGTAAAGGTGATCAATTTATCATTGAGCGCTTAAAGCAAACAAATCAACCAGTTTTTCTTGTTATTAATAAAATAGACCAAGTTCATCCGGATCATTTAATCTCGATTATTGATCAGTATAAAGAATTATATCCTTTCAAAGAAATCATCCCAATCTCTGCATTGGAAGGGAATAATGTAAATACATTGCTTGAACAAATTGAAAAGTTTATGCCAAATGGACCACAATATTATCCTGCAGATCAGGTGACTGACCATCCTGAAAGGTTTATTATTACAGAATTAATCCGTGAAAAAGTATTGCATTTAACACGGGAAGAAATCCCACATTCGATTGCTGTTGTCATGGACTCATTGGAGCGCCGTGAGGGTGGAAATACAGTATACATCGCTGCAACGGTCATTGTGGAACGGGATTCGCAAAAAGGGATTATTATCGGGAAGCAGGGAAAAATGCTTAAGGAAATTGGGCGTTTGGCTAGAATTGATATTGAAGCATTATTGGGATCAAAAGTTTTTCTTGAATTATGGGTTAAAGTACAAAAGGATTGGCGAAATCGCCAGAACCAGCTTAGAGATTTCGGATTTCGCGATGACGAGTACTAATAGAAAAGCGGAAGCGACTGTTTAGCGAAAATTTACAGTTTTTCACTAACATTAAATGAAAAGGATAGGTCAAGCTAATTGTAGGGAGTTATAAACAAAGCTAGTTTTTAAAAATTGAAAGGTGGGGTTTCTTGTGATCGAACTTACCTGGAAGATCTTTAGTCAAACTGGAAATTTGGAAACTTATCTTCTTATGAAAGAGATTGAAAGGGAATTTCAAGAAACTGCTGAAAATCATTTGAACCAGCTAATCGAATTAGATTCTCCTTTATCTTGACCCCATTTACTGTATTGTATAAACAAATGGTGATTTAATAAGTGGATGGTGTCAAAATTGCTGCGAAAAGTTGAAGGCATTGTCATACGAACAAATGATTACGGAGAAACAAATAAAATCGTAACCCTTTTTACTAGGGAAATGGGTAAAATCGGCGTTATGGCAAGAGGTGCCAAAAAGCCGCAAAGTAGATTAACTTCCGTTTCACAAATGTTTATATATGGGCATTTTTTAGTGCAGATTGGCTCTGGTTTAGGAACGTTACAGCAAGGCGAAATGATTTCATCCTTCAGAGCTTTAAGGGAAGATCTATATAAAGCCGCCTATGCTGCCTATATCGTTGAACTTACCGATAAACTCACGGAAGAGAAAAAAATTAATCCTTATTTATTTGAACTTTTGTACCAAACATTACATTTTATGAATGAAGGTTTGGATTTAGAAATACTAACTTATATTTATGAAATGAAAATGTTAAATATTGCAGGTATTTATCCAAAATTGGACGGCTGTGTTTGTTGTTCAGAAGTGCAAGGAAAATTCGCCTTCTCTATTAGGGAAGGCGGTTTTATATGCCATCGTTGTTTTCATCGTGATCCTCATCTAATCCAGATTTCGCCTGCAACGGTAAAGCTCTTGCGGCTCTTTTATTATTTTGATATACATCGCCTTGGGAAAATCTCGGTTAAAGAGGCTACAAAAAAGGAGATAAAGTCCGTCATTTCTGCACTATATGATGAGTACTCTGGTTTATCATTAAAATCAAAGCGTTTTCTCACTCAACTTGATCAGTTCAATATATAAATTTTTACTATATGAGATATACTTATTTAATTGATAATTCAAATAAAAGTGCATAATATGGCTCAATTCTGTAAATTGAGCTATAATTAATATATCAATAGTATAACTTATTTATTACGTTTTTCTCTCATGGAAGTGTTTTATGATCTAAGGTGGTGAGTACAATAGAACTTAGTAACCGTCAGGAAAAGATTTTGCAAATAGTGAAGGATAACGGGCCGATTACTGGTGAACAAATTGCGGAGCAATTAAATGTAACGAGAGCGACACTCAGGCCGGATTTAGCGATTTTAACAATGGCTGGTTATTTAGAGGCACGTCCTCGAGTGGGTTATTTTTATACAGGAAAAACAGGCTCACAATTATTGACTGAGAAGGTAAAAAAATTACAAGTTTATCAGTACCAATCAATGCCTGTTGTTGTTGATGAAGGGGTTTCTGTCTATGATGCCATTTGTACGATGTTCCTTGAAGATGTTGGGACGTTGTTTGTCGTTGATAAGAACTCCTTATTAGTAGGTGTTCTGTCAAGAAAGGACCTCTTGCGCGCAAGTCTTGGGCAAAGGAACCTAGAAGCAATTCCTGTAAATATAATTATGACAAGAATGCCGAATATTACTTTTTGCCAAAAAGATGACCTTATTATTGAAGTTGCTGCAAAAATTATAGAAAAGCAGATTGATGCAGTGCCAGTTGTTAAAATATCTGGAAAAGGCTATGAAGTAATCGGTCGATTAACAAAAACAAACATGACAAGAGTATTATTAGATATCGCAAAGGATGAGATTATATAACTTAGTAAAACTTTATCTGAAAAATCCCCCACTTCTATTAAGTGCTCGATTCATTCGAGGTGCAAATAAGCTAAGGTTTATTTGATTGGTATCTACATACAATAAATAAACAGAAAGGAATGGAGGAATTTGGACAACGCCAATGTATATGTGATTTCCGATTCAGTCGGTGAAACTGCCGAGCTTGTAGTAAAAGCAGCAGCAAGTCAGTTTAACTCATTTGGAATAAGAATTAAGCGGATTCCATACGTGGAGGATACTGGAACGCTAAGTGAGGTCATATCGCTTGCAAAAGAAAATCATGCCATCATTGCATTTACCTTAGTTGTTCCCAGCATGAGAGAATTTTTAATTACCGAGGCACGGATTGCAGGAGTTCCCACTGTTGATATCATCGGTCCGATGGTTATGCAAATGCAACAAAGCTATAATCAAAAGCCTAGAGAAGAACCGGGATTAGTACGGAGATTGGATGAGGATTATTTCAAAAAAGTGGAAGCAATTGAATTTGCCGTTAAATACGATGATGGCAGAGACCCACGTGGTATTTTAAGGGCAGATATTGTTCTGTTGGGTGTTTCAAGAACGTCGAAAACACCATTATCCCAATATTTGGCGTTAAAACGTTTGAAGGTCGCGAATATACCAATCGTTCCGGAGGTCGAGCCGCCGGAGGAGTTATTCCAGATACCGAAGGAACGTTGTTTCGCTTTAAAAATTAAACCTGAAAAACTTAACAATATCCGCAAGGAAAGATTAAAGTCACTAGGATTAAGTGACACAGCAAGTTATGCAAATCTTGATCGCATTAAGGAAGAGCTACAATATTTTGATAAACTAATTGAAAAAATCGGTTGTGCTGTAATTGACGTATCAAATAAGGCCGTTGAAGAAACAGCAAATATTATTTTAAGCATGTATGCAAAGAAAATGTAATAAAATATCTCAAATATATCTGGTTCCACTGTAACCAATTCATAAAATTGGCGAGCGGTGTGTGATATATTTGAGATTTTTTTATTTTTATATAGAAAATGAAATAATTTTATATTACAATAAAAAATTGTGATTAAAATAAATATTTAGGTTTATACTTGACAATGAAAGAATAAACTATACAAGTAAGACTGATAAATCATTCTTTCACTTTCGACAAAAGTTGGAATTATAAAATAATTTTTATAAAGAAGGAATCTTCGGAGGGATGTAGAATTTAAAAAGATGGCTATTTGATAGAAAAAATTTTATAAAAACATTATAATGAATTTTTGAAAAGATTGTCGAAATATGAAGGAAATTTGAATGGGGAGATAGAATAAATTATAGAAAGTAGAATAATTAAGGCAGATGGTGATGTTAGCAGTGGGAAATCGAATTCCTGAAGAAACCATTGAAGAAATTCGAAATAAAGTAGACATTGTTGAAATCATCAGCGAATATGTTCAATTGAAAAAACAAGGTCGAAATTATTTCGGGTTATGTCCTTTTCACGGCGAAAAATCGCCTTCTTTTTCTGTTTCAGCTGAAAAGCAAATTTACCATTGTTTTGGCTGTGGTGCTGGTGGTAATGTCTTTTCTTTTCTAATGAATATTGAAAACTGCTCATTTTTTGAAGCCGCGGCAACTCTAGCTGAAAAATTACATATCGATCTTCCTGACTATCACGATGATACCAATCATTTCTCGGATACATCCAATAAGTATGCTGAAATGTTTCGGGCGCATGAGCTACTACAGAAATTTTACCACCATTTCCTAGTAAATACAAAAGAGGGGAACGAGGCAATCCACTATCTACATGAGAGAGGTTTTACGGAGGAAATCATTAGTAGATTTCAAATTGGCTATGCTCCTAATTCATGGGACTTAGCATCGAGATTTTTGGATAAAAGAGGATTTAATCTTTATGAAATGACACAAGCTGGACTTGTTGCTAGAAGGGAAAGTGATGGGACCTATTTTGACCGTTTTCGCAATCGCATCATGTTTCCGATTTGGGACAATCAGGGGCGGACAATTGCGTTTGGCGGCAGGATTTTATATGAGGGGGAGCCCAAGTATTTAAATAGTCCTGAAACAAGAATCTTTAATAAGAGTAAAACGCTGTATGGACTACACATAGCAAGACCTGAGATAAGAAAAAAAGGGCAGGTTATTCTATTTGAAGGTTATGTTGACGTTATTAGCAGTTTTCGAGCTGGAGTAGAAAACGGGGTTGCTTCATTAGGTACATCCTTAACAGACGAACAAGCCCAAATTATTCGTAGAAATGCCGAGAATGTTCTCATTTGTTATGATGCGGACAATGCAGGAATAAATGCAGCCTACCGTGCGACAACTATATTAACGAATGCCGGTTGTTCCGTTCGTGTCGCAAAAATGCCTGAGGGCTATGATCCTGACGAATATATTCGGGAATTTGGAAGTGAAGCTTTTCAAAGTAATGTAATCGGCAATAGTCTTACTTTAATGGCATTTAAGATTGACTTTTTACGAAGGGGAAAAAACCTTCAAGATGAAGGAGAACTAATCACTTATATAGAAGAAGTATTAACAGAAATCAGTTTACTTCCAAAAGCAGTGGAAAGAGATCATTACTTACGGCAATTATCAGATGAATTTTCTATTTCTATAGATGCCTTAAAAAGTGAGCAATACCAAGTTTATAGAAGGTTAAGAAAAAACAAGGATATTTCAGCTTTTAATCGAAATAATAATAACAACTACAAAAAGGCAATTATAGCGAAAAAAAAGCTTTTACCTGCTTTTCATAATGCCGAGCGAACACTACTTTCTCATATGTTAAGGAATGAAGAAATCGCTCAGCAAGTTAAAGAACAAATTGGCTGTTCTTTTAATATAGATGTTCATAATGCAATTGCTCTTTTTATTTATGCTTATTATGAAGAAGGAAATTCTCCGGATGCAGGGGCCATACTTCAAAGAATTGACGATGAAAATCTTCGGAGAATCATATCGGAACTGGCGATGTTGGAAATAAATGTAAACATTTCCGATGAAGCACTATCAGATTATATTAAACAGGTGTTGAATTATCCAAAATGGCTAAAAATAAAAGAAATCGAATCCGAGAAGTTGCAAGCAGAGAAACAAAAGGAATATATCAAGGCAGCACAGCTTGCCATGAAGATTATCGAAATGAAGAAGGAATTGAAATAACAACTAGTTGCGCATGTAATGACGAACAAAGTTGGAATTCTTGGAAGGAGGGGAACTAATGGCTGAAAAAGGGGCTCGTTCAAAAGAAAAAGAGGTAGAAACAGAAATGACGCTCGATCAAGCAAAAGAGCAAATCATTTCACAAGGGAAAAAAAGAGGGGTTATATCGTACGATGAAATTGCAGAACGCCTATCTGCTTTTGAGCTTGATTCAGACCAAATGGATGAATTTTATGAATATCTTGGTGATAAAGGTATTGATATAATTGGACATTCAGATGAAGATGAGGATGTGGATGATGATGATCCAAGCTTCAATCAACTTGAGAAGGAAGAAGAATTTGATTTAAATGATCTTTCCGTCCCACCTGGCATTAAGATAAACGACCCTGTACGTATGTATTTAAAAGAAATTGGACGGGTTGATTTGTTATCTGCAGAAGAAGAGATTGAACTTGCGGAACGGATTGAGCAAGGTGATGAGGAAGCAAAGCGCCGTTTAGCCGAAGCTAACCTAAGACTAGTTGTTAGTATTGCCAAAAGGTATGTTGGTAGAGGGATGTTATTCCTAGATCTCATTCAAGAAGGAAATATGGGGCTTATCAAGGCTGTTGAGAAGTTCGATTATCGCAAAGGCTTCAAATTTAGTACGTATGCAACATGGTGGATTAGACAGGCCATCACTCGTGCTATCGCAGACCAAGCTAGAACAATCCGTATACCAGTTCATATGGTTGAAACTATTAATAAACTAATCCGAGTTCAAAGGCAATTATTACAGGATTTAGGGCGTGAACCATCTCCAGAAGAAATTGGCGAAGAAATGGAGTTAACCCCTGAAAAGGTTCGTGAAATACTTAAGATAGCCCAAGAACCAGTATCATTAGAAACTCCAATTGGTGAAGAGGACGATTCCCATTTAGGTGATTTTATCGAAGATCAGGAAGCTACATCACCATCTGATGCTGCGGCATATGAACTATTAAAAGAACAACTAGAGGACGTACTAGATACTTTAACTGACCGGGAAGAAAATGTTTTGCGTCTTCGCTTTGGTTTAGATGATGGAAGAACACGTACACTTGAAGAAGTTGGTAAAGTCTTTGGTGTTACACGTGAGCGTATCCGTCAAATTGAAGCAAAAGCATTACGTAAACTGCGCCATCCAAGCAGAAGCAAACGTCTGAAAGACTTTCTTGAATAAATATGCGCTTAGAATAGTTTACTTCATGTATAATGAAGTAAACTATTTCTGTTTCCCGAGGTGCAGGCATGGACAAAGTAAGAAAAAACATTATTCTTAACGAGATCAAATATTGGAAAGAGCATCGCCTTTTACCTGAACAATATTGCAATTTTCTAATATCCCTCTATACGGAGGGTTCAGAAGAAGAACAACAATTATATGAACAAAAACCATATTCTTATAGAAGGTTTATATCAACATCTTTTTATGTTTATATAATCCTGCAGCTTGTGATCACGCTTATTGTTATATATTTTACTGAAATACCTATTGATTTGCAAATGTCCTTATATGCTGTTTTCGTCATAACTAGTTTTAGTAGTAGTTTTTATTTCTATAAGAAAAAGCATCCATTTTTCCATATTGCTCTTATCGTCGGTGTTTTAATTCTATTTCTAGCTTCCGTCCATCTAATCTCCTATACATATACTGAAGGTGGAATTGTCTTACTCATGACAATCCTATTGAATTGTATATTATGGGTAATCGTAGGACATCAATTACATTTAAAATACTTGGCTTTATCCGGAATTACAGGAGCTCTTTTGGTAATTGCTTATCATTTTGTATAATTGTAAACAAATTGTTACAAAATATTTTCAGATTTTATGACAAATCTAAAAAAATCTTGCAAACTTAGTCATAACCTCTTTCCGGAAACAACAATTTAAAGTACAATAAGTATTGTTGCATATACTAAGTAAAAAATTGGATTTCATACATAAGGAGGAAGAGAGATGAATCGTAACCCATTAATCCCTTTCGGACTAATTGCAGTTTTAGGTATCGTTTTAATGGTAGTAGTATCTTTCTGGGGATTAAACAACGCTGACAAAATGCTCGCAGCTCAAGCTGACAAAGAAAAAGCAGCAACAGAACAAGCTGCAGCACCGGCTGCTGACGATCCAGAGGGGATTGTAAAAGCAAACTGTACATCATGTCATGGTCAAAATTTAGAAGGAGCAGTTGGACCTGCTTTATCTGATGTAGGTAGCAGACTTTCTAAAGACGATATTCACACTGTCATTATGAATGGTCGGAATGCAATGCCAGCGGGACTTCTTGATGCTGAAAAAGCTGAAAAGGTTGCAGCTTGGTTAGCTGAGAAAAAATAATAAATGAGAAACAAAAGCTTTCTATCGTAAAGGTAGAAAGCTTTTTTACTTTCCATTACAATATGTTTATGATGATTATTGTACTATTTTCGGAAAGGTTTTATGGTGATAATTGTGAATGAGTTAATTTTATCAAGAAGGTTAGAAACAGTGGCTAGTGAAATACCGCCTAATTCCAAAATGGCCGATATCGGTTCAGATCATGCTTATCTACCTAGCTATGCTGTTTTACATGGAATTGCAAGTTATGCTGTAGCTGGAGAGATAAATGAAGGACCTTATCAGTCTGCTGTAAATCAAGTGGAAAAATTAAGTTTAAGCAATTCTATCAAGGTTAGAAAAGGCAATGGATTAGAGGTCATTGAGAAAGGTGAGGTAAATGTAATTACGATTGCCGGGATGGGTGGTCCTTTAATTAGTGAAATACTGGAGGCAGGAAAAGAGAAACTAGCGGAAGTAGAACGCCTTATTCTTCAGCCAAATGTTGGGGCTAAAAATATTAGAATATGGCTACTGGAAAATGGTTGGCAATTAATAAAAGAACATATAGTAGAAGAAGATGGGAAAATTTATGAGGTATTAGTTGCGGAAAGAGGAAATCAGGGTGCGCCTTATAAGGACGAAAAAAATGTAGAAGCAGCGCTCTTACTCGGACCATTATTGATGAAAGAAAAAGATGAAGTATTCAAGAAAAAATGGCTTCATGAGCTAGCAAAATGGGAAATGATTTTGAAGCAACTTGAGTCAGCGGCCCAAACAGTGGAAACGTTGGAAAAGAAAAGAGAGATGTCTAAGAAGATTCAAATGGTAAAGGAGGTAGTAAATAATGAGATTTCCTAGTGGACAAGAAGTGATCCAAGCTTTTGAAAGATTTGCACCCAAGTCACTTGCGATGGAAGGAGACAAAATTGGGCTGCAAATTGGTACCTTAAGCAAGCCTATTAAAAAAATAATGATTACGTTGGATGTCTTGGAAGAGGTTGTAGATGAAGCCATCAGAGAACAAGTTGATCTTATCATTGCGCATCATCCTGTGATTTATAATCCACTGAAAACAGTAATTACGGATAGCCCTGCCGGTCGAATTGTTGCGAAATGCTTAAAAAATGAGATTGCTGTTTATGCTGCGCACACGAATTTGGATGTAGCCCAAGGGGGCGTTAATGATCTTTTAGCTGAAGCACTTGGACTTGAAAAAACTGAAGTGTTGGCGCCAACCTATGAGGATCGCTTGAAAAAACTTGCGGTTTATGTCCCTGAGGACCATGCAGAACACCTTCGCACTATTTTAGGTCAGGCAGGGGCAGGTAGCATTGGAAATTATAGTTATTGTACGTTTAATTCTCCTGGTACCGGAACCTTCCTTCCTCAGGATGGTGCAAACCCATTTATTGGCGAAAAAGGCAGGCTTGAATATGTTGATGAAGTTAAAATTGAATCTATTTTTCCAGCATCCATTCAAAACAAAGTTATTAGTGCCTTATTAAAAGCTCATCCATACGAAGAGCCTGCCTATGATATTTATCCTTTAGATAATAAAGGCGAGGCCCTAGGATTAGGTCGTATTGGTTATTTAAAAGATGACATGACACTGAAGGAATTTGCAGAATATGTAAAAATAGCCTTGGATGTAAAAGGTGTTCGGGTTGTTGGTAACTTGGATTCTCGAGTGAAAAAGGTTGCTGTGTTGGGTGGAGATGGCAATAAGTTTTGGTCAAAAGCCAAATTTAAAGGAGCAGATGTTTATGTAACAGGTGATATCTATTACCATGTTGCCCATGATGCGATGATGGAAGGACTAAATATGGTAGATCCAGGCCATAATGTAGAAAAAGTGATGAAGCAAGGTGTAAAGCGCTATTTGCAGAATTTTTTGGCTGAGAAGAAATATGATACAACCATCATCACATCACAAATTCATACAGATCCGTTTCAATTTATGTAAAAAAGAGACCAAAACTGGTCTCTTTTGTCTATGATCGTTTTATTTTTGGTAATATTTTATCCAATGATACTTTACGCTCAATTTCCCATGTCGCTTCATCATTGGGGTCAAATTGCTCTAAAAATGCAATAACCTCTTTTGTAATTGGCGTAGGTGTGGAGGCGCCTGCTGTAACTGCCACCTTCTTAATATCTTTTAGCCAATTAATATCAATTTCGGAAACGTCCGCAATACGGTAAGCTTTTGTTGCGGCAATTTCCTCTGAAACTTGGGCTAAGCGATTGGAGTTATTGCTTCGCGGGTCCCCAACGACAATCGTTAGGTCTGCTTCTGTTGCTTGCTCTGCCACCGCTTCTTGGCGCACTTGGGTAGCCATACAAATTTCATTATGAATCTCGGCATGGGGATATTTTTCTTTCACTTTTTTCATAATATCAGCTACATCCCACTGACTCATCGTTGTTTGATTTGTAACGATTATTTTATCTGATGCAATTTGAAGTTTATCGATATCTTCTTCATTTTCAATTAAGTGGACAATGTCTGGTGCAACTCCAACGGCCCCTTCAGGCTCAGGATGCCCCTTTTTACCTACGTAAATCACTTTATACCCTTTATCCTTGACACTGCGAATCAAGTCATGGGTCCTTGTAACATCAGGGCATGTCGCATCGAGTACAGTTAAGCCTTTTTCTTTGGCCAAGTTAATAACTTCCGGGGATACACCATGTGCCGTGAAGATAATCGTACCTTCAGAAATCTCATCAAGCAATTCTTTCCGTGTTTTCCCCTTTATATCTAATGTTATAATATTTTCCTGCTGAAAAGCATCTGTAACATGCTTGTTATGAACAATCATCCCCAAAATATATATAGGTCTAGGTAAGCTTTTATCAAGTGCCGCATTTTGGGCAATTACCATTGCATCGACTACACCATGACAATACCCTCTAGGTGCAATTTTTAATACCTCCATCCTTGACCCCTCCTCCCAATACTCTCTCCAGCGCAAACAGCCCAGCGACAGGTAAACGCTCGGCAGCTAGTGCGCTATTTTTAATTATAAATTAGAAGAGAAGGAAATACAAAGGAAAGTCCTAGATATAAAGTTTTGGCTTTGAAGGCTTTGCCTTTCTTTCAGCGGACTCTACATTAAGTTCGTCAAAGTCCGGCAATTCGTTTTCTACGTAGTCTTCAGTTGTAGCTTCAGTTTTCGTCGTCTTCTTTACGGCTTTTTTTGTTCTTTTTAATTTTGGGGCTTTGTTCTCTTCATCTGCTGTTGCTTCGGCAGTTTCTTTCGTGTTTTCCTCGTTTGAGTCATTTTCTTCATTCGCAGAATCACTGCTACTTAATGAGCGCATTATTTTAAGCATGGCCGGCATATTTTTAATAAATGGTCCGTATTGTTGCACCATAGGTCCTACTTGTTGAGCAATTCCGAGTACTCTTTGAACATTGTTCAGGATTCCAGTCAGTCCACCTGATGTATTTGCCAAACCAGGCAGTCCTGCTGTGGGAAGCATTCCACCACCACCGCCTAATAATCGGCCGCCACCACCTAATAGCTGTCCGCCAATACCAGGATTAAATCCTTGACCCAATGCGCCACGTGCAAGCCCGGCAACAGGGTTAAATCCTTGACCAAATGCACCGCGGGCAAGCCCGGCACCAGGGAATCCCTGCATATTAACTGGTGCATTTCCGCCACCTCCGAATAGTCGTGATAGCATGCCCCTAATTCCTCCAGCTTGTGGCATGCCACCGGGCATTGGCCCTCCCATGAACGGGCCCCCTCCCATTGGATTCTGTGTTGGCATTTGAACTGGAAATCCTCCAGGTCTATTTGGAAACATGGTTCTCCTCCTTTCTTGAAAAAACGTAATATGTCTCATTGTTAAAATATGCTTTTTTTTGACCAAGGTGTTATTCCTAAACAAGAATGGGTGTTTAACCTAATTACAGTATTGTTGGCTATTTAAACCTATTTCCCTTATACTATTTAGATGATGTGAAAATACTAGTAGATAGTAGTACTTTTTAATATGAGGGGATACAATATGGAAAAAAATTCATCATTTAGTCGGTTTCATTTAAAACCGTTTCTTTTAGAGGCAATTGATTCTATTGGATTTAAGGAGCCTACTGAAATTCAAGAACGAATCATTCCTACCATTCAAAAAGGTGAGAGCGCCATTGGCCAATCACAAACAGGAACGGGGAAGACACATGCCTATTTGTTACCAGTAATAAATGGTATACAGCCACAGAAGGACCTAGTACAAGCTGTTATTACAGCACCAACGAGGGAGCTCGCAACTCAAATATATGAGGAAGTAATCAAACTAACAAAGTTTTGTCCGGAAAATGAAGCTATAACTGTAAAGCTTTTTATTGGTGGAACAGATAAGCTTCGTACGATTGAAAAATTGAAAACGCAGCCCCATATCGTTGTTGGTACACCTGGTAGAATAAATGATCTTGTTAAAGAACAAGCCCTGCTGATTCATACGACTAAAATGCTTGTTGTTGATGAGGCGGATCTAATGTTGGATATGGGTTTCATCAATGATGTGGATCAAATAGCCGCAAAAATGGGTGAAGATATACAAATCCTTGTTTTTTCAGCGACCATACCGGAAAAATTAAAGCCGTTTTTAAAAAAGTATCTAGAAAATCCAACATTCACCCATGTTGCACCAAAACAAATTGCCGCCGAGAAAATCGAACATTGGCTTATTCCATCGCGTCATCGTAATAAGCTGGATGTGGTATTTGAAGTTGCAACGCAATTTAATCCATACTTAGCGCTTATATTCACAAACACAAAAAGAAAAGCGGATGAAGTTGCCGATGGCCTTCTCGAAAAAGGCTTAAAAGTTGGACGTATTCATGGTGATTTAACACCGCGAGAACGAAAAAAGATGATGAAGCAAATCAAAGATCTGGAATTTCAATATATTGTCGCTACAGATTTAGCTGCTAGAGGCATCGATATTGAAGGCGTCAGCCATGTCATTAACTTTGAATTGCCATCAGATTTAGACTTTTATATCCACCGTGTCGGCAGAACGGCTAGAGCGGATTTCTCTGGTATCGCTGCAACCATTTATGAATTAAGTGATCAAGATGCTTTAAATCGACTTGAGAAGATGGGGATTGAATTTAAGCATATTGATTTAAGAAATGGAGAATGGGTCGATTTAGGTGCTAGAGATAAACGAAAAGACCGTAAAAGAGCCATTCAGGAGCCGGAAAAATTAGCTCACAAGGTTATCCGGAAATCGAAAGAGGTTAAACCAGGTTATAAAAAGAAAAGAAAACAGGAAATAGAGAAATTTGTAAAAAAAGAAAAAAGAAAGCAAAGAAATAAAAAATAAAGGGAGAAGGAATTATGTTAAAAATTGGTTCACATGTGTCAATGAATGGTAAAAAGATGCTTTTAGGCGCAAGTGAAGAAGCTGTATCATATGGTGCAAATACGTTCATGGTCTACACAGGCGCACCGCAAAATACAAGAAGAAAGCCGATTGAGGAATTGAATATTGAAGCAGGCCTAAAGCATATGAAAGAGCATAGAATTGATGAGATTGTCGTCCATGCTCCTTATATCATTAATATTGGAAATTCGGAAAATCCTGCAACCTTTGAACTTGGTGTTACCTTTTTACGTTCCGAAATTGAGCGTACAGCTGCCATAGGTGCAAAACAAATTGTTCTACATCCAGGAGCCCATGTGGGAGCAGGTACTGAAAAAGGAATTCAAAAAATTATTGAAGGTTTAAATGAGGTACTGACGAAGGAGCAAAACGTGCAAATCGCACTTGAAACAATGGCAGGAAAAGGATCTGAATGCGGCCGAAGTTTCGAGGAATTGGCACAGATTATCGATGGAGTCACGCATAACGACAAGCTTTCGGTTTGCTTTGACACTTGCCATACGCATGATGCGGGCTATAACATTGTCGATGATTTTGATGGTGTGCTGGATGAATTTGATCGGATTATTGGCATCGACCGGATTAAGGTGCTTCATATAAATGATAGTAAAAATGAACGTGGCGCTAGAAAAGACCGCCATGAAAATATTGGGTTTGGTAAAATCGGCTTTAAGGCATTAAATTATGTTATCCATCACCCGCAGCTAGAAGTAATACCAAAAATTCTTGAAACCCCATATGTAGGGGAGGATAAAAAGAATCAAAAGCCGCCATACCGCTTTGAAATCGCGATGCTTAAAGAGCAGCAATTCGATGAACAACTTTTAGAAAAAATCATGAATCAATAATAATGAACATTAGAAAAGAGGCTTTAAAGGGCCTCTTTTATTTATTTTTAAATTGTTTAAGTAGGTCGTTCGCTTTTTTGGCTAAGCTAACATTAACTTCCTTGCCTATTTTTTTTATGATTTGACGATGCTGTTCATCATTTTCAATACTTATATTTTTTTCGGATTTAAGTATTTCGATGATTTTGGCAGCCTCCCCTGAAGATAAGCTGACATTATAGCTTTCAGCATGCTTCAACAATTCGCCCACCGTCATCGTCCGTAATTTTTGATTTATATATTGCTGAACGAATGGATTCACTTTTTCTCAAACCCCCGCTATTGTTTTTTTATTACTTTCATAATATGTGCACCTCCCAGATACGTTCTAACCAAAAATGATAAAGATTGTCATAAATGATTTAGGAATTGAAGGACCATAATAATAATGCTCCTCAATTTATGAAAGTGAGGGATGTTAAGTGGCAGATGAAATGAACAAAGATTTAAATGAGCGAAATGACTGGGCGACTACTGAGTCTGACTTTAATGAAGAAACGGCGGCAGAGGTTGCACCTAATTTAGGTCTTGCTGGAGGATTTGCCGATGATGCTGACCGACCACGGGCGTTTGATCGGCCAAATGTGGAGGAACAATCTGGCGGTAAAGTGATGGGTACCATTGCTTTGGCATTGTCCATTCTGTCGCTATTTTACTCACCTGTCCTATTTGGAGCTGCAGGGATTATCATCGGCTTTATTTCTCGACGCAGGGGAGCCACTGGTCTTGGAAATTGGGCCATAGGAATTGGTGTAGTATCGATGATTATCGGGTTGTTTATCGCACCGTTCTTCTATTAGGCGGACTTAATAAAAAAAGAGGAACTTTCCCTTATCAGGGAAGTTCCTCCTATTAATTTTAATTTACTGTTGTTTTTGGAAATAATCCTCTGCTAATTGATCGACTTCTTTTTTCAATTCTTCGACAAGACGGTCTTCTGGCACTTTACGAACAATCTCACCATGGCGGAATAATAAACCTTCCCCACGTGCTCCAGCAATGCCAATATCAGCCTCTCTGGCCTCACCAGGACCGTTAACAGCACAACCGAGAACAGCTACTTTAATAGGTGCTTTAATTTTCGCAATGTACTCCTCAATCTCATTGGCGATGCTAATTAAATCAATTTCAATACGCCCACATGTAGGACAAGAAATGAGAGTTGCAGCATTGGCGGCAAGTCCGAATGTTTTAAGAAGCTCTCTTGCAACTTTCACTTCCTCAACAGGGTCGGCGCTTAATGAGATGCGAATTGTATTTCCTATGCCCTTACTTAAAATAGCACCTAAGCCTGCTGCACTCTTTACTGTTCCAGCGAATAGGGTACCTGATTCGGTAATTCCTAAATGGAGAGGATAATCAAAAGCTCTAGCCGCTTTTTCATATGCCTCAATTGCTAAATTTACATCAGAAGCTTTAAGTGAAACAATAATGTTGTGGAAATCAAGATCTTCAAGAATTTTGATATGATGGAGGGCACTTTCCACCATTCCATCAGCTGTTGGGTACCCATATTTATCCAAAATCCGCTTTTCGAGTGATCCGGCATTTACCCCAATCCGGATTGGTACCCCTTTTTCCTTAGCTGCTTTCACAACCGCTTCCACTTTTTCACGTTTACCAATATTACCAGGATTAATTCGAATTTTATCAGCGCCGCCTTCAATCGCTTTTAGGGCGAGGCGATAATCAAAATGTATATCGACAACTAGCGGAATATTGATTCGTTTTTTTATTTCAGCAATCGCGTTTGCAGCTCGTTCATCAGGGCAGGCAACACGGACGATTTGACAACCGGCTTCTTCTAAACGTTTGATTTGGGCAACTGTAGCATCAACATCGTGTGTTTTTGTTGTAGTCATACTTTGAATAACCACTTCATTGTTACCGCCAATCGTTAAGTTACCGACTTTAATAGGGCGGGTTTTGGTACGATGTGTTATTTCATTCATGCGAAAAATCGCTCCTTCATAATGGTATACCCATCTATTGTATCAATGGTACAAAAAAAATGACAAGTTTTTTTATTCCGTTTCATTATAGACTGGGAATTTATATACTCTTCCAATTTGGATCATTTCAGGCTCTATTTTAGGATTCAAAATTTGAAAGTCTTCAATTAACTGGGAAATCGATACAGGTAGTGGACCTCCTTGAAGTTGTTCGGCAATCGAAAGAACGGTCTGTCCGGAAGCTACCTTTACTTCTTTAAAATCAAGCTGTTCCTCTTTTCCGTTTTCTAACTTAGCATCATTTTTGTTTTCTTTTTTCTCTTCTTGTAAAGAAGGTTTGTTCTTATGTTTACTTTCCTCTTTTCCTTGTAACAAAACGATGGAAGTGGGTGTACTTAAAACACCAGCGCTTAAATCATAATAGATCACATAGGTAACAAACATAAATAGTAAGGTAAGGAGCAATTTTTTCATATAAATCACCGTCTTCTTCGTTTTGTTACACTTTATGCTTGTCCTTAAAGAAATATGAAAAGTTTATATACTAATTTTTGGAGATTCTAGTAATTTTATTGTTTCTCTCACTTCATTTTCTTTTACAAAAGAAGTTTTCTTTTTTTTATTTACCTTTTTCAAATGGGCCAATGGTTAACACCCCTTATAAATTATTATTCGTTATACAATTATGTAATTTAATTACTATTATAATTTTCCTAAAAAACAGCCACCTATTCAGGCGGCTGTTCTCTATTCATTGGCGTTTTCGCTTTAGGGATTTCAACGATAATCAAGTATAAAACAATCGTGGCAGTGACCCAATAAAGTAAAAAAGCAAAAGGAATTAAAATTTTCAAAGCATCAGTAATTGCGAAAAATAGGGTCGGAATCGTCACGGCATAAGCTGATAGAATCCAAAGGCTATTGTAACGCAGCTTTCGGTTGAATTGTTTAGCAAGAAATAATCCAATGGCCGCTAAAACAGAAATTCCGATGAATTTAAAACTTGTTTGAAATAAATAAATGAATAAAAATAGAAATGGTAAAATGACATAAATAATAGAATTTAATTGTTTTGTAAAACTTACTAGTTTATTTTTATTTAATGTTATATCTCCCAAAGTAGAATATGGAAGTTGTTGCTTCTCAGATTCATTCACGATAACGGCTTCTTTCTGCAACAATCCTATTGCATTTCTATGCGTAGTGACTTCGTCAAGCGTTACTTTTCCTGTTGGATCAAATATGAAGGTGAATCCATCGCTTTCCTCGATGATAGGTGAATCTAAATTAGAAGAGAGTTTGCCATTTTTAAGCTCGAAGTCTGGTAATTCGTTTATAATCTTTTCATGCGTTAATGAAACCCATTTTAACATGTCGTTACTGATAGAGATTCCGGTTATTACTGTAGAAATGAGCATTAACAGGAAAACATAGCTGATGGTTTTGCCGATTCCTTGAAAACGGAATAAGGCCACATCTTTTGGTGAATAGATGCTTTTAAGAAATTGTTGAAATATATTCATGCTACTATAACACTTCCTTTCATCGCATATATTATACATTACTTCCAAAAGATACAAGTGAAAATAAGCTTGAGTTTTTAGTTTTTAAATGATATATTATTTGAGCGGTTGTTAAAAATCTCTAAATTTTTATAAAATCGTTCAAATTGAAAAAGGTTGACATTAGTTTCTTTGTTTAATATAATAATTAATGTCGCTAAAACATTCCACAGTAGCTCAGAGGTAGAGCTATCGGCTGTTAACCGATCGGTCGCAGGTTCGAATCCTGCCTGTGGAGCCATCATTATGGCGGTGTAGCTCAGCTGGCTAGAGCGTACGGTTCATACCCGTAAGGTCGGGGGTTCGATCCCCTCCGCCGCTATCTTTCTTACATCAAAGAATATTGCTTTGGCGACTGTGGCGAAGTGGTTAACGCACCGGATTGTGGCTCCGGCATTCGTGGGTTCGATTCCCATCAGTCGCCCCATCTATTAAAAAAATATAAGGACCCTTAGCTCAGCTGGTTAGAGCTATCGGCTCATAACCGATCGGTCGCAGGTTCGAGTCCTGCAGGGTCCACCATATTACTTTATTGGCTACGGAGGAATACCCAAGTCCGGCTGAAGGGATCGGTCTTGAAAACCGACAGGCGGGTTAAACCGCGCGGGGGTTCGAATCCCTCTTCCTCCTCCATTAAATTTGATTAAATTACTTATACCATCGCGGGGTGGAGCAGTCTGGTAGCTCGTCGGGCTCATAACCCGAAGGTCGTAGGTTCAAATCCTGCCCCCGCAACCAATACATAACTTTATAAGTGAGAAATGGCTCGATAGCTCAGTCGGTAGAGCAGAGGACTGAAAATCCTCGTGTCGGCAGTTCGATTCTGTCTCGAGCCACTACGAAAAGGGCATCTAATTGATTTAGGTGTCTTTTTTGTGCATTCTAAAATAATTTTAAAAAAAGTATAATAAATTACGCAATTGACTAAATTAATCTTGTTGTGTAATTTTTGAGGTTTCAAAATTGAAAAACTGTGGAAGAAGTGGTAATGTAACAAGTAAGAAATGCTTTTTAAACTATAATGTATAAAAAGTCTTAAATTAAAAAAATCCTTACATAGGAATTTAGGAGGAGATTTAATAATGGCAAAATTTGAATTACCACAATTACCTTATGCGTATGATGCCTTAGAACCACATATTGATGCAAGAACTATGGAGATCCATCACACTAAACATCACAACACATATGTTACAAATTTAAACAATGCACTTGAAGGTAATGAAGAGTTACAAAGCAAGTCTGTTGAAGAAATCGTTGCAAACCTTGATGCAGTTCCTGAAGCAATTCGTACCGCAGTTCGCAACAATGGCGGCGGCCATGCCAACCACACATTATTCTGGACAGTTATGAGTCCAAATGGCGGCGGTGCACCAACAGGTGAACTAGCTGATGCAATTGCCCAAAAATTTGGCAGCTTTGAAAAATTCCAAGAAGAATTCAACAAAGCAGCGGCAACACGTTTTGGATCCGGCTGGGCTTGGCTAGTTGTAAACAATGGTCAACTAGAAGTAACAAGTACTCCAAACCAAGATACACCATTATCAGAAGGGAAAACACCAATTCTTGGTTTAGATGTTTGGGAGCATGCTTACTACCTAAACTATCAAAACCGTCGCCCTGACTATATCGGTGCATTCTGGAACGTAGTGAACTGGGAAGAAGTAACGAAGCGTTTTAACGCGGCAAAATAATGCAGCAAAATTTTATGAAATGAAGGAAGTCAGCACTTATGCTGGCTTCTTTTTTTTCTATACAAATTTCATTGCATATCCCGTCTTTTCTTTGGAACAATAGTTACTAGTAAGAAAAGGGGAGTCAGTAATGAACCAATTTTTGGAAAGAATGACAGGACATAAAGAGGTAAATAAAGAAATTGTCTTCCTATTACTAATTGGAGGGCTATACGCATTAAGTATTGCGTTATCTAACACATTTGTGAATGTATATTTGTGGAAGCAATCGGGTAACTTTATCGATATTGCCCTATATAACTTAGCTGTGGTAGTTATGCAGCCAATTACTTTTATTTTGGCTGGGAAATGGGCAAAAAAAATTGACCGGATCATTGTCCTCAGATTAGGGGTAATCTTTTTATCAATTTTTTATGTAACTGTTCTTGCAAGTGGAGATAATGCTTCAAGGTTTTTGCTGCTCTTAGGCGGACTGTTAGGCGTTGGTTATGGATTTTATTGGTTGGCATTCAATGTTTTAACCTTTGAGATTACAGAACCGGAGACGCGAGATTTTTTTAACGGCTTTTTTGGGGTTTTAACGTCTTTGACAGGCATGATTGGTCCGATGTTGGCAGGTTGGATTATCTCCAGCTTACAAGCATTTACAGGTTATACGGTCATTTTTAGCATCTCGCTTGGGTTATTTATCAGTGCTGTCCTTTTAAGTATGTTTATAAAGAGGAGGCCGGCACATGGATCATATTCCTTTAAACGTGTTTTACACGAGAGAAAAAATAATCATAACTGGCAAGGGATTTTACATTCAGCATTTTTTCAAGGATTGCGTGAAGGTGCCGTCATGTTTGTCATCTCGGTCTGGGTATATATTACGACCAACAGTGAGCTTGCTTTAGGAACATTTGGCCTGGTAAACTCCGGAGTTTCCTTTGTTTTTTATTTTCTTGCTACAAAATTTATTAAACCCGAGCATCGTATAAAAGCCATTCTTATAGGTGGGTTATTGCTGTATGGCAGTGTATTTTTACTTATCTTTGATCTTTCTTTCGGGAGGCTGATTATGTATGCAGTTGTCATTGCAATCGCTTATCCAATACTGTTAGTCCCGTATATGTCTCTCGTTTATGATGTGATTGGAAAGGGTTGGATGGCAGCTGAAATGCGGATTGAATACATTGTTGTCCGAGAATTATATCTTAATACAGGAAGGGTTGTGTCGATTCTGCTCTTTCTATTGCTTGTCACTTCACTAAGTGAGGAACGGGGCATTCCAATTTTACTTTCAATAATTGGGGCGGGACATCTATTGATTTACTTTTTTGTAAAAAGAATTAATGTTGAAAAAACCAATCCTGGTGAAACTAAGGAAAAAACATATTCGCCGCTGCCAAGAAGAAGGTTGGCTGATGGAGAAAGCGGCTCACCTGTTTGAAGAACACATTTTTTGTGTTCTTCTTTTTATTTACAAAACCTTTACATTCCGTTTAAACAGGGTTAACACTAATCCTTTAAAGTTAATGTTGTAAAGAGGAAAACAATATTTTGTTCAGGGGGAACATAATAATGAAAAATATGAAAAATCTCTTATTAATGGTAGTAATGTCGGCTTTTGTCATTTTGGCAACAGCTTGTGGTGGTAGCGGACAAACTAATACAGACAAGGCAAAAGATGGGGGAACAGCGGAACTAGAAGGAGACGTTATTGTTGATGGTTCAGGTACTGTTTATCCATTAATGGCACGCCTTGCTGAAGAGTATATGACAACAGCCCAAGAAAACGTAAGTGTTCAAGTAGGTCGTGCAGGTTCATCAGCGGGCTTTAAAAAGTTTATTCCAGGTGAACTTGATTTCTCTGATGCTTCAAGACCAATCAAAGATGAGGAAATTTCTCAGCTTGAACAAAAAGGCATGAAGATGGGTGAAAATGTATTAGAAATGAAACTTGCTTATGATGGCTTAACGATTGTTATTAATAAAGAAAATACATGGGCAAAAGATATGACGAAAGAAGAAATTATTAAGATGTTTACTTCTAGAAAAGTAAAAGCGGATGATAAAGTGTTATGGTCTGATATTCGTCCTGATTGGCCGAAAGAAGAAGTGAAGTTTTTTGGACCAAATGAAAACCATGGAACATACGAATTTTTCTTTGAAAACATTCTTGATGAACAGCCATTAGTTAAATCAATAAATCTACAACAAGAATATTCAACATTAGTAGACTTGGTATCTAAAGATAAAAATGCGATCGCTTATTTTGGCTATGGTTACTATGCAAGCAATACCGACAAATTACAAGCTGTTAACGTAGACTTTGGCAATGGCCCAGTTGCGCCAAAGTTAGACACTATTGGCGAAGATAAAGATTATGCACCATTCACACGCCCTGTGTTTACTTATCTTAATGTGAATTATGCAAAAGAAAAACCACAGGTGTTGGATTATGCAAAATTCGTAGTGGAAAATGCTGATGATTTTGCTGGTGAAACAGGATTTGCACCAATGAACCAAGAAACATTAAAAGGCTATCTTGACCAATTAAATGCGATTAAATAATAAGAATTAAAGGATTAAAGAAGGGGGCTGCCCACTAAAGGCAGCCACGCCTTCTCAAGATGTTAGAGAGGAGCAGTTTTCTTGCATAAAGCTGTAAATGTTAGAGAGCTTATTGAGAATAGTAAAAGCCGGGGTAAAAATAAGATTATCGAAAAATCAGTACCCGTGATCTTGTATTCAATCGCCTCCATTTCTGTGCTAACAACAATTGGAATTGTTTTTACATTAATTTATGAAGCGATTTTATTTTTTAAAGAAGTATCAATACTAGAGTTTTTCACAAGTACTAAATTAGAACCACTAGCTAAAGAACCTTCATTTGGTATTCTTCCCTTAATTAATGGGACGATTATCACTACGATTATTGCGATGTTAGTAGCGATACCGATTGGTTTGACGACCGCAATCTTTATGAGTGAGTATGCTACCGATAAGGTAAGAAAGCTACTGAAACCGCTAATTGAAGTATTGGCAGGGATCCCTACAATCGTTTATGGTTTCTTTGCTTTTACATTTGTTACTCCCCTATTAAGACAATTTATTCCCGCATTAGAGCCTGTAAACGCACTAAGCCCAGGCATTGTTATGGGGATCATGATCATCCCATTGGTTGCTTCACTTTCAGAAGATGCCATGAGTGCAGTTCCAAATGCTATGAGAGAAGGTGCACTGGCACTTGGCGCAACAAAATTTGAAGTAGCGATAAAAGTTGTCATTCCAGCAGCCATTTCAGGTATTATTGCATCATTTGTGCTGGCTATTTCAAGGGCGATTGGAGAAACAATGATTGTCACGATTGCCAGCGGCTCAAACAAGGGTTTCACATTTGATATTACCCAGCCAATGCAAACGATGACGGCATATATTGTTGAATTCACGAGTGGTGACGCCGGTAGTGGAACGGTTGGTTATTACAGTTTATATGCTGTTGGAATTACATTGTTTGTTTTCACGTTGTTGATGAATTTATTAGCACAATTTATTTCCCGGAAATTCAGGGAGGAATATTAGCATGAAATATATCGATTATAATATCGTTAACAAGAGAATAAGAAATCGTATTTTTAAAAATAAACTGATTAAAAATATATTCTTCCTTTCTACATTATTTGCGCTTGTTGTTCTAGCAATATTAATTTATCGAGTAGTTGTGGATAGTATTGGTTGGTTGGACTGGCAATTTCTTACAAGTAAACTTTCCATGAGTGCAGAAAGGGCAGGCATTAAAGGTGTACTTATTGGAACATTGTGGCTAATGGTAGTTGTAGCGCCTATTACCATGTTTTTAGGGATTGGTACTGCCATTTATCTTGAAGAGTATGCCAAAAAGGGTAGATTTCAGTCCTTCATTCAGACTAATATTTCGAATCTAGCCGGTGTTCCTTCTGTCATCTTTGGACTTTTAGGATTAACGGTATTTGGTAGAATGCTGAATTTAGGGTCAAGTATTTTAGCGGGAGGTCTCACGATGTCTCTGTTAGTGCTTCCTGTTGTTGTTGTTGCCAGTCAGGAAGCGATACGATCTGTACCTCAATTCTTAAGAGAAGCTTCTTATGGTATGGGTGCGACTAAATGGCAAACAACAAAAAACGTGGTCTTACCAGCCGCATTGCCTGGGATCTTAACCGGAGTGATCCTTGCACTTTCAAGAGCGATTGGTGAAACTGCACCATTAGTTGTCCTGGGAATTCCAGCGCTAATTATGCCGGTGCCTGACAATATTCTCGATGATTTTACGGCATTGCCAATGCAAATCTATTATTGGACAGTTGATTCAGTCTTAACAGCAGAATACGCACATCTTGCGGCAGCAACAATTGTAGTTTTACTACTAGTTTTATTTGTTATGAATTCAATTGCCATCATCATTCGAAATAAATTTCAAAAACGATATTAATTGGAGGAAATTCTATGATTTCTGTTATCGAAAAAAAATATGTTTCTGATACAGGAAAGGACGAGTCCTTAAAAATGAAAAACGATGTTCAACCACTTAGAAAAACGATTTTTGACACAAAAGACTTGAATTTATGGTATGGCGCTGACCTTGCCTTAAAACTTATAAATCTTACTATTTATGAAAATGAAGTTACTGCGATTATCGGCCCGTCAGGTTGTGGAAAGTCAACCTATCTAAAAACCTTGAATCGCATGGTGGAAATGATTCCGAGTGTGCAAACCTCTGGAGAAATTTTATACCGTGGACAAAATATATTTGATAAGTCCTTTCAGGTTGAAGAACTGCGGACCCGCGTCGGAATGGTCTTCCAAAAGCCAAACCCATTTCCAAAATCCATCTATGACAATATTGCATACGGTCCGAGAATTCATGGTATCCGTGACCGGAAAATATTAGATGAGATTGTAGAAAAAAGTTTACGTGGTGCAGCTATATGGGATGAGGTAAAGGATCGCCTTCATGAAAATGCCTATGGTTTATCGGGCGGTCAACAGCAGCGTATTTGTATTGCAAGATGTCTCGCTATTGAACCGGATGTTATTTTAATGGATGAACCAACATCTGCGCTTGACCCTATTTCTACTTTAAAAGTTGAAGAATTGTGCCAGGAATTAAAGAAAAATTATAGTATTGTTATTGTTACCCATAATATGCAGCAGGCCGCTCGTATTTCTGATCGAACCGCATTTTTCCTAAGCGGTGAGGTCATCGAGTATGAGCCTACCGATCAGATTTTCTCTAAACCGAAGGATAGGAGAACGGAAGATTATATTACAGGTCGTTTTGGATAATACAAATTGGGATGCTTAATTAAGGGGAGAGAAAAACGATGGCGCTTAGAGAAAATTTTGATTTGAAACTTAAACAATTAAATGAAAAGGTGCTTGAACTCGGAGGTCTTGCTGAAAATGCTTTCTTGAAGTCAATGACCGCCTTAAAAAAGAACGATATAGAGAGTGCGATTCAAGTCATTGATGAAGATTCCTATATCGACCATCTTGAAGAGGAAATTAATGACTTAGCAATCGTATTAATTGCAAGGGAAGCACCGGTGGCTGTTGATTTACGTAGAATCATCGTCGCTATAAAAATTTCTTCCGATTTGGAAAGGGTTGCTGATTATGCCGTTAATATAGCCAAATCGGTGATTAGAATCGGTGAAACGAAACATAAAGTGCCTGACGAATCATTGCAAAAAATGTTTACAATCGCTAAGGAAATGTTGTCACTATCGTTTAAAGCTTTCTTTGAGGAAGATGTTGTTCTCGCCAAAAAAATTGCAGACATGGATGATGATGTCGATCAATTATATGGCGACACAATCAAAACATTTTTACAGTTATCAGTAGATAATAAAGATGAATTTATGCAAATTACACAGTTATCCTTTATTGCGAGATATATAGAAAGAATCGGAGACTATGCCACTAATATATCTGAAGGAGTATTTTACATCGTAAAAGGTATTCGATATGAGTTAAATAATTAAAAAGGACTTTCAAAAGTCCTTTTTATCGTTTTTTCGTGATGATTTTACCGATTTCTTCGAATGACATTGAACTGTTTAGTTTATAAGTGCCAATTTGAATGGAACCGGTCCAATCCTTTTTCGTTAAAAATTGGTCAAATTTACGGCCATCATCAATAATGCCAGCCTTTTCTAGCAAAGTTGCAATTTGAATACTGTCCATTCCAGGCTTGACTGTTAATGTATAAGACTTTTGCGATTGCCCACTATTATTAGGTATGGTTGTTTGTGGATTTTGTGGCTTAGTTGCAGTGTTATTATTTTGATTTGCTGCTGTTTTAGGTACTTTTTGGCCAGGAACTACCTTTGTTTCGTTTTCCTTGCTTTTTGTTTTTATAGCGAGTAAATCATCATATTCCTGTTTTGAAATTGAAAGATACCCTTTTTCATTTAAGTATTGCTGTACTTTATCGTCTGTTATAGTTTCTTTTACTATTATTTTCTGCTCTCTTTCTACTTGGGGCTGTAAATAATAGATAGCAGTTAAAATCGAAGTAGCAATTACCATGCCCGAAGCGAAGCTTCTTAAAGAATTATTTGCCATTCGTTTCCATCCTTTTCTAGTTGTTGCACTTTGGTTTATTCCATAATATCGTCACGATTCGATCTTTCATTCAATGGAGTCGTAAAGTTCTCATTTCCAAGCAGTTCTTCTTCTAATATTTTTAATTTTTTCTTCATTTGATAGTTTTCCTGCATGACAACCATGGTTAAATTTTCTATCTGATTTTCGAGTTCTTTATATTTATCTTTTTTGAAAAAAGATAGGATTAACAAAACGATTGAGAAAGAGAAAAGTCCAATGATGGCCGTCTCTATAGTAAGCATGTATAGTTCACTCCAGTTCCGATTCGAGTTGATACTTTATTCATTATAGCTTTATTTGTAGTAATTTGCGAAGCAAACAGTGAAAAAAAATAGCTCTATTGTCGAATCTTGGATTATAAAAAATAATCGTAATTTTTTTATATTGCTATATCAACTGTTCAAGCGTTTCGACAAAATCACCTCGTTGTAGTGGTTAACAGAACGGTGCTATCATAGCAATAAGAAGAAAAAGATAGATTGTACAATGTGTGGAAAGCGATTTCAAAGAATTGAATGAATAATAAAAATAAACTTAAGGGTGTTATAGATGATTAAACATAAAATAATCAATAAAAATATCGGAATATGGAGTAAACGGAATGGAATAGAATGGGGCAAAGATTTACATTGGAATATAGGTGTATCAAATTCTTAGCAAAACCTAACTTATGCTTCAGCAAAAAGCGAGAAACATTCACTGCAACTTGAAGTGGAGGATTTTACCTATTTAGATCAATGCTTATATTTAAAGAAAATAACTTTATTCAATGACTCGATAGTAAAGCAGGATGTAGCCTTGTTTTTTCAACAGAATTACGAAGAAAGGAATGGGACAGCTTTTTTTAGCATGGGTAATCGAACACTGTATCATGAATATGAAGGCACCTATTTTCTGTTTAATGGATTGTTGGATGGGAAAGGAATATCCCAGTATACAACATGGCAGAAAAATAATTTAGAGAATAAACAGGTCGTTAATATAGAAAACGGAATCCTTCCATATAACCCAATTTCAGCGGGCCAAATTGAGAGTGCCTTTTCTTTAGAAACTACTTTGTTGCCATATGAAATTAAACATGGCTATTATTGGGCCGTTCTTGGTAAAGATTTAAATAAAATAAATAGAAAAAATGAGTTCGTGAAAAATAACCCGGAACGGCTTATAAGGGAGTTGATTGAAAACGACTTTAGTAATGACAAGATTATTCCACTTAGCAATTAAGGGTTGAATATATCTTTAATATTTGTTATTATATTTAAGTCTGAGAACTCGTCATTTGCACTATTTTATATTTTTATGACGAAAGATGATAATATATATGAACTTTGAATGAAGGTCTGGAGGGATATTCATGCGTGTTAACGTCACATTAGCTTGCACAGAAAGCGGACATCGTAACTATATTACAACAAAAAATAAGCGTAACAATACTGAACGTATTGAGTTAAAAAAATATTGTCCAGCATGCAAAACTCACACATTACATCGTGAAACAAAATAAAACAGTAGGGATTTAATTCCTACTGTTTTTTTTACATATATCCTTGGAAAAACAATCTGGGGGAGGCTGAAAAAAATGAACAAAAGCGAAATAAGACAGATGATGAAAGTAAAACTTCAACAACTGTCAGGTGATGTTATCAACCAGTGGTCTAGTGACATCGCAGCTCTTCTTTATAATTCTCAGGATTGGATTGCTGCTAATACAATCGGCATTACCATTTCTAGAAAGAGAGAGGTTGCAACAAAGACTATTATCGAAAAGGGCTGGGAACAAGGGAAACGCATAGTTGTACCGAAATGCGACCCGGGAACAAAGGAAATGACCTTCCGAGTTTTACATTCCTTTGACCAATTGGAGATTGTCTACTATGGCTTAGAAGAACCGAAGGAAAGTGAAACAACTGCCGTTTCTGCAAATGATATTGATTTCCTCTTGGTTCCAGGCTTAGTTTATAACAAAGAAGGCTATCGAATTGGTTTTGGCGGCGGTTATTATGACCGTTTTTTAAGTAAATACGAGGGTAGAACTGCTGCATTGGCCTTTGAAGTGCAACTTCTTGGTGAACTCCCTCTTGAAGAGCATGATATTCCTGTCGATACGCTAATTACGAATAAACAGGTCATTGTATGTCGTTCATAATCAGTGATTTCCTTTTATTTTTGGTTGTGGTAATAGCTACATTTCTAGGTTTTAAAGAAAAATCACTAACAAGGTCCGGAGCATTTGCGTCCGTATTGGTTGGCTTGGCAATAATAGCAGCCTTTGGATTTAAAGGATTAGTTCTATTGGGCGCTTTTTTTGTAACTTCTAGTTTATGGAGTAAGTTTAAACTGGAGAAAAAGCAGCGGGTCGAAGATAAATTAAAAAAAAGCGGGGCACGGGATGCTGTTCAAGTTTTTGCAAACGGCGGGGTTCCAGCCATTTTAAGTTTACTTTACCTAATGTTTCATAGTGAGCTTTTACTGTATATGTTTATTTGCGCACTGGCAACGGCAAATTCTGATACATGGGCATCTGAAATTGGTTCGATCAGTAAGAGGCAGCCTATCCATATACTTACCTTCCGAAAAGTGGATGCTGGAACGTCGGGGGCTGTGTCCCTATTGGGGACTTTAGCTGCCTTATGTGGTGCATTCTTGATTGGAATCATTGGGCTTTTACTTTGGAGCGAACTGCCACTTAAAGCAGGAATTATGATTGCCATTGTTGGCTTTATCGGGAATCTATTCGATACCATCTTAGGTGCAACTGTCCAAGTTACATATGTATGTCCGAATTGTGGACTGATCACCGAAAAGACGATGCATTGTCAGGTAAGGACCATTCGTAAAAGTGGTTTTCTGATGTTTAACAATGATACAGTAAATTTTTTATCAATAGCCTTGGGCTCACTGCTTATTCTTTTTTTGCTGTAACTAGTAAGTAATGGAGTTGAATAATAATGACGGATTATACAAGATATTCAAGACAAATGCTGTTTACACCGATTGGGGAAGTCGGCCAACAGAAGCTTAAAAACAGTTCAGTTCTGATTGTTGGCATGGGGGCCCTTGGGACAGCATTGGCCAATCATTTCGTTAGAGCTGGAATCGGCCTTGTTCGCTTTGTTGATCGTGACTATGTTGAAAAAAGCAACTTGCAAAGGCAAATGTTATTTGATGAAGATGATGTTGAAGCCGCGTTACCAAAGGCGATTGCGGCTAAAAATAAGCTAACTAAGATAAACTCGGACATTAAAATTGAAGCCATTGTTGCAGACGTTTCTCCTCGAAATATTGAAGAATTGCTTAATGGAATTGATATTGTTGTGGATGGCACAGATAATTTTCAAACAAGATTTTTATTGAATGATGCCTGCTTTAAGCAAGGGATCCCTTTTGTTTACGGAGGTGCAGTAAGCTCTAGAGGGATGTCTGCAATCTTTATTCCGAATGAAACGCCATGCTTACGATGTTTTATTTCATCCAGCGATCAAGGCGGTCAAACTTGTGATACAATTGGAGTTATTTCGCCGATTGTTGATATTGTTGCATCGCTAGAGGTTGTGGAGGCGTTGAAATTTCTTGTTGGTGAACAGGCTAAATGCCGCAATAGTTTGCTTACTCTTGATATATGGAATAATTATAACTATGATATGAAGTTTTCAAAGCCAAAAGTTGATTGTCCAACATGCCAAAAACATGAGTACCCTGCCTTAAATTTAGCTGAGAAAGATATGTTTACCGTACTATGCGGCAGGGAGACCGTACAAATTCAAGGTGATCGAAAGTTTAATTTAGAGGAATGGGCTGAACGTCTAAAACCAATCGGGGCTATACAAAAGACTCCATTTTTGTTGAAAGTAGAATTACCAGAGGGAGAACGGCTTGTTTTATTTCCTGATGGAAGGACATTGGTCCAAGGAACAGAGGACCAAGTACGGGCAAAAACATTGTACTCACGGTATATTGGCCTTTGAGGGATAAAAATTGCTTTTTTTGGGATGATAAGTAGTAGGAGGGATCGACCATGCAAAATTCCTTAATGCGTATCATCTTATTAGCAGTTGCCTCGATTTTTATTTATCAATACCGTTATCGGTTAATGAATGCCGTTTTGGGGCAGCCTTGGTTACGAAAAATGGCAGTAAAGTCATTCATGCAAATTCCATTTGTGCGTGAGCGTATGGTTGGCCAAATGTTTCGATTTCAATAAAACGAGAGGTGTTGGTTTATAAACCACACCTTTTTTTATTATAATAGGTATTGAAAGTAGGTGAGGCGATTTTGTATAGCTCAATTAGTCAAGATCAATTATTTTGGCGTTTAGCCTATGAATTAGTAACAAATCATGGATATCGGGTGTTAAAACTCAATGAACATGGTGAAGTTTGGTTGGAATTGTTGGAACTTCGCGACAAGAAAATGATTCGATTGCTCCGTTATGATATTGATTGGGGAAATTGGATTGAACGCGATATAGAACAAACATCTCAAGTAATTAGTAAATATAAAAAACAATCCAATCGCAAAAAAATGAAAGCCTATAATATCTATTTTTCAACTTATCCACCTGTTGATGATTGGGGACATCAAGTGGACAATTCAAATGTAGAAACAATATTAATAGAGTTAGGTAATCGCGAGGCTGAGCTTAGCAAGCTATTTAAACAATTAAATTTACCGGTGACTGATTTAAAAAGTTTATTAGCAAGTGATGAAGATCCTGTTTTTTTCATGCAAGCTATTCGCCGGACAGAAAAAATGAGAATACAAGCGGAAAAAAATCTTCTATTTGCTAATAAACCTTCATTGACTTATGGATTGGTAGCTGTTAATGTCATCATGTTTTTGTTATTAGAATGGGTTGGTTCAAGTACTGACATCGAAACATTAATTAAATTTGGGGCCAAATATAATCCTCTTATTTTAGCTGGTGATTGGTGGCGGTTTATTACGCCGATGTTTTTACATATAGGCTTTTTGCATTTGGCTATGAATATGATGGCTTTATATTATTTGGGATTGTCCGTAGAAAGAATTTTTGGAACTTGGCGTTTTTCCCTTATTTATTTTGCAGCCGGTATAGCTGGGGCAGTTTCCAGCTTTGCATTTAGTACTTCAGTATCTGCAGGTGCCTCTGGCGCTATTTTTGGCTGTTTTGGCGCTCTTTTGTATTTTGGGGTCGTTCATCCCTCGTTATTTTACAGAACAATGGGAGCGAATATTTTTGGTGTCTTAGCTATCAATCTTGCTTTTGGCTTCCTTGTACCGGTGGTGGATAATAGTGCTCATATTGGCGGTCTTATTGGTGGATTTTTAGCTTCTGCCATCGTTCATTTACCAAAGCATAAATTGCTTATAGGCAGGCAGATTGGGGCGTTTTTGCTCTTGTTTTTCATAACTGCAGCAGCATTGTATTTCGGTTTTCGTGGATAAATAGAAAACAAATAATGTATGTTTCTTTTTATATTGGTTAATGATGGAACTTAGGAGATTGCCAATGTGAGGAGGACATACATTGTCAAAAAATACAGAAATCAAACATCCTGCACATTCCCAAATTGATGCAAATGTCGCCTATATGAAAGAGCAAATGGGAGTAGGAAAAAGCTTTGATATTATTTATCTTGATCTGGATTATGCAGGCCGTAAGATGGCGTTGTTTCTAATTGATGGTCTTGCAAAAGATGATCTTTTGCATTTATTGCAGAAGTTTTTTGCCAGACTAACACCGGAGGACCTTGAGCCGGCTCCTTTAGAAAAGATGCTAAAAACCTACATCCCTTATGTTGAAGTTAATAAAGAGAAGGATTTAGATGTTGTTATTGATACTGTATTGGCAGGTCCAACAGCATTGGTTATTGATGGCATTGATGAGGTTATTTTAATAGATGCTAGAACATATCCTGTACGAGGACTTGAAGAACCGGATACGGAGCGAGTTGTCCGCGGTTCAAGAGATGGTTTTGTTGAAACCATCGTTTTTAACACGGCGTTGACGAGAAGAAGAGTCCGCGATAGGTCATTAAGAATGGAACCAATGCAAATTGGGAGACGTTCGAAAACGGATGTCGTTATTTGTTACATAGAAGATATAGCCGACCCTGACCTTGTAAAGGAAATTAAAGACTCCTTGGAGAAAATCGATACGGATGGCTTGCCTATGGCAGAAAAAACAATTGAGGAATTTATTGGAGGCCGCCATTTTAATCCATATCCAATTGTTCGCTATACGGAGCGGCCGGATACGGCAGCCTCCCATCTTTTTGAGGGACATGTCATTATTATTATTGATGGTTCTCCAAGTGTTATGATAGCACCGACGACATTTTGGCATCATATGCAGCATGCAGAAGAGTATCGCCAAAAGCCAATTGTTGGTGCTTACTTGCGGCTAGTACGTTTCATTGCTATATGGGCATCTTTGTTTTTGTTGCCGCTATGGTATTTGTTCTCCGTTCACCCAGAGTATTTGCCAAGTCAATTAAAATTTATTGGCCCGAATGACCCTGGTGATGTCCCACTATTAATTCAATTAATTATAGCTGAGATTGGAGTTGACATCTTAAGGATGGCTGCTGTCCATACACCTACTTCACTTGCCACAGCGCTTGGTCTAGTGGCAGCACTCATGATTGGGCAAGTAGCTGTTGAGGTCGGTTTGTTTACAAATGAGTCTGTTCTGTATATTGCAATTGTTGCAATTGGAACATTTGCAACGCCTAGCTATGAAATGAGCTTAGCAAACCGCTTAGTCCGGATTGGATTTTTGTTTATGGCGGGATGGTTTGGTCTTATTGGTTATATTATTGCCATAACGCTATGGATCATTTTGATGGTAAGAATGAAGTCATTTCAGACTCCGTATTTTTGGCCATTTATCCCATTTTCATATAAAGCTTTTAAAGATGTATTGTTTAGATCACCGATTCCTTTAAAAAAACGAAGACCGACAATCTTACATCCCCAAGATCCGGATCGATAAGGAGTTCTCTCAAAAGGAGAGCTCCTTTTTGTTTTCAAGTGGCTAAAGTTCTTCATTTTTAATATACTTAAGGGAGTACATATAATACATAGTCGGTTAGGAGATGCTTCAAGGGTGAGGACTATTTACGATATTCAACAACTATTAAAGCGTTTTGGGACTTTCATTTATGTTGGAGACCGTATCGCAGATTTGGAACTAATGGAAGACGAGGTGCGGGAATTGTATAAGTCACAATTTATTGATGTGAAGGATTTTCAAATGGCCTTATTGCTGCTGCGTCAAGAAATTGAACGAGAAAAAGCAAAAAAGAAAAATCTGCATTAATAAAGGGTGAGGCCGATGGAAAAATGGCTGGTTGGTGTAGATGTAGGTGGAACAACTATAAAGCTTGCATTTATTTCGGTTAACGGTGATATTTTGCATAAATGGGCCATACCAACAGATGTATCAAATGACGGTAAAAATATCATTCGAGATATAGCCCACTCAATCTTATTTAAGCTTCAGGAATGCAAGCAAAATATAACCAATATAAAAGGAATTGGGATGGGTGTACCCGCTTTTATGGATATGGATACCGGCTTTATTTACGAAGCAATTAATTTAGGCTGGAAAAATATCGATATTAAAAATGAGCTTGAGGAAAAACTTCAGCTTCCTGTTGTGATCGATAATGATGCCAACGTGGCGGCCATTGGCGAGATGTGGAAAGGTGCTGGGGCTGGCTCAAGGGATTTATTATGCATAACCATCGGCACCGGCATTGGCGGCGGTATTATTATGAACGGGGAAATTGTTCATGGCGTTAATGGGATGGCAGGTGAAATTGGTCACATCACTGTTATTACGGAGAATGGATTATTGTGTAATTGTGGAAAAAACGGCTGTCTCGAAACAATTTCTTCAGCAACAGGGATGGTTAGACTAGCAAAGGACGGCTTAGACCGCCATACCGATAGTATGTTGGCGATAGAATATCAACAGTCTGGAAAGCTTTCAGCTAAGATGATTATCGAGGCTGCTTCGAAAAAAGATGCTTTTGCCTTAAAGGTAGTTAACACAGCATGCTTTTATTTAGGGCTCTCATTAGCTAATATTGCAAACACAATCAATCCGAGCAAGATTGTGATTGGTGGGGGGGTTTCGAAGGCGGGAACGATCCTATTAGATTTAATAACGAAATACTTTAGCCAGTTTGCCTTGCCTCGTGTCTATGAAGGGACAGAGTTAAGAGTGGCTACCCTTGGCAATGATGCAGGAGTCATTGGTGGTGCATGGCTAGCGAAATATCGCGGTTGATAAAAATTATGATAAAAAGTTGCCCTCTAAAAGGTAAAAGGAGAAAAAATGAGGAAGTTACTAGTTGTCATCATATGTATAGTCGTCTTATATGGATGTAGTGCACCTGATAGAGTGGTAAATGATGCTTCATTTATTAAAAGAAGCGGTAAAGAAAAAATTGCTCCGAAACAATTTCACAGAGTTTTGAAGCCCATTACCCCACAAGAATCTCAGGAATTTTATACAATTAATGAGTGGTATGATGAGAATACTGTCATCTACTCTGTTGGAGCAAATGGCCTATCCTCGCTTTATTTACATAACTTCCTTACTGGTAAAAGGTCCCTGCTTTACCAAACGGAAGAGTTTATCAGTAAGGTACAGGCAAATTCCAATCATTCATTATTTGCTGTGCAAACATTGGAGCAAAGCGGTACAAGCCATTTAAGAATTCTCGACAAAAAGGGAAAGGAAGTATTTCATTGGTCCGATAATATTGAGGAACTGCAATTTATGTGGAATCCATATGAACCTAACGAATTAGCCGTAACTGAATTTTTGGCTAATTTAGATTTTCAACTTTTAAAAGTAAGTGTAAGTACGAAAAAGGTAGAAAAAATACCTGTGAATAACCCGTTTGTACAATGGACAAGCAAGGATGAGCTTGCTTATTTAAATTGGAATCAAAATGGGCCTAGCTTGGTTGCTCCGTTGATGCTATATCATATAAATACAAAAGCCGAGGAAAAGTGGCTTGAAAGGTGTATCTTATTTTTTTCTATGAAAGATATTATGCTAGCCATTTCGTTGGATGATAAAGGGAATCAAAACCAGTCCTTATATACATTTTATGATTTAGAAACGCGAAAAGCACTGACTAGAATTAAGATCCCTGTTTTAAATACATTTTCTGAGTCATGGTGGGTCCCTAGCTTAGATTTTGACCATGATCGTAAACTATTTTATTATTTGAAACCGAAACATGCAGCGGATATTACAGAATACAATGAAGGATACGAACTTAGGGTGCTATCCTTGCAGGATAAAGATGAGGAAGTGTTGGCCGATCTTCCAGATAATCTTCCGATTAAACTATCTCCTAATGGCGAGTGGTGTTTAATTGGTCAACAGTTGGAACAAGTACTAAATCTTTCAAATAAAAAAATAACCAATTTAGTTTCACATAAAAAAAGCATCAACAATTGAAAATTTTCAATTGTTGATGCTTTTTACTGTTTTTAGTGAATAACTGTAGGGACGCCATGTCCTCCAAGAATACCGATGAATGTCATAACAGTAAACCAGCCAAATGTTAGTACAGAAGCGCCTGCGAAGAAAACTGCAAGAAAGCTTTTCTCTTTCAATGCGCGGAATGTACCTGCTAGGCATAATAATGTTACTAACGCAAAGATAATTACAAGACCCATTGCTCTACCCCCTTACAAATAAATTCTGTCATTAATATACCCATTTTTTGAATAAAAACTACTTTGTATGTATACTAAAAGTGCATCTGTTGTTTATTTTAATCTTTTTTCATAGTTTTGTCGAGGACAAAAATAGGCATGTATGTGTCTAAATTATGATACCTTAAAACATCAAAGAGGCAATCTTTCTAAAATTCATGTAAAATAATCTTAATTTTGATAAAATGGAGGTTTCATGTATGGAATTAAAGTGGAGGCAGTTTCCATTAGGCCCACTGCAAACGAATGCCTATATCATTGAAAATGAAAATAAGGAATGCATTATTATTGACCCTGGTAGTGAAGGGAAAAGATTAGTGAAAAATTTGGAGAAAAATGGGTTACAACCATTAGCAATATTATTAACACATGCTCATTTCGATCATATTGGTGCTGTGGACGATGTTAGGACAAAATGGAGTTGTCCGGCATATATACATATAAATGAGCAAGACTGGCTAACAAATGCTTCGTTGAATGGATCGAAATTTTTCGGATTGAAAGATGAGATTATAGTTAAAGAAGCTGATAAGTTGTTGCAGGAAGAAGGACAACTTACTATTGGTTCATTTCAGTTTGAGGTATATGAAACACCAGGCCATTCTCCAGGAAGTGTGTCCTATTATTTAAAAGAAGAGGCTACCGTGTTTTGTGGTGATGCACTCTTTGCGGGAAGTATCGGCAGAACGGATTTATATGGCGGGTCCCATAAACAGTTAATACAAAGTATTCATGATAAATTATTGGTATTGCCTGAAGAAACAGTCGTTGCACCCGGGCATGGTATGCTTTCGACTATTATTAATGAAATGAATGGAAATCCATTTCTAAATGGATTTTAATGTTAAAGGGGCCGTCTAGAAAGACAGCCCCTTTGGGGGTAAGTAATAAGCATAAATGGGATAGGAAAGCTTCAAACGATATATACACTATATTATAACATTTACACTGTGTCAACAGTGTAAATGAAAAAGGATGATAAAGTTTTGCTCAATAAACTTAAAAACATGATTCAAAGGGCTGAGAATGGCAGCATTTCATATTCAGACTACATGGCTATAGCTTTATATGATGATGAAAAAGGCTATTACATGAAGGATCGCAAAAAGATTGGCAAAGAAGGCGATTTTTACACGAACAGCAATGTTCATAGTGTATTTGGAAAGGTACTAGCCAGGATTTTTGCTCGACTTGTACAAAAGGAAATGATAGCACCGTTTATATGCGAAATTGGTGCAGGAACAGGTCGGCTCGCTAATTTTCTTCTCGAGGAATGGGAGAAAGTTGATCCGGCCACTTTTACACGTCTACAGTATTATATCGTGGAGATGAGTCCATATCATCTTAGGGAACAACGCTCGGTTATTAAGCATATTGAGAAAGTACAACAATTCCATTCAATCGAAGAGATGAAAAATGCAACTGGAGAGTTCAATGGCATCGTCCTTTCAAATGAGCTTTTTGATGCATTTCCAGTTGATGTTGTTCAAAAAAGTAAAGATGAATTATTTGAAGTTAGAGTAACAATGAAAGATGAAAAATTAATTGAGGCTTATGTTCCATGTGAAAACGTTCAGATTTTAAAATGGCTGGAAGAAAATAAAATCACATTACAAAATGATCAAAGAATAGAAATTCCGCTTGCTATGTACAACTGGCTTGAACAAACAATGGACTGGTTTGAAAAAGGCTTGATGCTTACTATTGATTATGGCTATACAAAAGAGGAATGGATGAACCCTGTTCATCGGGACGGTAGTCTTAGGGGTTATTATAAGCATCAAATGATTAGAAACCCCCTTCTCCATCTGGGAGATATGGATTTAACGACACATATTCATTTAGATGCTCTTATTCAAAAAAGTGAAAAAGTAGGCATTACATTATTAGCAATGCTAAAGCAGTATCAATTTTTACTTAGGGGTGGAATCTTAGACTATCTTCAGGAACATCATGATTCCAACCCGTTTTCAGAAGCGAGTAAACAAAATCGTGCCATTCGCTCACTTATTACAGATGATGGTATAAGCGGAAGTTTTACCGTGCTAATTCAACAGAAAAATCTTGATCAAATTAAGGTTCAGGATGTATTGCTTTATGAATTTTAAAAATGAAAAAAGCGACGCGAAAGCGCCGCTTTTAATCATTCAATTCCACCTAGTGGCATCATAAATGTTGTCCAATATGTGAAGCCGATAAAGAAGATAGTTAAAAATGCTCCAAATATGTAGACATACATGCGCTCAGATAACTTTAAAAATCCGACTGCTAAGAAAAAGACAGTGATTCCTAAAAATAGAAGGGATGTTGTGTACAAATCTCCTAGATAGAAAAAAATACTGAATATTGCAGTCCAAAATGCCATAACGCGATACATTTTACCCATTATTATGTACTCCTCCTTTGCAAAAAAACTCACTATTTTAAGCATAGAATATAATTACTCTACTTATTATAATGGACAATTTGGGCGGTGTAAATGACCGAATTCTCATATTTTGTCTGAACAAATCATAATTAATCGTTAATTAAAGCTAAATAATTACAAGAGGAACAGCCCTTAAACATATTATCTTCCTGAATTAATTGAACATTATTAAATAAACTATTGAACATTCCTTCTAGAAAGGCGAAATGCATTTTGCATACATCCCCTAATTTCTGGACGGCTACTTCTTTAAATGGGCAATTAAAAATTTTAAAGTAAACCTTTGTATGATCTGGGGTTGCTTCAAATTCAGGATAAAATCCGAGCATGGAGGCTGCATCTTTAAGAAGATGCAATTTATCATCAAAGCTTAATGGATTTCCGCTTCTTTTCATTTCCTTATTGATGATTTCTTCCCCATAACGCTGTCCAGTTTCTAAAAGAGCCTTTTTACCAACCTCACCAAGTGATAGTAATGTCCCAATTGCAATTTCTGAAAGCAATTGATAATCCCTGTATGGGAAATTTAACTGAATCACATCATCTGATAAACGATACAATCGGCTGGGTCTACCGCCTTTACCCGTTTTTTTGGTCTCTGAAACAAGCATGTGCACGTCTTCAAGCTTGGTAAGGTGTAATCTTGCAACGTTTGGATGAATATTAAAGGCATCTGCAATTTCTTGTACAGTTACTTCATTATGATGCTTGGTAATATATTGATAGATTGAAAAACGTGTTGGGTCGGAAAGTACATTCGTTATTTTTAACGTCTGTTCCAACTTCTTCACCCCTTTATTTTATTCCTATTAACATTATATTCATTATAGTATAGTTCATAAGACATTGGAATTGTTTCAGGAGTACTGTTTGAAAATCTTCACATTTTCATTATAAAAATAGTAAAGATTATTTACAAAAAGTGTATGCAAAGAATATTATGTAAAAAAATTATAAGAAAAAAGAAGGATTTTGTCATTTTGTGGAGAATAAGAATATCAAACAATTAGAAAGAAGGTGTCTTTTTTGGGTTTTATTGAAGAACGCGGGGAGTCCTTGCTGAAAGAAGCATTGCTCTACCGCGCCTCAGATATTCATATCATACCACGTCAACATGACGCAACGATTCAGTTCCGCATACAGCATAGATTAATTACCAAGGAAAATATTCCGTTGCAAATTTTCGAAAAATTAGTAGCGCATTACAAATTTCTAGCTGGCATGGACATAGGAGAAAGGCGGCGGCCACAAAATGGCGCGATTCAAATGTTGCTGGATGATGTAAACATTAGTCTCCGACTCTCAACGCTGCCAACTCTTCAGCAAGAAAGTCTGGTTATTAGAGTATTACCTCAAAATATTGATTCACCATTGTCTAAACTCTCACTTTTTCCCCAAGCAACCAACATGCTTTTTTCATTAGCACTGCAATCAGCCGGTTTGATTATTCTAACAGGACCAACCGGTTCAGGCAAAACTACAACGTTGTACGCCCTTCTTCTTGCTATTCAACAAAAGTTGGATTGTAACATTATTACCCTTGAAGATCCGATTGAAAAAAGAATTGATAAGGGCTGTTTGCAGGTCCAAGTAAATGAAAAAGCTGGAATAACATATGCAGCCGGATTAAAGGCCATTTTGAGGCATGACCCGGATATTATTATGGTTGGGGAAATCCGTGATGAGGAAACGGCCAAAGCTGCTGTCCGTGCCAGCTTAACCGGGCATTTAGTCTTAACAACCCTCCATACAAAAAATACAAAAAGTGCAATCAATCGGTTGCTGGATTTAGGTGTTTCACTTCAAGACCTCGAACAGACACTATTATGTATATCGGCCCAAAGGCTTGTCAATTTAAAATGTCCTTATTGTCACGGTCCATGTTCACCTCTTTGTATACAAAGCAGAAAGGTGAACCGTTTAACAATATACGAAATATTACATGGCTCCAATCTTAAGGAAGTGATAAAAGAAGCAAAAGGGCAAAAAGCAACCTATCAATATCGAACACTAAAAGATTTAATCACGAAAGGTATGGCGCTCGGATTCCTTTCAGCCGATCAATATGGTGGAAGTTATGAAAAATAAAAAAAGGTGGAAGTTACATGAACAAGCTAAGTTATTTAAGAGACTAGGGCTATTATTAAACAGGGGATATTCTCTGGCTACTGCCATTGAATTTTTATGCGTTTATGTGAATGACGAAAAAAAGAAAGATTTACAGTTTATTTTACGAACACTTAAACAAGGTGCTCCCTTTTTTAATACATTTCAAACCTTACAATTTTCTAAAGAGGGATTAAGCTATATATACTTTGCTGAAAAGTATGGTGACCTTGCAAAAGGTTTATTCAATGCCGGCAATATGCTTGAAATGAAAGAGAAGTTCAGGAAAAACACGGAAAAAGTAATTCGCTACCCTTTATTTTTGCTGTTTCTTCTTATGCTTATCATTGCTGCCATGCAAGAGGTATTGGTTCCGCAGTTTATTCAACTCTATCAATCGATGAGTCTCCCACAGTCAAAAGTTATATCAATGATTATTTCTATTCAATCTTCCCTTCCATTCATCGTATTGATGGTTTTTATAGTTATTATTTTACTGAGCATTGCCTATTTCCTGCATTTTCGAAAGAAAACTGCAATAGGTAAATACAGTTTCTTTTGCAAATTTCCACTTATTCGCTATGTTGTAAAAAAGTATAATACTTATTTTTTCTCGTTTCACTTTGGGAATTTATTAGAAAATGGCCTGTCCATTAACGATGCTTTAAGTGTTTTTATAAAACAAGGGCATATTCCATTTTTTCAGGAGGAGGGGGAAAGAATTAGGGAATTTTTGCTGGAGGGAGATGATTTAGCAACGATAATAAAAAACACAGTTTACTATGATAAGGAGCTAGCAACTGTCATTATTCATGGACAGGCTAACGGCATTTTATCAAAGGAGTTATTGGAATATAGCAGCTTAGTTCTGGATGAGTTTGAAGAAACCTTTACATTTTGGCTGCGAATTCTTCAGCCAACCATGATTTCGTTGATTGGTATTTTTATCATTACATTATATATTTCCATCATGTTGCCCATTTACGGAATGATGCAATCGCTTTAAGGTTCAATTTTTTGAAAATAGAAATGTGATAGTAAGGGAGGCATTCACTTGAGAAAGATATTGAAAAAACAAGAAGGTTTTACCCTGATCGAAATGATGGTTGTGTTGATGATTATTTCTGTCTTGTTGTTAATTACAATTCCCAATGTAACGAAAAATAATGCAGTGGTGAAGGATAAAGGCTGTGAGGCACTTGTTAACCTTGTGGAAGCGCAAATTCAAGCCTATGAGATTAAGGAAAAGAAAACACCACCTGATTTGAAAACGCTTGTTGATGAAAAGTATATTAAAACTTATACTTGTCCAGGCGGTGGAGACATTACTTTTGATGGCAGTGTAGTAACCGCACCGACCACAGCAACTCCACCTGGATCAGATACCACAACAGGTGGATGATGATGCAATCAGGTAGGAGCATGAAAGAGAACGGCTATACGCTAGCCGAAGTCCTAGTTGTGTTGACAATTGTTATGATCATGACTACGTTCACTGTAGTTTCTTTTAAACCTCTCATTCGACATTTAGAAATCGATTACTTCTTTAAACAACTTCAGTTGGATGTTTCCTATACCCAAATGTATGCCATGAGCAACCATAGTAACATTCAAATCATATTTTACCCGGAACGTTATCGTTATGTAGTCTCCCAGGATCAAAAAACAATCCTTCTGAGAAGAAACTATTCCAGTAGTATTGATGTCCAATTGATTACACTGCCGGCAACCGTTATGTTCTATGCGAATGGGACGATAAAAAAGGCTGGAAAAATGTATGTGCGTTACAATGGTTCTCTTTATTCCTTTGTTTTTTTATTTGGAAAGGGACAGACTTATGTTGAAAAACTGTAAAGGGTTTTCTATGGTGGAGGTTTTAGGCTCTTTCTCGATTTTTTTAGTATTACTAACATTTCTTCTGCCGATTATGATGAAGGCATATCAAGAAAGAGAAATAATGGAATATAAAAAAGAGGCGCTGATTGTATTACGCAATGAGGTGGAGTCGTATTTATATGATGGGGATCCCTTCTTTGAAGCAAAGGAAATTGAAACCACATCAAGAAGTTATCGATTAAGTATAGAAGAGGAAGATGGATTTACAAAAGTTTGTGTCTATTGGGAAGTACCATGGAAAGAGAAAGGAAACGTATGTGATTATGCAAAAAAATAGTATTGTAGATAGTCAAAGAGGATTTACTTTACTAAACATGTTATTTGCCTTTGCAGTGTTTTTATTGATGATTTCCTTTTTGCCGTATGTAATTAAATTGGTAAAAACGGAGATTCCAGTTACCTCCCACAAAATGGATGTGTTTTATGCCTACATTCAAAAGGAAATCGTCAGCGCAAGACAATTATCAACGTCAGGAAGCTCACTTTATTTAAACATGGATGATGGGACATGTGTTTCCTATGAAAAATATAGTACCAATATCCGTAGAACTGTAAATGGAGTTGGAAATGAGATTCTCTTGCAGAATGTATATGATGTCCATTACGAGCTGGTTGAAAATGGTGTCATTGTTACTGTGGAGGCAGCTGGAAAAAAGATGAAGAAAAGATTATCGATGGCCCCACGATTATTAAGTAGAGGACTCCCATCTGAAAAATTTATATTTAGGAGTGGCCTTAATGTGTGTTATCTTTAATCAAAAGGGCTTTATCCTGCCGCTTACGATGATGTTGATGTTCCTTTTTCCGCTTTTGATCATTTCGGAAATAGAACTTTATAAAATAGAACAGCGTTTCTACGTAGAGGAGGAGGAGATTGAAAAACTGCAAAGTATTTCGCAAATCGGGATGCAGGACATTTTTAAGCTAGTGAATGAAGAACCCACTATTCAAACAACCACGGGTAAGTTCAACTATCCCACAGGGTATATTGATTATTCTATTGAACCTTTAAATACAGGAAGCATCCAGATTAAAGCTACATGTACAACAAATAATCTAAGGAAACAATATTTTAAGGCAATTATGAACCTCGAGACAAAAGAAATAGAGAAATGGGTGGAGGAATAGGAGTAGATGAAATCTTTATATTTAACAGGGTTTATGGGGTCAGGGAAGACAACCATTGGCAAGCTTTTAGCTGAAAAATTATCATTACCTGTCATCGACACAGACCAGTTTATTGAAAAAGAACTTCATAAAACAATTAGAGAAATATTCGAAACCGAAGGTGAAACACGGTTTAGAGAGTATGAACATCAATTTTTAAAACAAATTCCAACTGAAAATAAAATTGTCACAACGGGCGGCGGAATTATTTTAAAAAGTGAAAATAGGGAATGGATGAGAAAAAATGGTATCGTTATATACCTGCACTGCGACCCGGAAGAAATTATAAATCGGCTTGCCGGAGATAATACTAGACCATTATTAGACGGAGATAAGCAGAAAAATATTCTTGCTATTTTTACTGAAAGGTCGAAGTCCTATCAGGACGCGGATTATATCGTTGATACAACTGGAAAAAAACCAACCGAAATCGTGTTGGAAATCGAACAATTGATTAAAGTAAATGAATCTGGGGGATACTAGTAATTAGCATAAATAGGTGGTGATTACGATTGTCTTCAAATGATTATGTTAAATATGTAACAGAGCAATTTGTAAAATATGTAGGCACTTCCAAGGAAGAAAGAGTAAATCAAAGGAAAAAAAGAAAGTCGGAACAGGATCCAGTACTGACGCGAATGTTTGGAATTATCCCATTAGCGCTAATGCTTATTGTAAACAATAGAAAAAAATTAAAATGAATGTTTGGAAAAATGCCCAGAACAAAAAATAGACTTGGGCTTTTTTTCTTTTTACACAATGTTATGAATATGTTAGAGTTTTGTTATTGAGAGTATAGGGGTGATACCACTTGAATAAAACGGATTCAATGAAAGTTTATGATACATTAAAACGACCATTAAGAGATTTAAGAATTTCAGTTATAGATCAATGCAATTTCCGTTGTACTTATTGTATGCCAAAAGAAATATTTGGCGACGACTATCCTTTTCTTCCTTTACATGAGCTATTATCTTTTGATGAAATTGAGCGTATTACAGCGCTTTTCGCGACTCTAGGAGTAGAAAAAATTCGCCTAACCGGGGGGGAGCCGCTAGTAAGAAAAGATATACATCTCTTAATTGAGCGTCTCTATAAAATTGACGGGATAAAAGATATAGCCTTAACAACAAATGGGGTTTATTTACCAAAGTATGCTGAGAACTTAAAAGCAGCAGGCTTACAGAGGGTAAATGTAAGCTTGGATGCACTTGATGATGAACTTTTTGGGCATATAAACGGAAAAAATGTCAAGGTGAGTGCCGTATTAAAAGGAATAGAGGCAGCGCAAGCAGCAGGCCTTTTGGTAAAAGTAAACATGGTTGTCAAAAAGGGAATGAATGAGAACCAAATCATTCCAATGGCGAAGTACTTCAAAGAAAATAATATTAATTTAAGATTTATAGAATTTATGGATGTTGGTAACTCAAATGGCTGGGATTTATCACAAGTTGTCTCTAAAAAAGAAATCGTTGAACGTATTTCCAAGGAAATCCCTGTTGAGCCACTCGATCCCAATTATTTTGGTGAGGTAGCAAGCCGCTATCGCTATGTTGGGACAACAACTGAATTTGGTGTGATTTCTTCTGTGACTGATTCATTCTGCTCATCTTGTACGCGCGTAAGACTATCTGCTGACGGGAAATTGTATACATGTTTGTTTGCCGAAAAAGGCTTTGATGTAAGAACGTTACTTAGAAATAATACAGCAGATGATGAACTTCGTGACTCTCTTATTGATGTATGGGAGAACCGAAATGATCGATATTCAGATGAACGCATGGAGATTACGAAAAAAGGGAAAAAAAGAAAAATCGAGATGTCCTATATTGGTGGATAAGGTTGGCTAATGATATTGGCCAACCTTTTTCACATGATATAAAACCAATTCTCCATATTAGACAATCTGCTGGGTAAGGTAAAATAAGCCCCCACTTACGATGTCGACCTTAATTCTTGGTTTATATTGCTCCTCTAAAGCGTTTTTTTCAATAAGATAGCTTTCGGGCTTTTCTTCAACGTCCTCATAGAAGTGATCTAATAATTGAAGGTCCTTTTCCCAACGAATCTCGGCTTTTTCCGCCCATTCGTGGTCATCGCTATTGATCATTTGAATGATAATATTTTCAATTCTTTTTAATCCACTTTGTGGCTTAATAAGCGGGGAAAGGGTGAAGCAATAGTCCGGAATTTTAGGTGTTAATGTTTTTTTCGATAACTTTCTCTGTATTTGATCAAGAACCACCCCGTTAATTAAGTTTAATCCTAGTGAAATAAAAAGTTCTTTTTTTTGATCGCAAATATACGATACCTTTGTATTTAAGACAAGCCATGGTTGGAGAGCTGTTTTTTGACCGTGATTAACCTGTTCAAAAAGACGGATGTGGGAAGCCAAGGCTTTTGTCACTTTAAAAATTTGATGTAATCTTGGTGAACCAAAATGAATCGTTTCCCCATTACACCCTGCTGGTGCCTTTTTATAGTCTGTTATTAATGTCAATACAAAAGGATTTGGTTTCCCTCCGGTCTTTTCGAGATAATGCCAATAAAAAGGCCGATTCATTAATAGTTTATCCAAATCTACTGTCAATTGAACAACGAGATGTCCCGCAGAGCTTTCCATAATCTCACAACCATTACTTAAAAAGAAGCGAACTAAAAAATTATGAATATCTTCCTGCTGCATCCAAGTATTCCTCTCTTTCTTGTCTTGAGCTGAAATTAATGATGGAGGTGAGATTTTCCATCTTAATTCTTACTTCGCCATCGCTATCCGAATGGAATAAAATGTCTTCAATATGTTTTTCAATATTGCCAATCTCAAGTCGTGTCAAGATTTCATCAAGCTCGCCAATGACTCTTTCAAAGAGATTAATTTTTTCATAAAGTAGATGCAAAATATGTTCTTCAACGGTCCCCTTCGTAGCGAAATTATAAATAAGGACGTCACGTTCCTGCCCTAAGCGATGTACCCTGCCAATTCGTTGTTCAATCCTCATAGGATTCCACGGCAAGTCATAGTTGATGATGCGATTACAAAACTGCAGGTTAATCCCTTCGCCGCCAGCTTCAGTGGCGATTAAAACCTGCACATTATTTTTAAATAAATCTTTCATCCAGTCTTTTTTACTTCTTTTAAAGCCGCCCCGGTATGGAACGGAAGAAATTCCATGCTGCTGCAAGAACCATTGCAAATACAATTGCGTAGCTCGGTACTCTGTAAAGATGATGAATTTGTCAGAACTATTTTTGATTAACTCCAACACCTTTTCGGCTTTTGCATTCGTTTTGACACGGCTAGCTTTTTCCATTAAATCACGGATGATTGTAAGTATAACCATGCTTGTTGTTTCTTTTTGCAGCATATTTTTCAGTGTTAAAAAGGCTGCTTCACGACTTGAGCATACTTCTTTCTGCAGTGTAATCAACGAAAATTGACTTTTATTTAATGTTTCGTCTGATTTTAATGCACAGACAGCATCATAGAAATCCTGTTCTTCTTTTGATAATTCAATAGGCACAGTCTTAATATGCCGCTTCGTCCACTCCATCCCAGTATCGCCACGGCGATTTCGAATCATTACTTTATTAATCAGTTCTTTTAAATACTCATTATTTTCAACTGAACGTTCTTTAGCTGAAAAAGACTTCGTGAAGTTGGATTGACTGCCGAGATGCCCGGGTTTTAACAGCGATACTAAATTAAATATTTCCTCGACCTTATTTTGAATCGGTGTAGCCGTGAGTAGAAGACAGAACTTCTTCTTTAAGTTTTGCACAAATTCATAGTTTTTAGTTTTATTGTTTTTTAACTTATGGGCTTCATCAATAATAACCATGTCATAGTCTTGACGATAAATAATTTCGCGATGGGGGTCACGCTTGGCTGTATCAATGGATGAAATGACAACATCACATTGCTCCCAAACATAACTTTTCTTTTGAGCTACGGCCGGTATAAAAAACTTTTGGTTTAGTTCTGCTTCCCATTGGGTGACAAGGGAAGCAGGCGCTAGTATGAGCACTTTTTTGACCAAACCACGAATCATATATTCTTTTAAAATTAGACCGGCTTCAATTGTTTTTCCGAGACCAACCTCATCTGCTAAGATTGCCTTTCCATTCATTTGTCCTAATACGGTCTCGGCCGCTTCAATTTGATGGGGAAGTGGTGTTAGATGTGGTAAAAAGTTTGGCGCAATCAATCCCTCAAACTCAGGAATTAGCATATGGTACTCTATTTCATAGGCCAGCTTAAAAAGATCCCAGTTAGCCCATGGCCCGTCCTGGTCGACCTTTCTTAAAAATTCATCCTGCCATGTTTGATCAAATTCAATGTCGATATGCATAGAATCGATCCTTTCAATATTAATAAGGGGCGAAGCCCATTTTATTTTGATAATTCAAAAAGTAATTGCCGAACAAACTTATTTATTGTAGGATAAATGTAGAATTATGATTAATGATTACTATACCCAATTTCTAAAAAAATATATATTTGCGAATGAAGGCAAGGGGAGAGACCACGACATTCCTTAAATGTGGCGCCGAAGGAGCAAGCAACAAATGCAGTTGTGAATCTCTCAGGCAAAAAGACTCTTGTTTGACGCGACTCTGGAGAGAGCTTATATAAAGCCACCCACGAGGAAGTAGACCATTTTTTGTTTAAAAATTTAGCAAAGTTGGTTGAAAACTTTCTGGTAACAGGACAGAGAAATGCAAAGTTTATTTGCATTTCTCTGTTTTTTTTTATATTGATAAGAAAGTATAAGTATTGCAAAGTTTATCTACAGAAGGAGGAGTTTCATGTCTGAGCTGAAAACTACACCGTTATTTCCCTTATATGGAGAGCATGGTGCCAAAACCATTGATTTTGGAGGATGGGATTTACCAGTACAATTTACTTCCATTAAAGAAGAGCATGAGGCTGTTCGCACAAAAGCGGGTTTGTTTGATGTGTCCCATATGGGTGAAATTGAAATAAAAGGATCAGACAGCCTTGCCTTTTTACAAAAATTGATGACAAACGATATTAGCATTATGAATAACGGTGATTGTTTGTACACTGCCATGTGCTACGAAAATGGAGGCACAGTTGATGATCTATTAGTATATAAAAAAGCTGATCATGATTATTTGCTTGTTGTCAATGCAGCCAATACTCAGAAAGACTTCGAGTGGCTAAAAGAGCATGTTTTCGGCGATGTTGAGGTTGTTAATTCATCTAGTGAGATTGCCCAATTAGCACTTCAAGGTCCTGCTTCGCAAGCAATTTTGCAAAAATTGACCGTTTCTAATCTTTCTGAATTAAAATATTTTAAATTTAAAGATGGGATAGACTTAAATGGGATCAACGTGCTAATTTCTCGAACAGGCTACACAGGTGAAGATGGTTTTGAAATATATTGCCGTTCAGAGGAAGCACAGAAACTATGGAAAATGATTTTGGAAACTGGTAGTGAATTAGGTATTCAGCCAATCGGCTTAGGTGCACGTGACACATTGCGCTTTGAGGCTAGGCTTGCATTATATGGTCAGGAGCTAGATGCGGAAATTTCACCGCTTGAAGCAGGAATTGGTTTTGCTGTTAAACTTTCAAAAGAAGCCGACTTTATTGGAAAAGCAGCTTTAAAAAAACAAAAAGAAGAAGGACTATCACGGAAAATTGTCGGTATTGAAATGATTGAACGTGGCATTCCACGCCATGGTTATAAAGTCTTTGATGCCGATAAAGAAATTGGCTACATTACGTCAGGTACGCAATCGCCAACATTAAACAAATCAATTGGATTAGCTTTAATTAATAGTGAGTATACAAATATTGGGACAGAAGTGAGTGTTGAGGTACGACCGAACAAATTTGCGAAAGCAAAGGTTGTTGCCACACCATTTTATAAACGTCAAAAGTAAGGGGGCTCCTTGAATGAACTATCGGTACTTGCCAATGACTGAGCAAGATAAAAAGGAAATGTTGGAGGCAATTGGGATTGCTTCCATTGATGAATTATTTTCTGATATTCCTGAAGAGGTGCGCTTTAAAGGAGCACTAAATGTTAAAGCGCCTTTGGCAGAGCATGAATTGATGAAAGAATTCACAAGATTAGCAGGGAGAAATAAAGATTTCAAAACAAATGTCTCTTTTTTAGGGGCCGGTGTGTATGATCATTATATCCCTGTTATTGTAGATCATGTGATCTCTAGATCAGAGTTTTATACAGCCTATACACCGTACCAGCCGGAAATCTCCCAAGGTGAACTGCAAGCTATCTTTGAATTTCAAACGATGATTTGCGAGCTGACGGGGATGGAAGTAGCTAATTCATCCATGTATGACGGCGGTACGGCACTTGCAGAAGCAGCTTCATTAAGCGCCGGGCAAACGAACCGTAAAAAAGTGCTTGTATCAAAAGCTGTTCATCCTGAATATCGAACAGTATTGAAAACATATGCGCATGGGCAACATTTGGAAGTGATTGAAGTTGGTACGGAAAACGGCAAAACAGATGTAGAAGCATTAAAAAATAATATGAGTGACGATGTTGCATGCGTAATTGTACAATACCCGAACTTTTTTGGTCAGGTTGAGTCATTAAAGGATATAGAGGCGATTGTTCATGAACATAAAGCAATGTTTGTTGTTTCAAGTAATCCGCTCTCACTTGGCCTTTTAACGCCACCAGGTGAGCTTGGCGCAGATATCGTTATTGGTGATGTTCAAGTTTTTGGTATCCCAGCACAATTCGGCGGTCCACATTGCGGCTATTTTGCTGTGACGAAAAAGTTGGTGAGAAAGGTACCGGGACGGCTTATTGGGCAAACCGTTGATAGCCAAGGAAAACGGGGCTTTGTGTTAACACTGCAAGCGCGGGAACAACATATTCGCCGTGAGAAAGCGACGTCCAATATTTGTTCTAATCAAGCTTTAAATGCCTTAGCTGCTGCTGTAGCCATGACAGCCATAGGTAAAAAAGGTTTGAAAGAAATGGCTCTTCAAAATGTTGCGAAAGCACAGTATGCGAAAAGTGAGCTAGAGGGTGTAGGTTTCGTTTCACCTTTTACAGGGCCATTTTTCAATGAGTTTGTCGTTGATTGTGGGAAGTCTATCGAAGAAGTGAATGATCAGTTGCTGCAAAAAGGAATCATCGGTGGCTATGATCTCGGGCGTGATTACGCTGAACTTTCCAACCATATGCTTATTGCTGTAACGGAATTAAGAACAAAAGCGGAAATTGATTTGTTTGTGAAGGAGATGAAGGGGTACCATGCTTAAAGAAAATCAGCCATTGATTTTTGAAATCAGTAAAGAGGGTAGAGTTGGATACAGCCTTCCGGAATTAGATGTTCCAGAAGTCAATCTCGAGGATCTATTTGCTGAAGACTATATCAGAAAATCAGAGCCTGAATTGCCGGAAGTGTCTGAGCTTGATATTATGCGTCACTATACAGCTTTATCAAGAAGAAACCATGGTGTAGATTCCGGCTTCTATCCACTTGGCTCCTGTACGATGAAATATAATCCGAAAGTGAACGAGGCAATTGTCCGTTTACCAGGATTTGGTTATATTCATCCATACCAAAATGAAAAGACCGTTCAAGGCGCTTTGGAATTAATGTATGAATTACAAAATGATTTAGCTGAAATTACTGGAATGGATCAAGTCACTTTACAGCCGGCAGCAGGTGCACATGGAGAATGGACTGGATTGATGCTAATCCGCGCCTATCATGAAGCAAACGGTGATTTAGGACGGACAAAGGTTATTGTCCCTGATTCTGCACATGGAACGAATCCAGCTTCAGCAACAGTTGCAGGCTTCGATGCGGTAACGGTAAAATCAGACGAAAACGGCTTAGTTGATTTAGAGGATTTAAAGCAAGTTGTTGGTGATGATACAGCTGCTCTAATGCTTACAAATCCAAATACATTGGGATTATTCGAAAAGAATATTGTTGAAGTTGCCAAGATTGTTCATGAAGCGGGCGGTAAGGTTTATTATGATGGGGCGAATTTAAATGCGATTTTGGGAAAAGCACGTCCTGGCGATATGGGCTTTGATGTTGTTCATTTAAATCTTCATAAAACATTTACGGGCCCACATGGCGGCGGCGGACCGGGTTCTGGTCCTGTTGGTGTGAAAGCAGATTTAATCCCATTTTTACCGGTACCATTAGTGGCAAAAAATGAAGAAGGCTATTATTTCGATTATAATAAACCGCAAACGATTGGCCGTGTGAAACCTTTTTATGGTAATTTCGGCATCTATGTTCGCGCCTATGCTTATATTCGGACCATGGGGCCGGAAGGATTAAAGCTTGTTTCGGAATATGCGGTGTTAAATGCGAATTATATGATGAGAAAACTCGCTCCTTATTTTGATCTGCCACATGATACACATTGCAAGCATGAGTTTGTGTTATCCGGCCGTCGTCAAAAAAAGTTAGGCGTTCGTACATTAGATATGGCGAAGCGGCTATTAGATTTTGGGTATCATCCACCAACAATCTATTTTCCGTTAAATGTTGAGGAATGTATGATGATTGAACCAACTGAAACGGAATCAAAGGAAACGCTTGATGAATTTATCGAAGTCATGATTCAAATTGCAAAAGAGGTAGAAGAAACACCAGAGGCTGTCCTCGAAGCACCACACAACACAGTTGTCAAACGCTTAGATGAAACGTTGGCAGCGAGAAAACCGGTTTTGCGTTATCAAAAAACGGTATAAAATAAAAAATGGAGCATATGCGTGCTCCATTTTTTATTTTGCTTCTTTCTTTTTAATTTTGCCTGTCCAAGTTTTAAAGCCGCCTTTTAAATGGCTGATATCTTTATATCCTAATCTTTTTAGAACACCGGCAGCCTGGGAACTGCGCATACCGCTTTGACAATACAGGTACACTGGCTGATCCTTGCGAATTTCTATCTTTCTCATTCTAATCTGACTAAGCGGGATATTGCGCGCACCAAGAATATGGCCTGCATCAAATTCATTTGGTTCGCGAACATCAATCAACTGGGCTTTACGGTAACCAGCTTTAAATTCCTCTTCTGTTAGTGTCTTTAAATACCGTTTTTGATATAGTTTCGTGCCGACGAAGTACGCAGCAACGACGACGATAGTTACGATTAATGTTGTCATATTATAACTCCTCCCTATGATACGAAAAAACATTCCTCTCTAATTATATAAAGGTTTCTACAGAGAAGCAAAGGAAATAGTTAAATTACTATGGATATTGATACCATAAATATCACTATTTTGAGATTTACTTAACTTTTGCTAGACTTACATTAAATGCTGATGCTGTTTGCTATTATGGTCAATACAAGAAGGAGTAATGATGATATGTCAAAAGAGGTATGGTACTTTATAGATTCTGAGAATTGCACGCCAAGCTTTAATATGGCTTGTGACGAAGCACTGTTAATGTGGCATAGTGAGGGGAAAATTGCCCCAACCATACGCTTCTACGGCTGGAATCCGCCGACATTATCAATCGGCTATTTCCAAACTGTGGAAAAGGAAATTAATATGGATGCTGTAAAAGAACAAAAGCTTGGTTTTGTACGCAGGCCCACAGGGGGAAGAGCTGTTTTGCATGACAAGGAACTAACCTACAGTGTGATTGTGTCTGAAGACCATCCGAAAATGCCTACATCTGTTACTGAAGCTTACCGAGTCATATCAGAGGGAATATTAGAAGGATTTAAAAATCTTGGGCTTGACGCTTACTTTGCCATACCGAAAACCTTTGGTGAGTTAGAGGAATTAAGAAACCCAAGGTCCTCCGTCTGTTTTGATGCACCATCCTGGTATGAGCTAGTTGTCGAAGGTCGAAAAGTGGCAGGAAGCGCCCAAACTAGACAAAAGGGTGTTATTTTGCAGCATGGTTCGATATTACTAGATATAGACGAGGAAAAACTATTCAGCCTTTTTAAATACAAAAATGAAAAGATCAAAGAACGGATGATGGCGGCTTTTAAAGACAAAGCTGTTTCTATTAATAAGCTAGCAAACAAGGCCGTAACCATCGAAGAAGCGAAGGAAGCCTTCAAAAATGGTTTTCAAAAAGGTCTTGAAATTGAGCTTAAACGTTATATACTTAGTGAGGGAGAATTAAATATAATTAAAAGCATTGAAGAAGAAAAATATTTAAAAGATGACTGGAATTTTCGAAAATAAGCGAAAAGCGCTGGATTATTTTGTGAAAAATGTGGTAAAAAAGCCACATTTTTTTGTTTGTTATCTTCAAACATCGCGATAGAATCTACTTCTAATTTTGCAAACAAGAAAATTTTCCATATTCCGTGGTAATTTTCGAAAATAATCCATCAATCTTAACTTTTCTCTTATTTTTAATGAATTACTAGTTTGACAAAATGAGTTTTATTTAGTTGCTAATCAATATATAGTGTGTAGGCAAATATTATCGATACTATATATTGAATTGGAAGAGATAATATGTTACGGTAAGTATACTGTATAAATTAAACAACTAGATAAAACTACTAGTTTTAAGGGGAGATGAAGTAATGGTGACGGCTGCTGCCGAAAAAATGATGGTTGATGTTGAAAGATTGAATAAGGACATTGCATTATTCCCACAAGTACATGAAATTACAACGGATATGAAACTAACACATAAAGGTGTTTCTCGACTCGTAATGTTAGACCGGTATGCATTTAAGGATACTGAAAAGATTACACTTGCAACTGGGGACTTTGTTGTTTTAACAATTAAAGAAGATCCAAAGTTTCCTGCACGTGGTACAGGCTTTATCCAAGATATTGATTGGGAACATAACAAAGCAGTCGTTTTGGTTGAGGAAGAGTTTCGCGGTGTTTTTGAAACGGAAAAAGAGGTTAAGACGGGTCTTATCACACGCTCACTTGATGTCATTGAAAAACCGCTTGAAATATACTACGAACAAATTGCAAAACGTGTAGCAACTGGCCTTGCCGCTGTGGAAGACACAGAAGAAAAGCGCCAAGAATGGTTTAAGAAGTTTTATGATGAACTGGCAAAATTGAACTTTATTCCGGCAGGCCGTGTTCTTTACGGTGCGGGTTCAGGTACAGCCGTAACTTTCTTCAATTGTTACGTAATGCCGTTCGTTCAAGACTCAAGAGGAGGCATTTCCGAACACCGCACACAAGTTATGGAAATTATGAGCCGTGGCGGTGGCGTCGGTACAAACGGGTCAACCCTCCGACCACGTAATACGCTTGCAAAAGGCGTAAACGGCAAATCCTCTGGTTCAGTGTCATGGCTCGATGATATTGCGAAATTAACGCATTTAGTTGAGCAGGGTGGTTCCCGTAGGGGAGCTCAGATGATCATGCTCTCGGACTGGCATCCTGATATTGTAGAATTTATCATCTCAAAAATGCAAAATCCTAGAATTTTACGTTTCTTAATTGATAATACAAAAGATGAACATATCAAAAAGCTTGCAAAAGAAAAGTTGAAATTTACGCCGTTAACTGAAACGGAAAGAGCAATGTATCAAGGTATTGTTAATTACAAAACAATCCCTGGGACTGGTGGATTCACAGAAAAGGTAATCCATGAAGCTGAAGAAAAACTTGAAACAGGTGGACATTATAGTGTTCACAATCCAGAGTTTTTGACTGGCGCGAATATTTCTGTTTGTTTAACAAAAGATTTTATGGACGCCGTTGAAAACGATGATTACTACGAATTAAAGTTCCCTGATGTTGAAAATTACAATGCAGAGGAAATGAAAATCTATAATGAAGAATGGCAAAACGTTGGCGATGTCCGCGAATGGGAAAAGCTAGGACATAAAGTTCGAGTCTATCGAAAAATTCGCGCGAAAGAGCTTTGGAATTTAATAAATATTTGTGCAACATACTCAGCGGAGCCAGGCATTTTCTTCATCGACAATGCGAATGACATGACAAATGCCCGTGCTTATGGACATCAGGTGGTTGCAACAAACCCGTGTGGAGAACAACCTCTCGCACCATATAGTGTTTGTAACTTGGCTGCAGTAAACCTTGGCCAAATGGCAGACAAAGAAAACAAAATTGTTGATTTTGACAAGCTTAGAAAGACTGTCCGTGTTGGTGTTAGAATGCAGGATAATGTTATCAACGCAACACCATATTTCCTTGAGCAAAACAAAAATCAGGCTTTAGGTGAGCGCCGTGTCGGTCTTGGCGTTATGGGCTTACATGATCTTTTGATTTATTGTGAAACAGAATATGGCTCAAAAGAGGGAAATGAGCTTGTAGATAAAATATTTGAGGCGATTGCCACTGAAGCATACCAAGCTTCAATCGAACTATCAAAAGAAAAAGGCAGCTTCCCATTCTTAGTTGGTGAAACTGATGAAGAAACAAATCGACTCAGAAAAGCATTTACGGAAACAGGCTATATGAAGAAAATGCCTGAAGAAATCCGCGGGCAAATTCTTGAACATGGTATTAGAAATTCACATTTACTAACTGTTGCTCCTACAGGCAGCACTGGGACAATGGTTGGTGTTTCTACAGGACTTGAGCCTTATTTCTCATTCTCTTACTTCCGAAGCGGCCGCTTGGGTAAGTTTATTGAAGTAAAAGCTGATATCCTGCAAGAATATCTAGATAAACATCCGGAAGTAGATCCAGAAAACCTACCAAAATGGTTTATCTCTGCAATGGATTTAAAACCGGAAGCACATGCTGATGTACAATGTGTAATTCAGCGTTGGGTAGACAGCTCCATCAGTAAAACAGTAAATGCCCCTAAAGGCTACTCTGTTGAACAGGTTCAAAAAGTATATGAAAGATTATATAAAGGCGGAGCCAAAGGTGGAACAGTATACGTTGATGGCAGCCGTGACGCTCAAGTATTAACTCTTAAAGCTGAAGAAAACAGCTTTGATGACGTTGAATTTGATAAAGTGCCGCATGCACAACCACATGTCGTATTGGTTGATACAATCAGCGACCTTCGTTCTACAGATGTAACAATCGGAAACGAAGTAGGTAATACTTGCCCTGTTTGCCGAAAAGGGAAAGTTAAAGAAATTGGCGGTTGTAACACATGTACAAACTGTGGTGCACAGCTAAAATGTGGTTTATAAAAAGGAATTTCAGATAAATAGCTTAATTTTAAAAAAGCATCCCAAATCAGATCAGAATTTTGGGATGCTTTTTTTGACTTTATCTCATAAACCTTATGGGAGTTTTCTCCATGTAACAACTTAATTACCTGGCTTTCTTTTTTATAATGTTTTGCCAATGTGATGGAAGTTCATGTGTTTCAAGATGTTCAAATTTCTTTAATTTAATTTGACCTGGAATTATTGTTGGGGAGATTTCAAAAGTCAATCTATCTTTTCCTACAGAAATATGTGGTCCAACCACTGGAGTGGTTTCCAATGTAATTAACAAATGAAAGGTACGGAACCCACCAATTCTTTCTATATTTACGATTTCCACTTGGTAAGGATAGACTGATGGTGAATAAGTTAAATATTCAGAGTAATATTTGCTCACCGCTTTATCTATTTCTGGACCTAATAAAACCATTACTATATCATTGACCATCATTTCTTTCGTATCTTGAGGTGGCCTTGTACTTTCATGTTTCCACCCTGTAAGAAGCCAATCAAAAAACTCAACTGATTTTAATCGAAGCTTTTGATTATTTTGGGTAAGTATGAGTTCACCATCTGCCAGCGTACAAAATTTTGTTTGATTTTGAACATGGCAGACATAAGCAGGTTCTACTATCGCTACATCACCATTTTTCATTTTAATTTTTAATACAGCGATTGGAGTTTTTTTATCAACCAATCCCATTGTTTCTTTTACAGGGCTTGCTGTGTTAATCCATTCAATCACCTTTTTGATGACGAATGCTTCAATACCATCATTTTCATTGAAAGTTCGTGCTCCCCCGGAAGTGCGGTTTATTTCCATAGATGCAACATCCTCCCATTTCAACTGGACATTTGCCTTTACTAGTTGAACAGGAAGGATAATTCCAGTAAAGACCAGGAATAGTATAACTAACTTTTTCATTAATTTTTCACCACCATTGCAGTGCTCAAATACATATTATTACTTTTACCCAATTGAAAATCTTGATGATTGCCATTCTTTTGTAATTAAGAAATAATAAAGAAACTTTGTCGTAGAGCTGCTTTATTGGGTTGTCTAGAAGAGGGTATAAGCAATGATATTAAATAATGTATTATTGACAAGAAACACTAATATGTATTACTATATACTAGTAATCAGTAATACCGAATACCAGTAACACAAAGTACCTGTGTTACAGAGTACTTGAAAACATTCATGAAATACAAATGGGGGAGAAAATTGGAAAATATTACAGAAATGTTGAAAGGGGTGCTTGAGGGTTGTGTACTTGAGATTATCAGCCGTGGAGAAACATACGGCTATGAAATTACGCAACGGCTTCGAAAACTTGGCTTTACTGATGTGGTTGAAGGAACAGTTTATACGATTACCATGAGACTTGAGAAAAACAATCTGGTGAATATCGAGAAAAAGCCATCGACTATCGGCCCCCCGAGAAAATTTTATACACTCAACGCAGCAGGTCAAGAACAACTTGAACTTTTTTGGAAAAAATGGAATTTCGTCTCAGGCAAAATTAACGAACTCAGAACTAAATAAAATCAAAGGAGAGATTAAAATGAGTATTTTTGAAAAAATTATCGGTAGTCTTGAGGACAAGCGGGAATGGAAGGCGATGGAGGAGCGTGCGAAGGCACTTCCAAGTGAGTACCGCAACGCTTACGACGCTATTAAAAAATATATGTGGACCTCTGGTGGTCCCTCCGATTGGGAAGACAGCAGCCGTATCTTTGGCGGCATTATCGACCTCTTCGAAGAAGGTGCAGCCGATGGAAAGAAAGTCACTGACCTTACGGGCGAGGACGTTGCCGCTTTCTGTGACGAGCTAGTGAAGGACGCCAAAACATGGAGAGACAAGTATCGCACGAAGTTGAACGATACGATTAATCGTGGAAAATAACTAAAAACGAGAACAGTCTCCTGGCACTTTTAAGCTTTTATGTGCCAGGGGACTGTCCTTATAATCTGTTAATAATCAATTAAACTCTTCCTAATTTAATTATAGCATATAAAAAATGGTCATTATAGACTATTTATTCTCATTTACTACTGCTAAAATCAATAGAACATTAATGGTTAGGAGGCATATAGAATGGGTTCTTTGGTTCTCGGTTTTCAGGAAATAGAAAAAACACAGCTTTTGCTCGTTGGGGGGAAAGGGTTACATTTAGGGGAATTATCAAAAATCCAAGGAATACAAGTACCAGAAGGATTTTGTGTAACAACAGTGGGATATCAGAAAGCCATCGAACAAAACGAAACATTTCAAGCATTAGTAGGTCAACTAACAATGCAAAATGTAGAAAATCGTGATCAAATTGCTGAAATCGGTAGAAAGATTCGACAAACCATTATGGAAGTAGAAATTCCTGCTGATGTTGTGAATTCAGTTGCTCACTATCTCTCCCGGTTTGGCGAGGAACATGCTTATGCAGTACGTTCTAGTGCAACTGCTGAGGATTTGCCAAATGCCTCTTTTGCCGGTCAACAAGACACCTATTTAAATATCATAGGGAAAGAAGCAATCGTGAAGCATATCAAGAAATGTTGGGCTTCCCTATTTACAGATCGTGCAATAATTTACCGCATGCAAAATGGATTCGATCACAGTCAAGTCTATATATCCGTTATCGTTCATAGGATGGTTTTTCCGCAGGCTTCAGGGATTTTATTTACCGCTGATCCAATTACCTCCAACCGAAAATTACTATCAATTGATGCCAGTTTTGGACTTGGAGAAGCACTGGTCTCTGGCTTGGTGTCTGCCGATTGTTATAAAGTACAGGAGCGAGAAATCGTAGAAAAGAGGATAGCGTCTAAAAAATTAGCTATCTATGGACGAAAAGAAGGCGGAACAGAGACACGCGATATTGCTCCTAATCAACAAGAGACGCAAACACTTACTGACCAACAAATTTTACAACTGGCACGCATCGGGAGACAGATTGAAGCTTATTTTGGTTGCCCACAAGATATCGAATGGTGTTTAGTTGACGATACATTTTATATTGTCCAAAGCCGGCCAATCACTACTCTTTTTCCCATCCCTGAAGCGAATGATGAAGAAAATCATGTTTATGTATCTGTTGGTCATCAACAAATGATGACAGATCCCATCAAACCATTGGGATTGTCTTTTTTCCTGTTAACAACTCCTGCGCCCATGCGTAAAGCTGGTGGAAGGCTGTTTGTCGATGTCACACCTAAACTGGCTTCACCTGTTAGTAGAAACATTTTATTAAATACTATGGGACAGCACGATCCGCTCATGAAAGACGCACTTATGAACATACTTAAGCATGGGGATTTTATAAAATCGTTACCTAATGATTCGGATGCACCGAGTCCTAACAGAGGCAATATAGATATGCCGGCACCATTCGAAAACAATCCATCCATCGTTTCTGAGTTGATTAAGAAAAGTCAAACATCGATACAAGAGTTAAAACAAAAGATCCAAACAAAATCAGGATTGGATTTATTTGATTTTATTCAAGAGGATATTCAGGAATTAAAGAAGATTTTATTTGACCCACAAAGCTCAGCTGTATTTATGGCTGCGATGAATGCTTCAACATGGATCAATGAAAAAATGAACGAGTGGTTAGGTGAAAAAAACGCAGCAGACACGCTCTCTCAATCTGTACCAAACAATATTACTTCGGAAATGGGTCTGGCACTATTGGATGTCGCAGATGTGATTCGACCTTATCCAGAAGTAATTGATTACCTACAATATGTAAAAGATGATGCCTTTTTGGAGAAAATCGTTAAGCTTGATGGTGGACAGGAAGCTAGAGACGCAATAATAGCTTTTCTCAACAAATACGGAATGAGATGTGCCGGAGAAATCGATATTACGAAAACTCGTTGGAGTGAAAAACCAACTACGCTTGTCCCTATAATTCTTAGTAACATCAAAAACTTTGAACCTAATGCCAGCATTCAGAAATTTGAGCAAGGGCTGCGTGTTGCTTTGAAAAAAGAACAAGAAATATTAGATCGATTGAAGAAATTACCGGAGGGCGAACAAAAAGCAAAAGAAACAAAACGAATGATTGCCCTAATCCGTAATTTTATCGGGTATCGTGAATATCCAAAATACGGCATGATTAATCGCTACTTCGTTTATAAGCAGGCTTTACTAAAAGAAGCTGAAAAACTCGTGCAAGCGAGCGTTATTCATGAAAAAGGAGATATATACTATCTCAGCTTTGAAGAACTTCGTGAAGTCGTACGCACAAATGATCTGAATTACCAGATTATCAATAAGAGAAAAGATGACTACAAATTATATGAAAAATTGACTCCCCCGCGTGTGATCACGTCTGACGGTGAAACACTCTCTGGTGAGTATAAACGAGAAAATCTCCCTGCAGAGGCTGTTATAGGGCTCCCTGTTTCTTCCGGAGTTATAGAGGGAAGAGCACGTGTCATCTTAAACATGGAGGATGCAGACCTAGAAGAGGGAGATATATTAGTCACATCCTTTACTGATCCTAGCTGGACACCGTTGTTTGTATCCATAAAAGGCCTAGTAACCGAAGTTGGTGGACTAATGACACATGGAGCAGTTATTGCACGTGAATATGGCTTACCAGCAGTTGTCGGAGTGGAAAATGCCACCAAACTTATAAAAGATGGGCAACGAATTCTTGTCAATGGAACAGAAGGTTATATCGAAGTATTGTAATTGTTGAAATGAAATAATTCCTGTGTTTGGAATGTAAATATTATCTGACGTACCCATTCTAAGTTCAAAATATTGACAGAATTAATTATCCTTTTAACCGACAAACTGAATATTATGTAGTAAAGAAGGGATGAAACAACAAAACCCTTCTAAATAATGAAAGAAGGTGCCTCACATGTCACTCGCACAATTTGATGATATCCTTGAAATTTGTTGTGAGTATATGGCATTGGATGAAAAGGTAAGGAAAGACATGGCAAAGAATGATAAGGTAGAGATTAGGAATGATTGGCTTCCGGAAGGTTATAAGTGGTGGGAACATGCAGTTGGAGAGATAGACAAAGAAAGTGAATTGCTGGAAACATTGAGCGTATCCTGACTGTAAAAGATCTTGTGAAACGCGTAATAATATACTAATACATCAACAATATGTGACTAACTTCTCAGCTCATTAACAATATTCGTATTATACTAATAATAAAAATATAATGAGGTGAGGATATATGGCTAGTAACATTGAAGCTCAAGAAAGCAAGCCATTAGTAGAATTGTGCGCTGGGCTTACGCGTTTAAAAGAGGAACATATACCACTTTTACAAAAAATTGATAACTTATTATTATTATCAGAGCAAATTGAAAAAGAAGGTGACTCCCTTCAGAAGTTTGCAGAATTAAAAAGCCAGGTAGAGGCTTTTAAAGGAGAAATTGTGATTCACTCACAGCATGAAGAAAATGCTTTATTTCTATTAATGGCGAAACATATCGATCCTTCAACCGGTCCAATAGCAGTTAATACTGGTGAACATAAAGAAGCTCGATCCCTTTTAGATTCATTCCTTGAAAAAGCAGGAAATGAAAAACTTACATCAACAGAAATAAAAGAATCTTTGGAAATAATAATGAATGCTGCAAATCTGTTAAAAAATCACTTTGCCAAAGAAGAGAACCTTTTATTCCCGAAAGCGGAAAACATGTTAACAGCAGATGAAAAGTCTGAATTATTAACTAGAATTCAAGAAATCAAATAAAGAGTAAAAAGTTAGTTAGGTGTTCACCAGAAATTAAAAAAAGCCTGTATTAAAGATTACTTGGTAATCCCCGATACAGGCTTTAAAAAATCTGTAACTAATATTTGCCCTTCCATATCTGGCTATACTTCACACTTTTCAAGATTAAATTGCCCAATCCCCATTGCGGAAAATCGGAACAATGGTCCCATCCTGCTTAACCCCGTCAATATTCATCTTATTAGAGCCAATCATGAAATCAACATGAACAGTAGAAGTGTTTAAACCATGTTGTTGTAATTCTTCTTGACTCATTTTCGTCCCACCCTGAAGGGTCGTCGGGTATGATGAACCAATCGCGAGGTGATTGGAAGCATTTTCGTCAAATAAAGTATTAAAGAAAGTAATACCAGATTGAGAAATTGGAGATGGATCTGGTACAAGGGCGACTTCACCTAAACCAGTTCCGCCCTCATTGTCAAACACCAACTTCTTAATGGTTTCATCCCCTTTTTCTGCAGAAATGTCAACTATTTTACCATCTTTAAAATGAACTTCAATACCCTCTATTAATGTCCCCGCATAGCTTAATGGCTTTGTACTGCGCACAACACCATCCATCCGACGAGTATCTGGTGAAGTGAAAACTTCTTCTGTTGGCATGTTGGCAATAAATTCTTCTTCTTTTGGATTAACACTTCCCGCACATGCCCAAATATGGTTTTTCGGCAATCCTAACGTTAGGTCTGTTCCCGGTGCCGTATAATGCAATGCATCAAATTGAATTTCATTTAATTTTGCTGCTTTTTCATTCAATATCTTTTTATGTTCATCCCAAGCAGCGATGGGGTCATCTTCATACACACGACATGTTTTAAAAATTTGATCCCATAAGGCATCTACTTGTTCTTCTGTCGTTGCCAGGTTAGGAAACACCTTCGCAGCCCAACCCGCACCAGCTGCCGCTGCAACGTTCCATTTCAAATCATCATTCTGTGTTGCCATTCGCTGAACTTTGAACGCTTTTCCAGCAACATTTTGGTAGGCCGCAATCTTTGCCGGATCCACTTCATGCAGTAAACCAGGATCACTGGATATAATCGAAAGACGACAGACGCGGTGGTTCAAAACATGGTCTTCGGATTCCTCAATTTCATATGTAGGGATATCAGTAAGCACTTCCTGTGGTTGATGCTTATAGTTCAATTTTGTGATTTCGTCATCCGACCATTTTACAATTACCTTTTCAGCTCCCAAAGCATAGGATTCAGCAGTAATTAAACGGGCTAATGGTGCTTGGTCAACGGTAATCGTCAGTTTCACCCAGTCGCCGGGTTGAACATTAATTCCTTTTGCAACTAATAGTTTCGCGTACTTCTGTAAATTTTCCTCAAAATTAGGTAAGGCCATCCTGTGTTACCTCCTTATATTTTTGTAAATTAATAGTAGCACATCCAAAAGAAATTATGAAAATTATGGAGCTTATTGATTAATATTATAATTTGTTTGTTAAATATATAACTGATATACTTTATCAAAATATAGTGGGAGTGAAATGATTGATTAATATAGTGGGTCAAATTATGTTGTATGTAAATAATCAAGATAAGGCAGTGAACTTTTGGACAAAAAAGGTGGGGTTTAGTGTAATTTCAGAAAATAACGAAGAGGGAATGAGATGGATTGAAATTGCTCCAACAATGGATGCAGAAACAAGTATCATTTTACACAATAAGGAATTAATTGCTAAAATGTCACCTGAATTAAATCTTGGTACACCTTCTTTAATGTTTTTCTCGGAAAAAATCGATGAATTACATAGCGACTTACTAAACAAAAATGTTACAGTCGGAGAAATTGTCAATATGCCTACAGGAAGAGTATTTAATTTTGCAGATTGTGAAAATAATTACTTTGCAGTTATGGAAAAAAGGTGAACATTTTATCCACAAAAAAATCCGCCGATAAATTAAAGCGGATAGAAAGGTCTTTATAGGCGGTGGGAGGAGGGACTTTATCGAGTTTGAAATAGTCTTACAAGCTCCTCCTTCTCGTCAACCGTCAGTATCTTCTCTGCCAACGGAAACAGCACTTTTTCTTCTTTAGCGAAGTGTTGTATTAAGGTAGCATGGGCCCGGACTGCGTGTACTGTAATCCATTGCACATCGTTTTCATCGATGGGCGATCCTGCCTGTTTTGCTTCAGTTAGAAAATCCTGTAGATGCTGCTCAGCCTTCTGATGTTCAAATTCCATGACCTCGACTATTCTGTCATCTGCTTCTAGGTGGCGAGCCATCATAGGGAACAACCCTTCTTCTTCTTGTCTGGAATGTGCTTTCAGCTTATCATTAAAAGCGGATACCTGCTCGTACAATTTAGCAAATAATTGAACTACGGCAGGACCCGATTCAAACTCGATTTCCTCAGTAATATCATAGAAAAAATCCATATCTGCCCGGAGCAACACATGCTCGTTCTTTAATTGTTGCAGTGGAGCACTCAATACTACGTTTGAAACCTCCATCGACAAATTCCTCCTTATTAAACCACGATGGCTTCGGTTAACTCTTCGTATCTCTACTTGAAGTGTACTCCAAAAATGTCGATGGTTTTGTGATTATAATCACATGGAGTATTATGGATAAAAATACAGGAATCTCTACCGATAGAGATTCCTGTCTGATGGCCAACCGTACATGACGATTGGTGCCCCTGCCAAGGAATTTAATGATACCATATCAGTTAAATTTTATAAAGCGGCGATCACAAATGTACCATGAGCATTTGAGATAGACATAATGTGAACTAGTCTGTGTAACACTACCAATGTGTATTACTACAGGAAAGAGTTGATGAAATGGAATTATATCAGCCAGGGCAAATTGTTTACGTTATTATTCGCAACCCGCATGCACAGGATGTAGCACATGTTCAAGAGGCGGCTGTTGTTCAAAACCCTGATTCGCCAAATGAACTTGCGCTATTTTTATATGAAACCTATTATCCGCTAAATGAAGCTGTTGCCGTTTATTCATCAGCGAATGAAGCTGAACATGCCTTTCAAGAAGCTTTTGGTTTTGCCAAGGAAGAGGACTACTATGGTTAAGCCATTTGTCCCCCAACTAGTTTATGTAGAGCCGGGAGCATTGGAATATCCCCTTGGAAAAGAGTTGATTTCCAAATTCGAAGGGATGGGAATTGAAATTAGGGAAACAACCTCCCATAACCAAATTCGAAATTTGCCGGGTGAAAATGATTTTCAAAGATATCGCATGGCAAAGTCAACATTGGTTGTTGGCGTAAGGAAAACGTTAAAGTTTGATACTTCAAAGCCTTCCGCTGAATATGCGATTCCCTTTGTGACAGGTTGTATGGGACATTGCCATTATTGCTATTTACAAACGACGATGGGAAGCAAGCCATATATTCGCACATATGTCAATCTTGATGATATTTTTGAGGCAGCGAATAATTATATGAAAGAAAGAGCGCCTGAACCAACAAGGTTTGAAGCATCCTGTACGTCAGATGTTGTCGGTGTTGACCACTTAACACATACACTTAAAAAGGCCATAGAATACTTCGGTAAATCGGAATATGGAAAATTACGTTTTGTTACAAAGTTTGCCCATGTTGATCATTTACTGGATGCCGAGCATAACGGCCGGACTCGTTTTCGCTTCAGCATGAATGACGATTATATCATCCAGAACTTCGAGCCGGGCACATCCAGACAGCATGAAAGAATTGAAGCGGCAAGAAAAGTAGCGAAGGCAGGCTTCCCTTTAGGTTTCATTATAGCTCCAATTTATCTTCATGAGGATTGGAAAGTAGGTTATAAAGCAATGTTTGAGAAATTAGAGGCTGAACTGCCTGATGCTGCAAAAACAGACCTGACTTTTGAATTAATTCAACATCGCTTCACAAAACCTGCGAAACGGGTAATTGAGAAAAATTATCCAATGACGAAGTTGGAGCTTGATGAAGCGAAGAGAAAGTGGAAATGGGGAAAGTATGGAATTGGGAAATACGTGTATACCGATCAGGAACAAGAAGATATAAAAGATACGCTAGGCAGCTATATTCATACTTATTTTCCTCAGGCAAAAATAGAATACTTCACATAATATCTTATCGAAAAAAGCACCTGGAAAAGCTAGGTGCTTTTTCGATATTTCTGAGTTAAGAACTTAGGAACGAAACAATCCACTGGCTGAATTTATGACTTGTTCTAATTTCTCTTCACCAACAATCTCCCATCTACTTTTATCCCGTATATAATCGTCTGTATCAAGTGGTTCCTGAAATTGAGTAATCCCAGTCGTACCTGTGAGCAATGAGTGCTCATCATAATCCAATCCGATATTAACTATATGTTTAATTACAAAAGGTGTTCCAAATTCAATTAGCGCTCTAGAATGATCTAAGACCCCGTCCACTACATAAAAAGGAACCCTTAAATAAATGGACTCTCCGCCGTCACGCCATAATAAAGCATCAAACTTCCCTTGATCATAGTCAAAATTACTGCAAAAACTGCATCCGTTGGATTTGAAAATATGATGTATTTCTCCAAAATAAGCTCTTTTGCCTTCAATGTTTGATTGTAATTTAATCATTAATTACCCACCCTTACTTAATATGCTTATTACTATGATTAACCATATTTTGGAAAACATACATTCCTAATAAAAAAAATCATCAAGTTCGGTGATGGCTTTGAGAAACAGGGGATCGAATGAGAACTTAATTTTGTTCTAAATATAGTACTTCCTGCTTAGGATTTAATGATACGTACAAATTGAATCTTACCCTAAGGGGGACGTAAACATGGAGATTGATGGCGTCTTTTCTGGTGGTGGTATGAAAGCCATTGCTTTTGTCGGTGCAATCGAAGTGATGGAACGGGAAGGCTTTGTTTTTAAAAAAGTGGCAGGCACCAGCGCGGGAGCCATCATCGCGGCTCTTATTAATGCTGGTTACAATGCCAAAGAGATTAATAAAACATTAACGGAAGTAAATTTTAAAAAATTTTTAGATCGGCGGAATACAAGAATCCCGATTCCTTTTTTAAAATCGGCCCACTTTTACTTTCGCATGGGTATTTATAAGGGTGATGCGCTAGAACAGTGGATGGAAAAATTATTAAAGGATAAGGGGATTGAAACCTTTGCAGATATCGAGGAAGGATCATTAAAAATTATTGCCTCTGATTTAACAAAAGGCAGAATCATTACGTTGCCCGATGATTTATGTCATTACGGCTTAAACCAGCAAGCCTTTTCTGTTGCCAAAGCTGTAAGAATGAGTGCAAGTATACCGTATTTTTTTGAACCAATCAAAATTTATGATCGCTTGGGCATCAAATCAATTATTGTTGATGGAGCTGTATTGAGCAATTTTCCAATCTGGCTTTTCGAAGAAGAACAAGTTCGGCCGATTGTTGGCTTTAGGCTAAGCCCGAGGCTGGATAATATTCCTCCCAATATCATCAATAATGCCTTTGAAATGCTTCCAGCTTTAATTGAAACAATGTTACATGCTCATGATACACGATATATATCTAAAAAGATTGCTGAACAAATTATTTTTATTCCGATTGAAGAAGTGAAAGTAACGGAATTTACATTGTCTTCTAAGGTGAAAAAAGAGCTATTAGAAACAGGAAAGCAAAAGGCGGAGGAATTTGTTGAAAAGTGGAAGTTAAAATTATAAAAGGTGTAGAAAAGTTGTTAGAGAAAAAAAGAATCAAGCTTAAAAATGAGCTCGATTCTTTTTCTTTCCTTTATTGCCTTCTATAACTGTAAAATTATGATCCTTTCGCCTTGTTGCCGCCATTGTTCGCAGTGGTTTTTTATTATTTGGGTGCTTTTGTGATGATCCTCTTACTTTTGTTGTTAAATGATTCGACGTTTCATTATATAGTCTTTTTTTAGACTGTTGTGCAGCTTTGCGATATTTTGCTTCTGCACGGTTATTACCGCCTACACGTTTTTGCATTACATATTTATATATTGCAAAAATAATCCCCACAACAACCGCAGCGATAAAAACCTCTTTGAGTAACGCAAAAGGATTTACTACTAATCGATACACTAACCCAATCCCCGCTAATCCAATAATAAGTAGGACGATAGGATGAATAGTTGGTCGCCGTAACAAGAGGCTCACCTCCCCATATTTTTAATATTCACACAATACTCTGAGCAACTTTGGTTTCAGCTATTTCTTTATCATATTCAAGCATTCTCCGAAAAGATGCTATTGAAACCTCCACTTGGTCATTGGTTGGTTCTTTCGTTGTTAATAATTGAAGCCAAAGACCTGGATAACCTAAAAACTTTAGAACAGGAATCTCTCTTAATTTATTTGTAAACTGCAAAACTTCAAATGATAAACCAAGTACAATCGGAAGAAGTGCTAATCTGTCCACGACTCTTACCCATAGGGGCTGAGTTGGCACAAGCATATAAACGAATACGCCAACGATAACTGTGAATAACATAAAGCTGGAGCCACAGCGATAATGGAGCCTTGAGGCGGCTTGAACATTTTCAACTGTTAAAGCTTTCCCACTTTCATATGCATTAATCACTTTATGTTCAGCTCCGTGATATTGGAAAACACGTTTGATTAATGGTGTTAAAGAAACAAAATATATATATGAAATGAGTAGCAGAAATTTGATGAATCCTTCGATTAAATTTTGCATAACGTGACCTGGGAATATTGGCCTAAATAATTCTGCAAGGAAGGCAGGTGTTAGCGTAAAAATAAATTTTCCGAATAAAAAGGAAATGACACCAACGGCAGCAACACCAAATATTAATGTGAGTTTAGATTCTTTTTTTTCGTTCTGAACAATTATGTCATCTTTGGGATCAACGTCGTAGCGTTCGCTGGAGAAATTTATATGTTTGGAACCATTTGCACTTGCTTCAATAATGGCCACAATACCGCGAACAAATGGTATTTTTTTTAGCTTTGCAAGCACTGGTCTTTGTTCTTTTTCAACAAGGAAATATTCGATTGTTTGATCCTTTCTCCTGATAGCTGTAACAGATGTATGTTTGCCGCCAAACATGACCCCTTCAATAACGGCTTGCCCACCATAATTTTGTTTTTTGTCTGACATTCTATGTTTCACCAACCTAAAAGTTTCTCGTAAAGTTGCTTTTTAAAATAAAGGAGGACAACTTTTTTATATCTCTATATATATTCTACAAGAAAAGTGATTAAACCTCTAGTTTTATACAATAAATAGTATGTCCATTTTGGGAATTTTTAACACAGTATTAACTCCGACATGATTGGCTGTAATTCGGACATAATGAATAATGGAGGTGCTTTAGATGACGGTAAAACAAAATGAGGATAAAAACAATCCAAACCTTGAACAAAATAAGGGCGATGCACCATTATCCCATATGTCAAAAGTGATCATGATTGGTTTTTTGGGAGGTGTTTTTTGGAGTCTTATTGGTTATATTGCTTACTACTTTAATTTTACCAAATTGGGTCCCTCATTAATCCTGCAGCCGTGGACTATTGGTGCTTGGAAATATGGGACTATAGGTCAATGGATTGGCATCATACTCATTGGCTTGTTTTCGATTGGTGCTGCCCTTATTTATAATGTTTTTTTGAAAAACACACAAAAAATATGGCCTGGTATGCTTTTTGGAATAGCTTTATGGCTTCTTGTATTTTATGTTTTGAATCCAATTTTCCCTAACCTGGAATCTGTTCGTGAGTTTGGAAGAAATACCATCATTACAACACTTTGTTTATATATTCTTTATGGCGTATTTGTTGGATATTCAATTTCCTATGATCACGAACAAATGAAACAGGCATAATCTTCTATTCAAATGAGGAGTAGCTATGGTAAAATATAATGGTTGCAATTCGATTAGAGTTATGAATCAACTATAGGTAAAGGGGTTTTACCATGTCAAAGTTACTCCTCATCAATGGTCCAAATCTAAATCTGCTCGGTTTGCGCGAGCCTGAAATTTATGGGCGGACTACTTTAAAGGATATTGAGGAACAGCTTAGTGAATTTGCCGAAGGAGAAGGTCTTGAATTATCCTGCTTTCAATCTAACCATGAGGGAAGCATTATTGATGCAATTCACGAAGCAAGAAACAATTTTGCCGGTATTATTTTAAATCCAGGCGCGTTTACTCATTATAGTTATGCAATTCGCGATGCGATTGCCAGTGTCGATGTACCAGTCATTGAAGTCCATATATCAAATGTACATAAGCGCGAAGAGTTTAGACACAAATCGGTGCTTGCGCCGGTATGTGAAGGACAAATTGTTGGTCTTGGGATTACAGGCTATAAATTAGCGGTCATTGCTTTTAAGGAAATGCTAGCTAGCAAAAACTGATTGAAGGGATGGTCAATATGGATCGTCTTAAACAGATTCGTGAAAAATTAAATGAATTCGGTTTGGATGGGTTGCTCATTACGAATAGCAAAAACCGTAGATATATGACGGGATTTACGGGGACTGCTGGAATTGTTGTCATTTCATTAACAAAAGCAGTATTTATCACTGATTTTCGCTATGTTGAACAGGCAAAAAATCAAGTGAAAAACTATGAGATTGTTCAACATAAAGGTCCCATTCATGAAGAAGTTGCCAGTCTTGTAAAAGAATTAGGAATCAAAAAACTGGGCTTTGAACAAGACGAAATGACGTATGGTACATATAAACTATATGATAATATAGTATCAGCGCAGTTGGTCCCTACTTCAGGTATGATTGAATCACTTCGTTTAATAAAGTGCGAGGACGAAATCCAGATATTGAAAGAAGCAGCAGCAATCGCTGATCAAGCATTTGAACATATCCTTAAAGTTATTAAGCCTGGTGTAACGGAACTTGTAGTCTCAAATGAACTTGAATTTTATATGAGAAAACTTGGGGCAACATCATCGTCATTTGATACGATTGTAGCGTCTGGTGAGCGCTCCGCCTTGCCGCATGGCGTTGCTTCTAATAAAGTAATCAATACCGGTGAACTTGTAACACTTGATTTTGGGGCTTATTACAAGGGCTATTGTTCTGACATTACTAGAACTGTCGCAGTTGGTGAAATAAGTGATGATTTAAAAAATATTTATGATATTGTCCTACAAGCTCAGCTCCGTGGAATGAATGGAGTAAGAGCGGGTATGACCGGAAAACAGGCTGATGCTTTAACTAGGGATTATATTGCCGAAAAAGGTTATGGCGATTATTTTGGACACTCTACTGGACATGGGATTGGACTTGATATCCATGAAGGGCCTGCCTTATCAATGAAATCAGACACTGTACTTGTACCCGGAATGGTTGTAACTGTCGAACCGGGAATTTATCTGCAAGGTGTTGGCGGAGTCCGCATCGAAGATGATATTGTCATTACAAAAGATGGGAATGCTGCCTTAACGCAGTCTCCGAAGCAATTAATACAATTATAAATACGCATTTATCATCTTTACTACTACACTACAATCACATTTAGGAGGATTTTTCCAATGGTATCTGTAAACGATTTTAGAACTGGTTTAACAATTGAAGTAGATGGCGGCATTTGGCAGGTTATTGAATTCCAACATGTAAAGCCTGGTAAGGGTGCGGCATTTGTTCGCTCTAAATTAAGAAATTTACGTACTGGTGCAGTTCAAGAAAAAACATTCCGTGCCGGTGAAAAAGTTGCCAAAGCACGCATTGAAAACCGTCGTATGCAGTATCTTTATGCCAGCGGTGATGTTCATACATTCATGGATAATGAATCATACGAGCAAATCGAGTTAAGTTCAGCATCAATCGAGCATGAACTTAAATTCTTAAAAGAAAACATGGAAGTACAGATTATTTCATTCCAAGGAGAGACACTTGGGGTTCAACTTCCAAATACTGTTGAATTAAAAGTTGCTGAAACTGAGCCAGGCATTAAAGGTGATACTGCTTCTAACGTAACAAAAGCGGCTACAGTAGAGACAGGATTAGTTGTTCAAGTTCCATTATTCGTAAACGAAGGCGATATGTTAATTATCAATACTGCTGACGGTAAATATGTATCAAGAGCATAAGTGACTTGAATAAAAAAGTATTTTAAAAAACAGAGGAGAGATTGTTCTCCTCTGTTTTTTTTATTCTAAAATAAAAAGCTTGTCATAAATATTTAAAGTGAGAAGAGAGTAATGTTTGCATCAGATAAATAGGGGGAGAACAATTTGAGACGGTGGTTTGCACTCCTTGACACAGCTGTGATGTCAATGGCGGGATTGCGTATTTTATCGGCATTAATTGAATTGTCGGCAGCGATTACGATGCTATTTTTGAATGATGTTCGAAAGGCTTTGGCTGTGAACGCGTTTTTAGCGGTTGTTGGTCCAACCATATTAATCACGACAATGAGCATTGGGCTTATCAATTTGGCTGATGAGCTGTCATTATCTAAATTGCTGTTTATTGGTTTAGGTGTTGCATTAATCTTATATGGAATTTACAAATAGGATTCTAGGATTTTGTCATAAACGGAGCGGACATGCATAAATTTTCAGTAAAAGAATAAAAAATGAGGAGGAACGGCTGGTGTTTGAAGAAGTACTGGAAATGCTACCAAAAACAATTGTAGAAAGAATTTGCCAGTATTCCAAATCTATTCAAGAAAAAATTGAAGAAATTCGCATAAGAATTGACCGTCCGCTTGAGCTAGTGATTGAAGGGGAGCCTTATTATCCAAATGGCTATATTGTAACAAAACAAGATGGACTAAATTTGCTGAATAAACTTAGTGATTATTCAATCTATACGTTGGAAGAGGAACTGCGCCGCGGCTTTATTACGATTCGGGGTGGGCATCGCGTTGGTTTAGCTGGAAAAGTTATTACTGATAAAGGACAGGTAAAGGCGGTTAAGGACGTAACTTCATTTAATATCCGAATTGCGAAAGAGAAAATTGGAATTTCTGAGCCTTTTATTCCCTACTTATTTAATGGAAAATGGATGAACACCATCATCTTTGGTTCTCCGCAAACAGGTAAAACAACGCTTTTACGGGATATGGCCAGAGTAATGAGTACTGGTATTTATGAACGTGATATCCCGTCGTATAAGGTGGGGATTGTTGACGAACGCTCTGAAATTGCCGGCTGTGTGAAAGGAATACCGCAGCATCAGTTTGGACCAAGGCTTGATGTTTTGGATGCCTGTCCAAAAGCTGAAGGGATGATGATGTTAATTCGATCGATGAGTCCTGACATCCTGATTGTCGATGAAATTGGAAGAGTGGAAGATATAGAGGCTATTTTAGAAGCTGTGAATGCAGGTGTTGTTCTTTTTGTTACGGTTCATGGGTCTAATCTTGATGATCTGTACAGACGACCATCACTAAAATCTCTGATGGAGCTAAAAGTGTTTGAAAGGTACGTAGGATTATCAAGAACTTATGGACCTGGTACGGTGAACTCAATTCACAATAAAAATGGCGAGGTCATTTTTACAAAAGAAATGAGTGAGAGACATTGTTGAAAATAATTGGATCCATTTTTATTATTATTGCCACTACTTGGTTTGGATTTGAACTAGCGAAAAGGCTAAGTGAAAGGCCAAGACAATTGAGACAACTAAAAGTTGCTCTTCAATCACTTGAAGCAGAAATCATGTATGGACATGTCACTTTAAGTGAAGCCTGCTCCCATTTGGCGGAACAGTTTGAAAATCCGTTGTCACTGATTTTTAAAGGCTTTGCAAAACGCTTATCCAAAGGGGAGACGTATGTGAGCGTTGCTTGGAAAGAAAGCCTTGATGAATGTTGGAAATGGACTGCTTTTGGACAAGGTGAATATGAGGTATTACGGCAATTTGGCGAAACATTAGGCCAGCACGATCGGGAACATCAGCAAAAACATATCCGCTTGACACTCGTACATCTTGAACGAGAAGAAAATGATGCGCGGGAGAAACAAGGGCGATACGAAAAAATGGTCAAAAATCTCGGATTTTTATCTGGGCTGTTAATTGTCATTTTACTGATGTAGTAGCTTTAGGGGGAGAAGTTGATGGAGTTTAATCCAAGTATCATTTTTCATGTAGCAGGTATCGGAATCATTACCGCCTTTCTTCATACGATTTTTAAACAAATGGGAAAAGAAGAATTTGCCCATTGGGTTACACTAATTGCTTTTATTTATATTTTATTTTTGGTTATCACAAAGCTCCAGGATTTATTTATCAAGATTAAGGGTGTCTTTCTTTTTCAGTAGAGGAGGGGGCTGTCATTGAAATATTACAAATTGTGGGTGTAGCACTCATTGCAACTTTTTTAGCGTTAATTATTAAAGAACAAAAACCAGCGTTTGCTTCCATGTTGGTCATTTTCGTAAGTATTGCAATTTTTCTTTTTCTCGTTGATCAAATCTATGAAATTATTCGGATGCTTGAACGAATTGCCATTACTGCGAATGTCAATATGATGTATGTGGAAACCATCCTAAAAATTATTGGTATTGCCTATATAGCAGAATTTGGGGCGCAAATTACAAAAGATGCCGGACAAGGAGCGATTGCGTCTAAAATCGAAATGGCCGGAAAAATCCTCATTCTTGTCATGGCCATCCCGATTTTAACCGTAATTATTGAAACGATTATTTCATTGATTCCGTCTTAATAAAATGTTTTTGAACATAGAAAGTTGAGGTGAAAAAATTGCTCTCTATTAGTGAAGGTAAACTGTCTAAAACTATAGTAGCTGCTTTGGCGGGGGCAATATTTGCATTTATCCTATTTTCACCTTTCGTTGTACAAGCCTCAACCACCCCAACAGAGGTTGAACGGAATTTGATTGACCAAGAGCTTGAAAAACTTGGAATTGATGAAGTGAAACAATACTGGGAAGATATCGTTCATGAATACGGTGGATTTTTACCCGAAAGTCAAAAGGGGTCTTTTATGGATTTTGTGAAAGGGGACAAGCAGTTTTCTGCACAGGAATGGTTGAAGGGGTTGGTGAAGTTCATCCTTCAAGAGTTATTTGCCAATGGAAAACTTCTTGGCACGCTGATTATGCTAACAATTTTTAGTCTTGTTCTGCAATCTATTCAAAATGCCTTTGAACACCATGTGGTAAGTAAGATTGCGAACTCAATCGTCTTTATGGTGTTGATTATTTTAGCACTAAATAGTTTTCATGTCGCTGTTAGCTATGCCGAAACAGCGATTCATAATATGATGAACTTCATGATTGCACTCATTCCTTTGTTATTAGGATTAATCGCTTCCCTTGGTAGTTTGGCATCCGTATCGTTTTTTCATCCTATTATCATTTTTCTTGTCCATACGAGTGGTTTAATCATCAATAACATTACACTGCCGCTATTATTTTTAGCGACGGTTTTAAGTATTGTCAGCACACTCACGGACCATTATAAAGTAACGCAGCTGGCGGGATTGATGAGAAATATTGCTATCTGGATTTTAGGAACTTTTTTAACCATATTTTTAGGTGTTCTTTCTGTCCAGGGAGCAGCTGTTTCCGTATCAGATGGAATCACGATTCGCACAGCAAAATTTGTGACAAACAATGTAGTCCCTGTTTTTGGACGGACGCTTACTGACGCGGCTGATACCATTTTAGGAGCATCCGTGTTATTAAAAAATACAATTGGGTTAGTCGGAGTAGCAATCATTCTTATTTTGGCTGTTTTTCCGGCTGTGAAGGTATTAATACTCGCTTTTATTTACAAGGCGGCTGCAGCACTCCTCCAGCCTCTTGGCGGCGGCGCCATTATTCAGTGTTTGGATATTATTAGTAAAAGTGTGATTTACGTATTTGCGGCACTGGCAATTGTCTCGATTATGTTTTTCTTGGCAATCACAATCATCGTTTCTGCTGGAAATATTTCGATGATGATGAGGTGATCATGATGCAATTTTTAACGACATGGGTTACAAATATTATTTTGTTTGTTCTATTAGCTATCATTATTGATTTATTATTGCCAAACTCGAATATGCAGCGTTATACAAAAATGGTGATTGGCCTTTTATTAATTGTGATTATTTTAAATCCAATTTTAAAAATTTTTAATACAGATTTGGAAGATATCTTGGCAGCATTCAAATTTCCAACAGTAGAAGAAAAAAAAGAAGTAGAAAATTTAATAGAAAATAAGAAAAAAGAAATACAAGCCTCACAACGTGCATATATTTTAGAAGAAATGGCTGTCCAGATGAAATCGATGGTGGAGGTGGAGTTGATGCGTGATTATGGATTAAAGGTTGAAGCTGTTCATCTTCAATTTTCTGAAAATGTTGAAAACTTATCTTCACGAGACCTGGAAGGAGTGGATGTAACTGTAAAGCGTGAAAATCCCAAGGGTAATCTGGAAAGCATACCGGCTGTCAAAGATATAAGAATTGATACAACCATCCCGGTTTCAAAGGATGAAAAGAGTAATTTATCCGCTGTCGAAGCCTTTTTAGCTGAAAACTGGCAGCTTGATCAGGATAAAGTAAATGTAGTTATGGAGGGAGGGGAGATGTAAGAAATGAATAAAAAAAAGGATGATTTCGGGAGTTGGTTAAAAGGATTATTTAGCCGCCAAGCAGATGTTGATCAACCGAAAGATAAAAATTATCAGAAATACCTGCTAATACTTTTAGCCATTGGCATTGCCTTTATGCTCATTAGCAATCTATTACATTCCCAATCCTCTTCAGAAACTGCAGCGCCTGTATTAGGGTCAGTGAACTCAGTTGAAAAAGATGCAGCTGTCTTTGGTCAAAAAAAACCAGAGGGTTCAGGTGAAATCTCTGATTATGAAGCTACATATGAAAATCAACTGAAGGACGCACTTGAACATATTGTTGGTGTAGAAGATGTGACGGTGATGATTAACCTCGATGCAACTGAAACAAAAGTCCTTGAAAAAAATTCAGTTGTTCAAAGTCAACAAACTGATGAAGTTGACCGTGAGGGGGGAAAACGGACCGTTGAGGATATGTCCCGAGATGAACAAGTAGTCATTGTTCGTAACGGAGAGCAGGAAGGGCCAATTATTCTAAAAACGAAAAAGCCAGAAATAAGAGGTGTACTTGTTGTAGCAAAAGGTGCTGAAAATTTAAAAGTGAAACAAATGATCATTGAAGCTGTAACAAGAGTGTTAGATGTACCAAACCATCGCGTGTCGGTATTACCAAAAAAAATTAAGGGGGATTCATAATGTTATTGAAAAAGCAAACTGTATGGTTATTAACAATGGTAAGTTTAGTAGTTGTATTATCAGTATTTTACATTACAACACCGATGAAGCAATCTGATGAATATGCCATCGTAACAACAGAAGAAGGAGCAGCGAAAGAACAAAAAGCAGCCGCAGATAAAGGCGTTGCAGTATCAATTGAGGAAATGCAGGATGGAAAAGCAACTTCTGGCATCTCTTCTGATGATATCTTTACTGCGTTACGAATGGAAATTGATGATCAACGTGCCCAAGAAAAAGAAGAACTACAAGCGATTGTTGCTTCAAAAGATGTAACAGCAGAAAAAAGAAGTGAAGCTCTAGACAAGATGGAAAATCTACAAACGTTTGCAGCAAAGGAAGCAATCTTAGAAACAATGATTCTAGCCAATGAAAATTATGCTGATGCCCTTGTGAAAGCGGAAGAGGATCAGGTACGTGTCATTGTCAAAGCGAAAGAAGGCTCAACTACTGCTGCTAATGAAATTATGCGTTTAGTTCATGACGAACTTGGACCGAAAAAGGTAGCTGTAGAGTTCCAACCAATTAAATAGAAATTTATTGAAAAAGCGAACTGATAATCATCAGTTCGCTTTAATTATTATTAATATTATAAAAATTTAGGGTTATAATATTTTGTTGTAAAAGAGAAAAAGGTGTCAAAATATTACGAATCTAACGATATATTGTTGAATTTAAAATCAAAGATTCGTATAGTAGTGTATATGAGGAAAATTGTATTCAATTCTCTTTATAAAATAACATTAAAAAATTAACTTTCACAGGGGTAAAGGAGTGTAGTACTTTGTTAAAAGTCCAAGAAATTAGAGAACTCATTAAATTAGTTGATGGTTCATCAATCAGTGAATTAACTTACGAGGAAAAAGATTGCAAAATTAAACTAAGAAAAAATAGTGGTGTAACGTATGCTGTAGCACCAGAAGTTGTTCAAGCACCAGTTGCAGCACCACAAGTTCAGGCAGCACCTGCACCAAAAGCTGAGGCACCAAAAGCAGAAGAGCCAAAGGCTGAAGCACCAAAGGCTGCTGAAGCTAGTGCAAACGTTGATGATGCAAATTTACACAAAATCGTTTCACCGATGGTAGGTACTTTCTATGCAGCTCCATCTCCGGATGAAGATGATTATGTTAAAGTTGGCGATAAAGTTAACCCAGAATCAGTTGTTTGTATTGTTGAAGCGATGAAACTATTCAATGAAATTGAAGCTGAGGTTAAGGGAGAAATCGTGGAAATCCTTGTTAAAAACGGCCAGTTAGTTGAATATGGTCAACCATTATTTCTTGTTAAAGCTGAATAGGAGGCCTATAGGTGATTAAAAAACTATTGATTGCAAATAGAGGAGAAATTGCTGTCCGGATTATTCGGGCATGTAAAGAATTAGGCATTGAAACGGTAGCTGTGTATTCAGAAGGCGATAAAGAGGCTCTTCATGTACAATTAGCTGATGAGGCCTATTGTATCGGACCTGTTGCTTCAAAAGACAGCTATTTAAATAAAACAAATCTGATTACGGTTGCTAAAATGACGAATTCAGATGCAATTCATCCCGGCTATGGATTTTTAGCTGAAAATGCTGATTTCGCAGAGCTTTGCCGTGACAGCAATGTGATTTGGGTTGGTCCAAGTCCAGAAGCAATCCAAGCTATGGGTACGAAGGACGTAGCGAAGGAAACGATGAAAAAAGCCGGCGTTCCAGTTGTTCCAGGTTCTGTAGGAATCGTTGAAACTATTGAGGATGCGAAAAAGGTTGTCAGCGATATTATCGGGGGATACCCAGTTATTATTAAAGCGACTGCAGGCGGCGGAGGTAAAGGAATTCGTGTTGCCCTTAATGAGGAAGAGCTTGTAAAGGGTATCAATGTAACTCAAAAAGAAGCAGCTGCAGCATTTGGCAACCCTGGAATTTATCTTGAAAAATATATCGAGGATTTCCGTCATTGTGAAATTCAAATCATGGCAGACAATCATGGTAATGTTATTCATTTAGGTGAACGTGACTGTACAGTTCAACGCCGTATGCAAAAGCTTCTTGAAGAAACTCCATCACCTGCTATTGATGAACAGACAAGAGCAGAGATGGGCGAAGCAGCTGTAAAGGCAGCAAAAGCTGTTAACTACTCCGGCGCTGGAACAGTTGAGTTCATTTACGACTATAATAATAAGAAATTCTACTTCATGGAAATGAACACAAGAATTCAAGTTGAGCATCCGGTTACAGAAATGGTAACAGGGGTCGATTTAATTAAAGCCATGATCCGCGTAGCAAATGGTGAAGAATTATCGCTGAAGCAAGAAGATGTGAAATTTGAAGGCTGGGCAATTGAATGCCGCATCAATGCGGAGAATCCTGATAAAAACTTCATGCCATCACCAGGCGAGGTAAAAATGTACTTGCCGCCAGGCGGCTTTGGAGTACGTGTTGATTCTGCAGTATATCCAGGATATAAGATTCCACCATTCTACGATTCAATGGTTGCTAAACTTATTGCCTATGGAGAAACTCGTGAAGAAGCCATTGCAAGAATGAAGCGTGCATTAAGTGAATTTGTTATTGAAGGTATTGACACAACCATTCCTTTCCATCTACGATTATTAAATCATGAGAAATTTGTGGAAGCTGATTTTAACACAAAATTCCTTGAGAAGTATGATTTAACGGAGAAAAAGTAATACTTATGAAAAGGTTACAGGAAAGGAGCTGTTGACATGTCTGAGAATCAATTAATTGACATGACAGAGCACTCTACAAGTCTTGGAAAGGTGGAAATTGCTCCCGAAGTAATTGAGGTAATTGCTGGAATTGCTTCTTCTGAAGTAGAAGGCGTTGCTTCAATGCGTGGAAATTTCGCAACAGGCGTTGCCGAAAAGCTCGGCAGAAAATCCCATGGTAAAGGCATTAAGGTTGAACTTAGCGAAGAAGGTATTTTGATTGATGCCTATGTCGTCATGCAGTTTGGGGTTTCCATTCCAGATGTCGCCAAGAAAATCCAAGACAACATCCGCCAAGCTTTACTCAATATGACTGCACTTGAAGTGAATGAAATTAACATTCATGTTGTGGGTGTACAGTTTGAGCAAAAGGCTGATGAAGAAGAACCAGCATATTAAACTAAAGATTACTTTTTTTGAGCCGAGGGGAATGCAATCTCCTTGGCTTTTTTTTGGGTGTTGTTAAAAATTGTGTCATTTTATGGTATCATCTTTCTATAATGTTGAAAGGAAGTTATTGAATGAATAGAAGAACAGCTAGAGAAAAAGCTTTACAATCGTTATTTCAAATAGACCGTAGTCAGATTGAACCAATCGAAGCCATCCGTTATGTTCACGAAGACGAACAAATTGACCGCTTTTTGGAGAATTTAGTAACTGGTACGATACAAAATCTGAATGAAATAGATCAACTTATTAGTGCGAATCTGGAAAAATGGACAATTGCACGGTTAGGCAATATTGATAGGGCCATTTTACGAATGGCTACATATGAGATGATGTTTTTGGATGACATTCCATATAGCGTTTCAATGGATGAGGCGATTGAATTAGCCAAAAAATTTGGAGATGACCACTCCAGTAAATTTATTAACAGTGTACTATCAAAAATAAAAAATAAACTTGAACAGAATTAATATTGGGGGAAGAGACATGACAGCAATCATTATTAGTGGAAAAGAAGTAGCAACACAATTGCGAGAGGAAATGAAAGTTGAAGTAAATAAGCTAAAAGAACAGGGCATTACACCTGGATTAGCTGTAATCCTTGTTGGAGACGACCCTGCTTCCCATTCCTATGTTAAGGGGAAGAAAAAAGGCTGCGAGGAAGTAGGCATTTATAATCGTTCTATTGAAGTACCTGCTACATTAACTGAAGCAGAGCTTCTTGAAATGATTGATGAATTAAACAATGATGACGCCATCCACGGCATTTTGGTGCAATTACCTTTACCAAGTCATATTGATGAGAAAAAGGTCATCGAAAGAATCTCACCTGAAAAAGATGTGGATGGGTTCCACCCGATTAATGTCGGCAGAATGATGACAGGCCAACGGGCGTTTGTTTCTTGTACACCATTTGGAATTTTAAAAATGGTACAGCTTCAGGGTATTGAAATTGAAGGAAAACATGTAGTCGTTGTTGGCCGCAGTAATATTGTTGGGAAACCTGTAGGGCAGCTGTTCTTAAATGAAAATGCAACCGTTACATACTGTCATTCAAGAACAAATAACCTGAAAGAAATAACTAGGCTGGCTGACATTTTAATTGTTGCTGTCGGTAAAGCAAACTTCATTGGTAAAGACCATATCAAAGAAGGTGCCGTTGTCATTGATGTTGGTGTCAACCGACTTGATACAGGGAAATTATGTGGCGATGTCATTTTTGATGAAGCAAAAGAGGTTGCCAGCTACATTACTCCGGTTCCAGGTGGTGTGGGTCCATTAACGATTACGATGCTTTTATATAATACAATTGAATCCGCTAAACAAACTAATGGGGTTCGTTCATGACGGAACAAAGATTTCTGACTGTTACCGCATTAACCCGTTATTTAAAAAGGAAGTTTGACACCGATTCACATTTACAGGAAGTATGGATTAAGGGGGAGCTTTCCAATTTTAAATGGCATAGCCGTGGTCATATGTATTTCACGTTGAAGGACGAAAATGCAAGAATTCAGGGCGTTATGTTTGCCGGTGATAATCGTTATCTTAAGTTTAAGCCAGAAGACGGAATGAAGGTATTGATTCGTGGAGAAGTAACGGTTTATGAAGCCTATGGGCAATACCAGATTTATGCCAAAGAAATGCAGCCAGATGGAATTGGCAATCTTTATTTGGCTTATGAAGAGTTGAAAAAAAGGTTAGAGCATGAGGGCTTGTTCGCTCAAGAAAAGAAAAAAATGATTCCGAAGTTTCCGGAACATATCGGTGTTATTACATCGCCAACAGGTGCTGCGATAAGGGATATTTTAACAACGATAAAAAGACGCTATCCGATTGCACGAATTACCATTCTTCCAGTCCTAGTGCAAGGGGAACAGGCAGCAGCCTCCATTACAAAAGCTATTTCATTTGCAAATGCAGTCGGTGGCTTTGATGTTATTATCGCTGGACGTGGCGGGGGGTCAATTGAGGATCTTTGGCCTTTTAATGAAGAAATCGTAGCGCGTGCCATCTTTCAATCGGTGATTCCAATTATTTCGGCTGTTGGACATGAAACGGATTTTACAATTGCCGATTTTGTTGCTGATCTCCGCGCCCCTACTCCAACAGGGGCAGCGGAACTGGCCGTTCCCCATATTGATGAACTGCTTGAAAAAATTGCAACAACTAGAATCAGACTTATAAGAGCTATGAATGAAAAAGTATCTGTAGCAAATAAACATTTGCAGCATCTTCAGAGATCATATGCTTTCCGTTATCCGGGTCAGCTAATCAAACAAAAAGAGCAAGAGTTGGACCGTTTGTTTGAGAAGTTAACGAAGGAAATGAGCCGTAAACTAGAAACCAAACAAGAAAAGTACAATCAATTAAATATGAGATTTAAGAATATACACCCAAGAGCTCAAATTGGCCGTGAAAATGAACGCCTAGAACGGATGAAAAGGGAGTTAGAGCGGGCTGTAGTAAAGCAAATAAATGAGAAACGAATGGGCTTCAGTAATACCATTACTGCTTTAAATGCCTTAAATCCATTAAAAGTGATGGAGAGAGGCTATAGTCTTGTTTACAATGCAGACGAGAAAATAGTTAAATCAGTCAAACAAATTAGTCCGGGAGAAATGGTGAAAGTCCATTTAACTGACGGTAGTCTTGAATGCCAGGTTTGGGGACTTGAGGAGAGTGAAACGAGATGAGTGCAGAGGAAAAATTGACTTTTGAACAAGCAATGAAAAACCTTGAAGAAATTGTTGGGAAGCTTGAAGAGGGAGATGTTCCTTTAGAAGCAGCAATTGCTTATTTTCAAGAAGGCATGAGCTTGTCCAAAATATGCCATCAAAAATTACAACATGTCGAGAAACAAATCGAGCAAATTCTTCAAGAGGATGGAGAAATAAAGCCTTTTATCTTGGAAGAAGATGGAGGAGAAGCATGACTATAGTTTTAAGCAAATATTTAACAGAAAAAAAACAGTGGGTTGACAGTAAATTGCCGGGCTTTATTGAAATGATTGAGGCACCTGAAATCATCAAGGAATCGATGGTTTATTCACTAAAGGCTGGTGGTAAACGAATTCGCCCAATTCTTTTATTTGCAACGCTAACTGCCTTTGGAGAATCAGAAAAAAAGGGGCTCGACGTAGCCTGTGCCCTTGAAATGATCCATACTTATTCACTGATTCATGATGACCTGCCTAGTATGGATAATGATGATCTACGGCGCGGAAAACCAACAAATCATAAAGTATTCGGAGAGGCAATTGCAATACTTGCGGGAGATGGTCTGTTAACCCATAGTTTTGAAGTGATTGCGAATTCAACTGAGCTGACAGCTGATTTAAAAAGAAAGCTCATTTCGATGCTTGCTCATGCTGCCGGTCCAAGTGGAATGGTCGGAGGTCAAGTTGCTGACCTTCTAGGTGAAAACAAGAACTTAACAGTAGCGGAACTAGAATATATTCATGAACATAAAACGGGTAAATTGCTTCGCTTTCCAGTTGTAGCAGGCGCTATCATTGCAGGAGCCTCCAAGGAACAACAGGAATGTCTTGATCAGTTTGCTAAGCATCTCGGATTAGCTTTTCAAATTAAAGACGATATCTTAGATATCGAGGGAAATGAAGAGAAATTAGGTAAGCATGTTGGCAGTGACGAGGAAAAAGCGAAAAGCACCTACCCGAAATTACTGACATTACATGGTGCCAAAGAAAAATGTCAAGATCACTTACAACAAGCAAAGGTTTGGCTTGATAAGGCTGATATCAACAAAGCGTTATTATTGGAGATTGCCGATTATATTGTCAACCGTGATCATTGAGCATTTAGGCGTTTTATGATAAAATAGTAATAACAAATGGAGTGGTGCAGTATTCTAGTCAGTCTACTAATTCTGAAGGCGGGCCTAAAAATCCGCTAAAGGGCACATCGATGAAGTTCCTTGTGTTGGCTTGAGGCGCCCAGCCTTGGGTTGATGCTGGGAGTTAAGGTCGAAGGGCGATCCACAAAGGCATGTGGGCGTTGACCCTTCTTCCGCGGAGGCCCATTTGCGTAGGATATTGTTAAATCATATTCCTATGGGATGGGGTATGAACCTGTAGTTGCAATGCGGGAAGTATTGCAAGCAGCGTAGCCTGCCTTGAGTGGTGTTAGAGGGGATTATGGTTAAAGCATTAGGTTACCGAGTAGGCCGCTCGGACCTTTTGAACGTGTCCATATGAAATCTACTCTGCAAAAGAGGCTAGGAATTAGTTTAAGGGCTGCCTGAGGAAAACTCCTAGACTGTTCACCTTTCGACGTATATTGGGGATTATAGTGCGGACTAAGTGGTAATCCAGTCTAGCTGATGGCGACACAGCTAAGGTGGGTTTAAAGGGAAACCGCCGAAGTGGCAACACTTGGTACTTGCTTGGGAAAACCTACTGGACCTAAGCCGCAGTTTTTACTCAGTATATGACCACTCCAATTACATAGGAACCGTGTCTTTAAGGAGACTTTGAATTAGATGAAAGAACTGTTACATAAATCGATGCGTTTTAGTTTAAGTGTTGCCGTTATCACATTTGTGTTAGCGGCTATTTTTTCAATTATTTCAACTATGATGCTCAGTGGTGTAAAATGGGGTTTAGGGATGATTCTCGTTTTACTTATTGTGCTAGTTGGAATTTTTTTTGATATACTGGGAATTGCTTCAACATCAGCAGATGAAACACCCTTTCATGCCATGGCTTCAAAAAAAGTCAAAGGATCTAAGCAAGCGATATTAATTACAAGAAATGCTGACCGCTTTGCAAATTTTTGCAACGATGTCATTGGAGATATTTCCGGGATTATCAGCGGTACTGCTTCAGCCATTGTTATTGTTCAAATAACGACAGGATTTGGCTATGGCGAGGATTCGGCTTTTCAATATATAATATCAGTTGTCTTTACAAGTATTGTCGCGGCGTTGACAGTTAGTGGGAAAGCATTTGGAAAGTCATTTGCGATTCGCTATTCAACAGATATTATTTTTCGGGTTGGACAGCTACTATACCAGCTTGAAGATAAATTCAAAATAACCTTATTTAAAGAGCAGAAGAAACGCAAAGTTAAGAGATGAAAGTGAGTTGCTATCATGAACCTAGAAACATTAACAGACCCAAAAATGATCAAAAGCCTTACAGATGATGAATTAGTAAAGCTGGCGCAAGAAATTAGAAAATTTCTTGTCGAGAAGCTTTCAACGAGCGGTGGTCATCTAGGTCCAAATCTTGGTGTTGTAGAACTTACACTGGCCCTTCATAAAGTATTTGATAGTCCTAAGGATAAATTTCTATGGGACGTTGGGCACCAATCTTATGTTCATAAAATATTAACTGGTCGTGCTAGCGGTTTTGATACACTTAGAAAATATAAAGGAATGTCAGGTTTTCCGAAAATGAGTGAATCAGAGCATGATGTTTGGGAAACTGGTCATAGTTCAACTTCATTATCCGGTGCAATGGGGATGGCAATTGCCAGAGATTTAAAAGGAACAGACGAAAAAATTATCCCAATCATTGGCGATGGTGCCTTAACAGGCGGAATGGCTCTAGAGGCTTTAAACCATATTGGTCATGAGAAAAAAGACATGATTGTTATTTTAAATGATAATGAAATGTCAATCGCTCCAAATGTAGGGGCGGTGCATAATATTTTAGGTAGACTTAGAACAGCAGGAAAATATCAATGGGCTAAAGATGAATTAGAGTATCTATTGAAAAAAATTCCGGCGATTGGCGGAAAGGTAGCGGCAACTGCTGAGCGTATAAAGGATTCGTTAAAATACCTACTCGTATCCGGTGTGTTTTTTGAAGAGCTCGGCTTTACGTACCTTGGCCCGGTTGATGGTCATAATTTCACTAATTTAATTGAAACGCTCCAATATGCCAAAAAGACAAAAGGACCTGTTTTAGTCCATGTTATAACGAAAAAGGGAAAAGGATATAAACCAGCAGAATTAGATACAACTGGTAAATGGCATGGTGTTGGACCTTATAAGATTGAATCAGGAGAAGGAATCCAGCCTGTTTCCTCTGCTCCTGCTTGGAGCAAAGTCATCAGTGATGCTGTCCAAAAAATAGCAAGAACGGATAAAAGAGTGGTAGCGATTACTCCAGCCATGCCGATGGGCTCTAAGTTAATGGATTTTGCAAAAGAATTTCCTGACCGCTTTTTTGATGTCGGTATTGCTGAACAACATGCCATAACGATGGCAGCGGGATTGGCTACGCAAAAGTTTAAGCCATTTTTAGCGATCTATTCAACATTTTTACAACGTGGCTACGATCAAGTGGTCCACGATGTTTGTAGACAGAAGCTAAATGTATTTTTTGGAATTGACAGGGCGGGGCTAGTTGGAGCTGACGGTGAAACGCACCAAGGTATTTACGATATTGCTTTTTTAAGACATATCCCGAATATCGTCATTATGATGCCTAAAGATGAAAATGAAGGCCAACATATGGTTTATACAGCTCTTCAATATGATGATGGACCTATTGCATTGAGATTCCCCCGTGGAAATGGGCTAGGCGTGGCAATGGATGATCAATTCAAGGAAATTCCAATAGGTACCTGGGAGGTATTAAAAGAAGGCAATGATGCAGCCATTCTCACCTTTGGAACAACGATTGAAATGGCCCTTGATGCCGCAAAAATCCTAATGAAATCAGGCATCAATGTTAAGGTTGTTAATGCTCGTTTTATTAAACCGCTAGATGAAAACATGCTTGATGCAATTTTACGTACTGGAATGCCAATTTTAACTATTGAAGAAGCAGTGCTTCAAGGCGGTTTTGGCAGCGCTGTTTTAGAGTTTACCCATGATCGCCAATATTATGATGCGAAAATTGACAGAATGGGCATTCCTGATAAATTTATCGAACACGGAAGTGTATCAAAGCTTTTAGAAGAGATTGACTTAACAACGGAAAAAGCAGTTGAAAAAGTGAAAACGCTGCTAGAAAAACAAAGATTAAGAAAACAGCAAAGGGCTTGAAAGAATGGGTGTTAAAAAAGAAAGAGTGGATATTTTATTAGTGGAAAGAGGCCTATTTGAAACGAGGGAAAAGGCCAAAAGGGCTATAATGGCAGGGCTGGTATATACCCTGGAGGAGCGGATTGACAAACCAGGTGAAAAGATTGAATTCGATACTCCACTTGAAGTGAAGGGAAAAGTAATGCCTTATGTTTCAAGAGGGGGACTGAAGTTAGAGAAAGCCATTACAGTATTTAATCTCGATTTGCATGACAAAATCGTTCTCGATATTGGTGCATCCACTGGCGGATTTACCGATTGTTCCTTGCAAAATGGGGCAAAGCTCGTCTATGCCCTTGATGTCGGCTACAACCAATTAGCGTGGAAATTACGCCAGGATGAACGAGTTGTCGTCATGGAAAGAACTAATTTCCGTTATGTAACGCCTGAGAATCTAATACATGGTTTACCAACATTTGCGACGATTGATGTTTCGTTTATATCATTGAAGTTGATCTTACCTGTTCTAAAAAATATTCTTGTACCTGGAAGTGATGTCGTCTGTTTAGTGAAGCCACAATTTGAGGCAGGTAAAGACGAAGTGGGTAAGAAGGGAATTGTTCGAGACCGGAAAATTCACAGTAAAGTACTAGGTGATATGATCCGATTCGCACATGAGTTAGATTATTTCGTTAATGCAGCTTCCTTCTCCCCAATCACAGGGGGAGAAGGCAATATCGAGTTTTTACTACATTTGTCTTGGTTGAATGGAGAGAATCCGCCAGCAAACAGGGTTGATGTTGATCAAATTGTCCAAGAAGCACATGAAACACTTAAAGAAGCTTAAAAGGATAACCATTGTAGTTATCCTTTTTTTATTTCGCTAAAACGTGCTTGCGCTTTTTTAGTTGTACAATTATTTAAAAATCGTTTAACATATTATTATGTAAAAGTATGCAAAAAAGGTGGTGGTTTTTTAGATGAATAAGGGCCAACGTCACATTAAAATTAGAGAATTAATTACAAATAATGATATAGAAACCCAGGATGAACTTGTCGATATTTTAAAAAACCAAGGGTATAATGTAACACAGGCTACCATTTCAAGGGATATAAAGGAGCTCCATCTAGTCAAGGTGCCGATGGTAGATGGGCGCTATAAGTATAGTTTGCCAGCTGACCAGCGCTTTAATCCATTACAAAAATTGAAAAGAGCATTAGTTGATGCATTTGTAAAAATTGATTCTGCTGAGAACCTTCTTGTTATGAAAACGTTACCAGGGAATGCGAATGCAATTGCGGCATTAATCGACCATTTAGATTGGGATGAAATACTGGGCACCATCGGTGGGGATGATACAATCTTAATTATTTGCAGATCGGTAAAAGCCGCAGATGAAATTTCCAATCGTTTTCTAGATATGCTCTAAACAAGGGGACATTAGGGGTGTGACCACAAATGTTAGCAGAACTATCAATAAAGAATTTTGCCATTATTGAATCATTATCTATTTCATTTCAAAAAGGATTAACAGTTTTAACTGGAGAAACAGGTGCAGGAAAATCGATTATTATTGATGCAATCAGCCTTGTTGTCGGCGGTAGAGGGTCATCGGAATTTGTACGGTTTGGCTGTAAAAAAGCAGAGATTGAAGGTTTATTTTTACTGGATCATGATAACCATCCCTGCATTGAGAAAGCAGGAGAACTAGGAATCGAAATAGCTGACGGGATGATCGTTCTCCATAGGGAAATTTTAACAAATGGGAAAAGTATTTGCAGGATAAATGGCAAGCTTGTTACGTTAAGTATTATTCGTGAAATTGGTAGAACATTAATTGATATTCACGGACAACATGAACATCAGGATTTAATGAACGCGGATCGCCATTTGCCACTTGTTGACCAATTTGAAGAGAAAAAAACAATTCCAGCGATGGAAGAGTACCAGCGCTTATATAAGCAATTTTTACAACTTAAGAAACAATTAAAGGGCTTAGATGAAAATGAACAAAAAATGGCACACCGTCTTGACTTAATTCAATTTCAATTAAACGAAATAAAAAATGCAAATTTAGCACCAAGGGAAGAAGAACAATTAGTCGAGGAAAAAGTGCAGCTTACAAATTATGAAAAAATACATACAGCTGTAAATAGAAGTTATGAGGCCCTATCAGGTGAACAGCAAGGCTTGGACTGGATAGGACTTGCTATGAATGAGCTTGAGGATGTAAGCACTTTAAATGAAAGGCTAAAAACGATTTTTGAAAGTGTTTCTAATAGTTTTTACTTGCTGGAGGAAGCGGCTTCTCTCCTTCGTGACGAGCGGGACCTTATGGAATTTGATCCGGAAAGGCTTGATTTTATTGAAGCACGGCTTAATGAAATCCGTTTTCTAAAGAAAAAGTATGGTCAAACCGTTGAGGATATTTTAGAATATGCCGCAAAAATTGAAGATGAAATTGATCAGATTGAAAATCGGGAAGTTCATTTAGACCGGTTGCGAAAACAGCTAAACGATGTTCAAAAGGATTTATTAATTGAAGCGCAAAATTTGTCAAATATCAGGAAGAAAATCGCTGAAAAACTAAAGCATGAGATTCATAAAGAATTAAAGGATTTGCATATGGCTAAAACGGTGTTTGATATTGAATTTACTTTATCCACTGGGAAAGTGACGGATCAAACCGTGACATTCCAAGGGCATCCAATCGACTTTTTAGAATCAGGGATGGACAGGGTTGAATTTTTAATTTCGACAAATCCAGGTGAACCACTGAAATCATTATCAAAAATCGCTTCCGGTGGTGAATTATCAAGAATAATGCTTGCTTTAAAAAGTATTTTTTCGAAAAACCAAGGGATTACATCAATTATTTTTGATGAAGTGGATACAGGTGTCAGCGGTCGCGTTGCTCAAGCCATGGCAGAAAAAATTTATAAAATATCCAGCGGCTCTCAAGTGCTTTGTATTACCCACTTGCCACAGGTAGCTGCGATGGCGGATACACACCTTTATATTTCAAAAGAAACAAAAGGTGAAAGAACATTTACTTCAATCAAAGAGTTAGATGATGAAACAAGGATAAAAGAAGTGGCTCGCATGATTTCAGGTGTAGAAGTCACAGAGTTAACAAAACAGCATGCAAAAGAATTATTAGAATTGGCAAATCGAATGAAATGAAATTGAAAAGCTATCCTTGATTGGATAGCTTTTTTCCTTTTAACAAGTTATAAATGGCACTTCCGGAGGGCAAAATTATAACTGTAACAACTAAAACCATGAATTATGGTGTGGGATAGGAGCGAGGAGAGTGAATTGATTGAGGTTAGATTGGATTAGAAAAGTGGTTGGATTAATTCTCCTTGTTCTTTTAATTGGTGTTGGCTTCATAAAACCAATTCAAGAGTATGTTTCGATTCCAAACGAAATTACTCTCTTTGAAGGACAAGAAGCAGGAGTAACATCATTACCAGTCTTTTCACAAACTAAAGAGAATGCCATTTTTTCCATAGCTGAAAACGGTGGAGATACGCTTTCGATAAAAGGGGAAGAAAGCGGTGAAGAGAACATGTTGTTAGAAATGGCAAATATACCTGTGAAAAATGTTGATATAAAAGTATTACCTGATTTCAAAATTATACCGGGTGGTCAATCGATTGGTGTCAAGTTGAATACCCTTGGTGTTTTGGTTGTAGGTCATCACCTCATTCAGACGGAGCGAGGTCCAAAATCTCCTGGTGAAGCAGCGGGGATAAAAGTAGGAGATATCATCATGAAAATCAATGATGAGCCAATACAAGAGATGAGTGAAGTTGCCGAACATGTAGAAAAGGCAGGAGAAAATGGAGAATCATTAAATTTAACGGTCATGCGTGATAATAAGCAGTTTGAAACAGAATTAAAACCAATTAAAGCAAAAAGTGAAAAACAATACCGGATGGGTCTTTTTATCCGAGACTCTGCAGCCGGAATTGGGACGATGACATTTTATCACCCTGAATCTAAGAAATATGGTGCCCTTGGACATGTTATCTCAGATATGGATACAAAAAAGCCAATTGTTGTTCATGATGGCCAAATTGTTCGTTCAACTGTTACGTCGATAGAAAAAGGAGCTAACGGCAGCCCAGGTGAAAAACTCGCACGATTTTCTAATGAAAGGGAGATTATTGGAAATATTAAGAGGAACAGCCCATTTGGTATTTTCGGCGAGTTATCAAAAGAAATTAAAAACGAAGTAATAGATAAGCCGCTGCCAATTGCTTTATCCAGTGAAGTGAAAGAAGGTCCGGCAAAAATTTTAACTGTGGTTGGCGGGGACAAAGTACAAGAATTTGATGTCGAAGTTGTTAGTTCTGTTCCACAGAAATTTCCAGCTACAAAAGGGCTAGTCATTAAAATTGTTGATCCTGTACTTTTAGAAAAAACCGGTGGAATTGTACAAGGTATGAGCGGGAGCCCGATTATTCAAAATGGGAAAATAATTGGTGCAGTCACACATGTCTTTGTAAATGACCCAACCTCTGGTTATGGCGTTCATATAGAATGGATGTTAAACGAAGCAGGCATCAATATTTATGCCAAAGGAGAAGGAGAGAAGAGGAAAGCGAGCTAAAGTGCTCGCTTTTTCTATTTCATTCGACAAATATAGATGTTGTTGATTGTCAAATGACGTAAATAGTCGAATGATAGAGTAAATTGAAGAAATGTTAAGATAATGGTGAATTATTATTATTTTTTTGAATTTTTAAAGGATTTCCCATTGCATTGTCGAAAGTTTCAGTTAGAATAAAATTTAGAAATGTATCTCGAGGAGGAAATCTTGTGTTAAAGAAAATAAAGGTGTGTTTAGTTGACGATAACCGCGAACTTGTGTCGCTTTTACAGGATTATTTATCCAATCAGGACGATATAGAAGTAATTGGTGTAGCATATAATGGCCAGGAATGCCTACACTTTTTAGAGAATCATGATCCAGATGTTCTCGTATTAGATATTATTATGCCGCATTTAGACGGTTTAGCGGTGCTGGAAAGAATGCGCGACCTACATAAATCTTCATTTCCAAATGTCATTATGCTAACAGCTTTCGGCCAAGAGGATGTTACGACAAAAGCCGTTGAACTTGGGGCTTCTTACTTTATTTTAAAACCATTTGACATGGAAAACTTGCTCAATCATATTCGTCAAGTATCGGGTCGTGCAACAGCCATTACGAAACGTCCGGCGGTAACAAGAACAACAGCTGTTGAGCCTAAAACAAAAAGTCTTGATGCCAATATTACAAGCATCATTCATGAAATTGGCGTACCGGCACATATTAAGGGCTACCTATACTTGCGCGAGGCCATTTCAATGGTTTACAACGATATTGAGCTATTAGGTTCAATTACGAAAGTTTTGTATCCGGATATTGCCAAAAAATATAATACTACTGCCAGCCGCGTTGAACGGGCAATTCGTCATGCAATCGAAGTGGCATGGAGCCGCGGCAATATTGACTCCATTTCAAACCTTTTCGGCTATACAGTCAGCATGTCCAAAGCAAAGCCAACGAACAGTGAATTCATTGCAATGGTCGCTGATAAATTACGTTTGGAGCATATGGCATCCTAATCAGGATATGATTCAAATAGGCAAAAGACTGTCCCATAGACAGTCTAATTTTTTTGAAAATATTATCATTGAAGTATTTGCTAATAAGCGCTAAAATTATAGAAATAAAAATGTTTAGTTAATTTTACAAATAGGTGGTTGGAGAGAATGAAAGTTGCAAAATTTGGTGGAACTTCCATGGCAAGTGCTGAACAATTAGTAAAAGTGGCCAATATTGTAAAAGCAGATCCGGAACGAAAAATAGTTGTTGTCTCTGCTCCCGGAAAAAGATATAAAGAAGATATTAAGACTACAGATTTATTAATAGCGTTAGGTGAAAGCTCTTTGCGCGGTGAAAATACAGAGGAACAATTAGCGAAGATTGTAGAGCGCTATAAGGAAATTGCAGACAATCTACAGTTATCTAATGAGCTTATAGTTGAAATTTCTGCCAGCTTAGAGGAGCTGGTTCAATCTGATAAAACAAACGCAGATCGCTATATGGACTGTTTAAAAGCCAGCGGTGAAGATAATAGTGCGAAGGTGTTTGCAGCTTACCTAAATTCAATCGGTATGGAAGCTTCTTATGTTAATCCTAAAGAAGCTGGCATCGTAGTAACAGACAATCCTGGTAATGCGCAAACATTGCCTGAGACCTATGACAACCTTAAAAAGTTAAAAGACAGAAAAGAAATCATTGTTGTTCCTGGTTTCTTTGGGTTTTCTCCTGAAGGAAATCTTGTTACATTTTCAAGAGGTGGCTCTGATATTACAGGATCAATATTAGCAGCAGGAGTCAATGCTTCTCTTTATGAGAACTTTACCGATGTTGATTCGGTCTTCGTTGCCAACCCTAATATTGTAGAAAATCCGAAAGAAATTAAAGAATTAACATATAAAGAGATGCGTGAATTGTCATATGCCGGTTTTTCCGTTTTCCATGATGAAGCATTAATCCCTGCATTCCGTGCAGAGATTCCAGTTTGCATCAAAAATACAAATAATCCTTCTGCACCTGGCACATTTATAGTAGCTGAACGTGACCATACAGGGGAGCCTGTTGCGGGGATTGCCAGCGATGCCGGTTTTTGCAGCATTTATGTAAGTAAGTATCTAATGAATAGAGAAATTGGCTTTGGTCGCAAATTATTACAGATTTTAGAGGATGAAGGGATTTCCTATGAGCATATGCCGTCGGGAATTGACGATACATCCATTATTCTTCGTGAAAACCAATTAAGTGATGAGAAAGAACAGCGTGTTTTGGGTCGTATTAAAACAGAGTTAGAGGTCGATACAATCTCGATCCGCCACAATCAAGCGATGATTATGGTTGTAGGGGAAGGGATGACAAGTTCTGTTGGAATTTCAGCTAAAGCTACAGCAGCATTTGCCCTTGCAGGTGTAAATATTGAAATGATTAATCAAGGTTCTTCAGAGGTAAGCATGATGTTTGCAGTTGCCGAGTCTGATGCACCTAAAGCAGTCCGTACTTTGTATAATGAGTTTTTTGTGAACACAAAACCGCTTGTATTGGAATTAAACTAATGAAAAAGGTCGTTAGCTTTTGGATGCTAACGACCTTTTTATTACGCTTTTTTCTTTTGAAATTTAGGTTGGAGTTTCTTTCTTTTTTTATCGCGGTAAAAAATAAATCCTCCCACAAAGATTAATCCAAATAAAAATAATAGGAATCCGATTAAAAATTGCAGCCATAAAAAAGGAATATTAAATTGCGGAATTGCAAATAGTGTATCACGCATTAATTTAATTCCTAAGACAGCCAAAAATCCGGGAATTGCAACAATTAATAAAGCGATAAAACGTCTCATAGAAAAATCCTTTCAAGTAGAACTTATCAATAAAACAAGTATATCATGCAGAAATAAAAGATTTAAGACGTTATTATTGATTTTTTTGTCATTGTTAGAGATGATAGGGTATATAAAGGATTTTTTTATAATTATTTTATAATTAAGTGAGCAATAATGAATATCACTGAATTAAATAAAAATGTAAGGTATTTGAAGTTTTAGTAAAATTAAGCGCTTTCAATGTTGTTGATAACGGGGCTTTAGTTCATTAGCTTAACATTGTAGGGGGAAGCATAAATGGATATCTTTAAATATATGGAGAAGTATGATTATGAGCAATTAATTTTTTGCCAAAATCAACAATCCGGGTTAAAAGCGATTATTTGCATTCATGATACTACACTTGGACCGGCCCTTGGAGGAACACGGATGTGGGCGTATGAATCAGAGGAAGCAGCGATTGAAGACGCTCTTCGTTTGGGTAGAGGAATGACCTATAAAAACGCAGCAGCAGGTCTAAATTTTGGCGGAGGAAAAACAGTAATCATCGGCGACCCTAGAAAAGACAAGAATGAAGAAATGTTTAGAGCACTAGGTCGATATATTCAAGGATTGAATGGAAGGTATATTACAGCGGAAGATGTGGGAACAACGGTTGCTGATTTGGAACTCATTCATGAGGAAACTGATTATGTTACCGGTATTTCTCCAGAATTCGGTTCCTCGGGCAATCCCTCACCGGTTACGGCATTTGGGGTTTACCGCGGCATGAAAGCTGCAGCCAAAGAAGCTTTTGGAACAGATTCGCTCGAAGGGAAAACAATTGCGGTGCAAGGGGTTGGAAATGTTGCCTATACCTTATGTCGCTACTTGCATGAAGAGGGTGCAATTCTAATTGTAACAGATATTAATAAGGAAGCTATTAAACGGGCTGTCCAGGATTTTGCAGCCAAGGCTATTGATCCAAATGATATTTATAATGTTCCTTGTGATATTTATGCTCCGTGTGCACTCGGAGCAACCATCAATGATCAGACCATTCCGAAATTCAAGGCAAAGGTAATAGCAGGGTCTGCTAATAATCAATTAAAAGAAGAGCACCACGGGGACCGCTTACATGAATTAGGAATTTTATATGCGCCAGATTATGTGATTAATGCTGGCGGTGTTATTAATGTGGCTGATGAACTAAATGGCTATAACAGAGAGCGGGCCATGAAAAAAGTAGAAATGATTTATGATAATATTGCTAAAGTTATCGAAATTTCTAAGCGTGAAGGCATTCCAACATATAAGGCTGCAGACCGGCTTGCGGAAGAACGAATAGAAAGAATCCGAAAATCTTGTCGTCAATTTTTACAAAATGGAAAACATAGTTTAAGCCGAAAAAACAGCTGAAAATGAAATTAATGAAAATGAACTAGTGTTTCGTGCCTTTAAAAAAGATGAACAGAAGGTATATAGTATATAATAGTATTACTAGTCATGGCTAAATATAAGCCAGGGATCTTGTAAAATAGGGGGAAATTGAATGGCAACTGAATACGATCTCGTTATCCTTGGTGGAGGTACAGGCGGTTATGTTGCAGCAATCAGGGCTGCCCAACTAGGATTAAAGACAGCAATTGTTGAAAAAGGAAAACTTGGCGGAACTTGTCTTCACCAAGGATGTATCCCTAGTAAAGCTTTGTTAAGAAGCGCGGAAGTATATCAAACAGCGAAACGCGGTGACGAGTTTGGTGTAATAACAGCTGACGTCACGCTTGATTTTAGTATAGTACAGGAGCGAAAGCAAAAAATCATTAATCAACTACAAAGTGGTATAGAGTTTTTAATGAAAAAAGGAAAGATTGATGTTTATAGCGGCATTGGCCGTATTCTTGGTCCTTCGATATTTTCGCCTACGTCTGGGACAATATCTGTTGAAATGAATAGTGGCGCAGAAAACGAAATGCTTATTCCAAAAAACGTCATGATTGCTACAGGTTCTAGACCAAGAACACTTCCAGGAATGGATGTAGATGGGAAACTCGTCATGACATCTGATGAGGCCCTGGCGATGGAGAGCCTGCCTAATTCCATCATCATTGTGGGCGGCGGCGTAATCGGGATTGAATGGGCCTCTATGTTATCAGACTTTGGCGTTGAGGTGACTATTTTAGAATATGCCGATCGCATCCTGCCAACTGAGGATCAGGAAATTTCTAAGGAAATGCAAAGGCTGATGAAAAGAAAGAAAGTCAAAATCGTAACAAGTGCCAAAGTCTTACCGGAAACACTTGTGAAAGATAATGGTGTAACGATTGCAGCAGATGTGAAAGGTGAACAGAAGACATTTTCGGCAGATACAATGTTAGTTTCTGTGGGCCGCATGGCAAATATAGAAGATATTGGCCTGCAAAATACAGCAATTGAGGTAGAAAAAGGGTTTATTAAAACAAACCCATATTATCAAACAAAGGAATCCCATATTTATGCAATTGGTGATGTTATTGGCGGTCTGCAGCTTGCCCATGTCGCTTCACATGAAGGGATTGTGGCAGTAGAGCATATTGCTGGAGAAAACCCTGATCCAATCGACTATTCCTTAATTTCAAAATGCGTCTACTCCAATCCAGAGGTAGCTAGTGTTGGTTTAACCGAAGAGGAAGCCAAAGCAAAGGGATTTAACGTGAAAACTGGTAAGTTTATGTTTAAAGCGATTGGCAAGGCCCTTGTTTTTGGAGAATCAGACGGTTTTGTAAAGCTAATTGCCGATCGCGATACAGATGATCTTTTAGGTGTGCATATGATTGGACCGCATGTCACCGATATGATTTCAGAAGCGGGCTTAGCGAAGGTCTTGGATGCAACACCTTGGGAGATTGCACATACCATTCACCCACATCCAACTTTAGCAGAAGCCATTGGTGAAGCGGCACTGGCTGTTGATGGGAAAGCAATTCATGGATAGACTAAATTCTTCTAAAAGGGGGATAAAACATGGTGGAAAATCGCCATCAAGCACTCGGTTTAAGTGATGAAACAGTATTAAAAATGTTTGAAACGATGGTGTTAGCCCGGAAAATTGATGAACGGATGTGGCTCCTAAATCGTGCAGGGAAAATACCATTTGTTATATCTTGTCAGGGGCAGGAAGCTGCACAAGTTGGAGCTGCCTTTGGCTTAGATAATAATAAAGACTATGTGCTGCCATATTACCGTGATTTAGGTGTTGTCCTAACGTTCGGCATGACGGCAAAGGATATAATGCTTTCCGGCTTTGCAAAAAAAGAGGATCCCAATTCGGGTGGTCGGCAAATGCCAGGTCACTTCGGACAGAAGAAAAATAGAATTGTGACCGGTTCTTCTCCAGTTACAACGCAGGTACCACATGCGGTCGGGATTGCATTGGCAGGTAAACTGGAAGGAAAGGATTTGGTATCTTTCGTAACTTTTGGCGAAGGGTCGTCTAACCAAGGTGATTTTCACGAGGGGGCTAACTTCGCAGGCGTTCATAAGCTACCAGTTATATTTATGTGCGAAAATAATAAATATGCCATTTCTGTTCCAATTGAAAAGCAACTTTCGTGTGAAAAAGTTTCAGACCGTGCGATTGGCTATGGGATGCCTGGTGAAACAGTGGACGGAAATGATCCTCTAGCAGTCTACGAAGCAGTAAAAAGAGCTGCCGATCGTGCTCGTAGAGGGGAAGGGCCATCTTTAATAGAAACCGTATCTTATCGTTTGACACCACACTCAAGCGATGATGATGATCGGACATATCGTTCGCGAGAAGAAGTAGAGGAGTCTAAGAAAAGAGACTCAATTATTACCTTTGCTCTTTATTTAAAAGATGTCGGTATCTTATCAGATGAATTAGAAAAAGAAATCTACGCTAAAATTCAGACCATTGTAGAGGAAGCGACTGACTATGCTGAAAATGCACCATATGCAGAACCCGAGGACGCTTTAAAATATGTATATGGTGAATAGGAGGGGATCAACATATGGCAATAAAGTCATACATCGAAGCTGTTACCAGTGCGCTTTACGAGGAAATGAAGCGTGATGAAAAGGTGTTTGTGTTAGGAGAGGATGTTGGCAAAAAAGGTGGCGTTTTTAAAGCCACTTCAGGCCTTTACGAAGAATTTGGTGAAAATCGGGTCATTGATACTCCTCTTGCTGAATCGGCAATTGTCGGGGTTGGAGTTGGAGCGGCCATGTATGGACACCGTCCTGTGGCTGAAATTCAATTTGCCGATTTTATTATGCCGGCAGTCAACCAAATCATTTCGGAGGCCGCAAGAGTTCGCTACCGCTCCAATAATGATTGGAGTTGCCCGTTGGTCATTCGTGCCCCATACGGAGGGGGTGTTCACGGTGCTCTTTACCATTCCCAATCGGTTGAAGCGGTTTTTGCAAACCAGCCAGGTCTCAAAATTGTCATGCCATCGACGCCCTATGATGTGAAAGGCTTATTAAAAGCAGCCATCCGTGATGATGATCCAGTCATCTTTTTTGAGCATAAACGAGCTTACCGTTTAATAAAAGGGGAAGTTCCAGATGATGATTATGTACTTCCTATCGGGAAAGCAGATATCAAGCGTGAAGGGGAAGATATAACGGTCATTACCTATGGTTTATGCGTTCATTTTGCACTTCAGGCTGCAGAAAAGCTTGCTAAAGATGGTATATCAGTACATGTTCTTGACCTACGTACGGTTTATCCGTTAGATAAAGAAGCGATTATAGAAGCTGCTTCGAAAACAGGAAAAGTCCTATTAGTTACTGAGGACAATAAGGAAGGTAGTATTTTAAGTGAAGTGGCCGCCATTATCGCGGAACATTGCTTATTCGAATTGGATGCACCGATAATGCGTCTAGCAGGCCCGGATATTCCTGCAATGCCATATGCACCGACAATGGAAAAGTTCTTTATGGTCGATCCGGAAAAAGTTGAAAAAGCGATGCGGGAATTAGCGGAATACTAAAAACGAGTCAAAGGAGGTAAAGGCGTGTCTTTAGAAAAAATCACGATGCCGCAATTGGGTGAAAGTGTAACCGAAGGTACGATTAGTACTTGGTTTGTAAAGGAAGGCGATACTGTCAAAAAATACGACCCACTTGCAGAGGTTCAAACTGATAAAGTAGTAGCGGAAATCCCATCTTCCTTTGCAGGTGTTATTAAAGAACTTGTTGCGAAGCAAGGCGAGACATTAGCAGTGGGTGAACTGATTTGTTATATTGAAACGGAAGTAAATGGAGAAAGCGGTCAAAATATAGAGAGTAGTCCTTCCGAAACGGAAGATAAAAATATTTTATCGCCATCCGTCCAAGCCCAAGAGGATCAGCATAACAAATATCGTTATTCCCCTGCAGTTTTAAAGATGTCACAAGATTACCATATTGATCTTGCTAAAGTTCATGGCACAGGGAAAGGCGGCCGCATTACACGAAAGGATTTGCAACAGCTAATTGATTCGGGTTATCCAAGCGGTGTCGAACAAAAAGAAATTGAGCAGCCAAGTTTACAGAACGTGGCTATTGAACAACCGAAATCAGCACTCGAAACACTTGTATCAGCAGATGAAAAGCAAGCAGAGTATACCGCTCAAATACAAACCATTGGAGCTCATGGAGATATTGAAATTCCCGTTGCAGGTGTAAGAAAAGTAATTGCGGCCAATATGCTTCGCTCGAAACATGAAATCCCGCATGCGTGGACAATGGTTGAAGTCGACGTAACGGAATTGGTGGCTTATCGAGATGGAATCAAAGACGATTTTAAGAGAAAAGAAGGCTTTTCATTAACATATTTTGCATTCTTTGTAAAAGCTGTGGCTACTGCTCTTAAAGAATATCCAATCATAAATTCACAATGGGCAGGAGATAAAATTATCCAAAAGAAAGAAATTAATATTTCAATTGCCGTTGCAACGGAAGATTCATTATTTGTACCAGTTATTAAAAACGCCGATGAAAAAACAATCAAAGGAATTGCCCGTGAAATTAGCGAATTGGCACAAAAGGCCCGCACTGGTAAGCTAACGCTAGCCGAGATGCAGGGAGGAACATTTACAGTTAATAATACAGGATCCTTTGGCTCCGTCCAATCAATGGGGATTATTAATTATCCGCAGGCAGCAATCTTGCAGGTTGAATCCATCGTTAAACGTCCGGTGATTATGAATGGTGGGATGTTTGCTGCTAGAGATATAGTAAACATCTGTATGTCGATTGATCATCGCATCTTAGATGGACTTGTCAGTGGTCGCTTCCTTGCAAGGGTAAAGGAAATCCTAGAAAACATCTCAAAAGAAAATACATCTGTCTATTAGGAGGAGGTGAAAAACTTCCTCCTTTTTTGTGTGGAAAATATTAGGGAAACGCTAGAACCGTCCCCATTGTTTTTTTGAAAAAATCATGCTGTCCTATGACATTTTTCTACAAATTATTGCTGAATCTTGACTTTAGCTGCCCTGAATTATTGCTACATTCGCGTATTTAAAGTACTATATAATTAAGTTCTTGACTTTACAGAATATTAAAAAATAGAGCTGACAGTACTTTGAATAGGAAAGGGGTGGAGGTATCTCCGTAAGGGGATGAAAAGCTATGAAAACAGAAAAAGAACTGCAATTTGATTTAAAACAGTTTTGTGAATTTCCTTTTCCTGATGTAGAAGAGTGGAAGGAAACCGCGGAACAATCTTTAAAAGGGAAGCCATTTGAATCCCTACTAACAAATACGTACGAAGGGATTCAACTGAAACCTTTATACGTAAAAAAAGATGTCGAAGGGCTTGACCACATGAATGACTTGCCAGGTGAAGGCTCTTATGTAAGAGGAGCAGACTACCTTAAGAGTCCAGCGAAAGCATGGGATATTGCCCAAGAAATAACAGGCAAAAGTCCTTTAGCCTTTAATGAAGCTGTGCTGGAAGCAATCGGTCGTGGCCAAACAATGGTGAATTTAGTTGTTGACGAAGCAACAAAAAGAGGATATGACGCTGATGAAGCCGACGAAGAGTTCGTTGGGTCACAGGGTGTACCTGTAGCATCACAAAGCGATTTGGAAGCTGCATTAGCAAACATTGATTTAAAAGTAAATCGTCTATTTATGCAGTCAGGGATTAGTACACTGCCTTTATATGCGAGCTTGATTGCTACCTTTAATAAGCAAAATCAAGACATTAAAGAATTAGAGGCATTTATTGGATTAGACCCTGTTGGCTCCATTGCCTCTTTTGGAAATTCAAAACTTGGAATTAAACGGTTATATAATTTGATGGCACAACTAACAAAATGGGCCAGTGAAAATACCCCAAATGTGAAAACAATTTATGTCCAAGGTGAAATTTATCATAATGCCGGAGCAAGTGCTACAGAAGAATTAGCGTTTGCTATTGCTACTGGTGTTGAGTATATCAATGAAATGCTTGAGCGTGGTCTTGATATTGAAACAATAGCAAAGCATATGTATTTTTCATTTGCTGTTGGTTCCAATGTATTTATGGAAATTGCCAAGCTTCGTGCGGCGAGACTCCTATGGTCAAAAATAGTAGCAAGCTTCGGCGGCAGTAAAGAAGCTCAAAAGATGTATATTCATGCTCGCACATCAAGCTTTACAAAAACAGTGAATGATCCGTATGTGAATATGCTGCGCACGACAACAGAAGCATTTGCAGGGGCTGTTGGTGGCGCAAATAGCATGCATGTTTCACCATTTGATGAAGCAATCCAGACGGCTGATACATTCTCACGCCGTATTGCACGCAATACACATATTATTTTGCAAGAAGAATCAAATTTAAATCAAATTGTAGATCCGGCCGGTGGCTCATGGTATGTAGAGTCACTTACAGATGCTGTTGCTTCTAAAGCTTGGGAACTTTTCCAAGAGGTTGAAAAGAATGGCGGCATGTATGAGGCATTAAAAGTAGGACTTGTTCAACAAAAAGTCAGAGAAACAGCTAATAAAAAGAAAACGAATATTGAAAGTCGCAAAGATCGCATCGTTGGAACGAATATGTATCCCAATTTAGCTGAAAAGCCATTACAGGCGAGGGAAGAAACAGAAGATGTCAAGGCGTCAGCAATTGTAGTGGCAAAATCCATTAAATCAGGTAACCGCGAAAATGCGAAGGCTGCATTGGAAGAAGTAAAAACTGCTATTGCAAATGAAGCTGAGCTATTACCAGCATTGATTCAGTCAGCAACAGCTGGTGCTACAGTAGGCGAAATGGTAAGCTTGTTAGCTGAAAACTGTAAAGGTGCGAAGCTCGATCAGCTCCAAGCGATTCGTGCTGCGGAAGGATTTGAAAACTTGCGAAAAGCTGCAGATAGCTATAAGCAAAAAACAGGTGCCTATCCAAAAGTATTTTTTGCCAATCTTGGTCCTATTCCAAAACATAAAGCCCGTGCAGACTTCTCAGCAGGATTCTTGGCAGCGGGAGGTTTTGAGGCGGTAAGAAATGATGGATATCAAACTGCTAAAGAGGCTGTTGAAGCTGTTATCGCTTCAGGCATAGATATTGTCATTATTTGTGGCACGGATGAGCAATATTCTGAGTTTGTTCCATCAATCGCTAAAGAGCTTAAAAATAAAAACAAAGAAACTTATATTTTAGTTGCTGGAAAACCTTCGCCTGAGCTTGAAAGCCAATATGTAGAGGCAGGCGTTGATGAATTTATCCATGTTAAGTCAAATTGCTATCAAACTCTTGCCAGACTTCAAGAGCGTAAGGGGGTAAACTAAAATGAGCAAAAGATTGGATTTTACACAAATTCCCTATCAATCAGAGCCATCTAAAAGCGATTTAGAAACATGGAAAAAACAGGTTGAGGAATCAATCGACAAATCTTTTGAGGATTTGCTTTTTAATACAAATGAACAGATTAAAGTTAAACCGATGTATTCTAAGGAAGACATTAAAGACAATGAATATATGAATTACATGCCTGGTATAGCTCCATATTTAAGAGGACCATATCCAACAATGTATGTTGCTCGTCCTTGGACAGTGCGCCAATATGCCGGATTTTCAACTGCAGAAGAAAGTAATGCCTTTTACCGCCGCAACTTAGCTGCAGGACAAAAAGGACTTTCTGTTGCTTTTGACTTAGCAACACACCGCGGCTATGATTCTGACCATCCACGCGTAGTTGGGGATGTTGGAAAAGCGGGCGTTGCCATCGACTCAATTTTAGATATGAAAATCTTATTTGATGGGATTCCGCTTGATCAAATGTCAGTTTCAATGACGATGAATGGTGCCGTATTACCTATCATGGCTTTTTATATCGTTACGGCTGAAGAACAAGGGGTTAAACCAGAACTACTATCGGGAACGATTCAAAATGATATCTTAAAAGAATATATGGTGCGGAATACTTATATTTACCCACCCGAAATGTCTATGAAGATTATTGCTGATATTTTTGAATATACATCCCAGTATATGCCTAAGTTTAATTCGATCAGTATATCTGGCTACCATATGCAAGAAGCTGGAGCACCTGCTGACATCGAACTTGCCTACACAATAGCTGATGGGCTTGAATATGTACGTACAGGATTAAAAGCAGGAATTGATATTGATAAATTTGCACCGCGTTTATCATTCTTCTGGGCAATTGGTATGAACTACTTTATGGAAGTTGCTAAAATGCGTGCTGGCCGTTTAATTTGGGCAAAATTAATGAAACAGTTTAATCCGAAAAATTCAAAAGCTTTGGCCCTTCGTACCCATTCGCAAACATCTGGCTGGAGTTTAACAGAGCAAGACCCATTTAATAATGTTACGCGCACATGTATTGAAGCAATGGCTGCAGCACTAGGTCATACACAATCCTTGCATACGAATGCTCTAGATGAAGCAATTGCATTGCCAACTGATTTCTCTGCACGGATTGCTCGTAACACGCAGCTTTACTTGCAGGATGAAACAGGCATTTGTAATGTTATTGACCCATGGGCAGGCTCTTACTACGTTGAGTATTTAACTGGTAAATTAGTTGAACGTGCTTGGGCTCATATTGAGGAAGTTGAAAAACTTGGCGGAATGGCAAAAGCAATTGAAACAGGACTACCAAAAATGAGAATTGAAGAAGCAGCAGCACGCCGTCAAGCTCGCATTGATTCCGGTGTTGAATCTATTATTGGTGTCAATAAATACCGCCTTGATAAAGAAGAGCCAATTGATATTTTGGAAGTTGATAACACAGCTGTTCGTGAACAGCAGCTTGAAAGATTGAAGCAGCTTCGTGAAAATCGTGATGAAAGAAAAGTACAAGAGGCGCTTCTTGCCATCACAAAAGCAGCAGAAACTGGCGAAGGCAACTTACTTGCTTTATCTGTAGATGCTGCTCGTGCTCGTGCTTCATTAGGAGAAATCTCTGATGCAATCGAAAAAGTATCTGGCCGTCATAAAGCTGTCATTCGTTCAATCAGTGGTGTTTATTCTACTGAGTACAGTGATGAAGATGCTATTAATAAAGTAAAACAAATGACAGATGAATTCGCAGAAAGAGAAGGCCGCCGTCCACGTATTATGGTTGCAAAAATGGGACAAGATGGCCATGACCGCGGAGCGAAAGTTGTTGCTACTGCCTTCGCCGATTTAGGCTTTGATGTAGATGTCGGTCCGCTTTTCCAAACACCGGAAGAAACGGCACAACAAGCAGTTGAAAATGATGTCCACGTCATCGGTATGAGTTCACTTGCAGCTGGTCATAAGACATTGTTACCGCAGCTAATCGCTGAATTGAAAAAATTAGGTCGTGAGGATATTATTGTCGTTTGCGGCGGTGTTATTCCTGCCCAAGATTATGATTATTTGAAAGAGAATGGGGCTACAGCTATATTTGGTCCGGGTACTGTAATTCCTGTATCTGCACAAAAGGTAATGGAAGAAATAAACCGCCGTATCAATGAGACTGAGGATGTGTTCTAATTTATGACGGATAAAGAAAGCAGACCAGAATGGGTGCCTGAAAATGCGTCAAAAGGCTTTACTACGAAAGTAATGAAGGGCGTTGAAGGCAGTCATGACGGCTTTGACAACGGTGAAAGGAAACCTGAGGCACCATTAACACCAGTTAAAAGAGGTCTGTCACTTGATGAAGTTGTAAATGGTATTTTAAATAATGACCGTCCCATTCTTGCTCGGGCGATTACGCTGGTAGAAAGCAATGCCTATAAGCATATTGAAAAGGCACAGCAAATTCTTAACCGCGTTCTTCCATATACAGGCAAGGCACTGCGAATTGGCATAACAGGTGTTCCAGGTGCAGGTAAAAGTACATTGATAGAAGCACTGGGCTGCTATCTTTGTGACCTAGGCTTGCGTGTAGCTGTTTTAGCTGTCGACCCTTCAAGCAGTGTGACCGGTGGAAGTGTTCTTGGTGATAAAACACGAATGGAGAAGCTATCCCGCGAAAAAAATGCTTTTATTCGTCCATCACCATCCGGAGGCACACTTGGCGGTGTAAACAGAAAAACAAGGGAAACGATGCTTTTATGTGAAGCAGCAGGTTATGACGTTATCCTGATTGAAACAATTGGTGTCGGTCAAAGTGAAGTCGTTGTCCGTTCCATGGTCGATATGTTTGCATTAATCGTTCTTACCGGTGCTGGTGATGAGTTGCAGGGAATGAAAAAGGGCGTAATGGAGCTTGCTGATATTATCATTGTCAATAAAGCGGATGGTGATAATGAGCAAAGAGCATTGATTGCCCAAAAAGAGTACAATCAAATTTTGCACTATTTGCGCCCAGCAACAGAAGGCTGGGAAACGAAAGCCTATACTTGTTCAGGTTATTACGGCAAGGGTATCGATGTGGTTTGGGAGGAAATGAAAAAGTTCGAAGCAAATATCAAGGCATCGGGTGTTATTGAAAAAAGGCGCCAGTCCCAAGTAAGGGATTGGATTTACGCGATGATCAAAGATCAGCTAGAACAGAAATTCTTTAACCATCCTGAAGTGAAAAAAGTGTTGCCGAATATTGAAAAAGAAGTTGTTACAGGTCAACAACCGGTAACCCAAGCTGTTAAATTTTTATTTGAGCAATACGAGAAAGAAACGGAATAGACTTTAAAGTGAAAGAGCAGGTTGTATGCTACCAAGCACTCGCCTGCTCTTTAATTTTACTATCATATTCTCCAAGCTGATTATTGTGACTGGGTTTGATTGGACAACGATAGTAACCAATGCTTAGATAGGATTTTAAGCCTCTAAGCGGATAAACACGAATATAGTCTTACTTCCCTGAAATACCCAGATGTTTATTCGTGTCCGCTTAGATGCTTGCGATATACAATACTAATGGATTGTCCAATCACTTTAAGGAGCAATAATCAACTTGGAGAATATTTAGACAGCAAGTTTACTTTGAATTGAATAGAAGGTGAGTGATGGGGGTAACTCACCTTCAAAATCTAGGGAGTCTAGGGGTATGGGGCCTAGATTTATTATTATAGTTCCCAGACTTTAAAAAATTAAACATAAATTCTAGAAAAACTAAAATTCTTACTGTTTTTAGTGTATTACATTTGCTTCTGTTACCTTAAATTGTTACTATTATTCTATATTATTGGATAAAGGTAGGAGTGAAATAGATGAGTATGGATTATAATATGTTTATGAACGATATTGTTGATAATGCCAGAAAGGAAGCAGTAGCTGCTGGCTTTCAGGAAGCAAAGACTCCTGAAGAAGTAGAAGATGCGTTCAAAAAGTCTGGAACCACATTGGTTTTAATCAATTCTGTTTGTGGATGTGCAGGTGGCTTAGCACGTCCAGCTGCTGCTCATGCAATCCATTATGATAAGGTGCCTGACCAGATGGTTACAGTTTTTGCTGGTCAAGACCGTGAGGCAACCGAAAAAGCACGTGAGTATTTTGAAGGATATCCACCTTCCTCCCCTTCATTCGCTTTAATGAAGGATGGAAAATGTGTGGCAATGCTTGAACGCCACGATATTGAAGGTTCAGAACCATTTGAGGTTGTACAAAAGCTACAAGGAATTTTCGAAAAGCATTGTGAAGAGATCTAATCATATAAAAAGGGGGGCCTAATTGGTCTCCTTTTTATAATTAATCTGAAATATTTTTATATTTAATCTATTTTCAAACCTATTGATTACTTGCCGAAACATGATAAAATTCAACTTAACGCATAAATATTAATGCTACTTAATATTTATTAATTCTACTACAACAAGAATACACAATATAATAAAAGGAGGAGTTATTTTGAAAAAATTTGTAGGCTATTTTTTAACGTTAACCCTATTAATTGGACTTTTAGCTGCCTGTGGACAAGGTGGTAATGATAATAAGCAAACTGCAGGTACTGATAATGGAAATGGACAAGCAAAAAAGGTGTTAACAATGGGCACATCTGCTGATTATCCGCCATTCGAATTTGTAGATACGGCTAAGGGAGAAGACATTGTGGGCTTTGATGCCGATTTGGCCAAAGCTATCACTGACAAACTGGGCTATGAATTAAAAATTCAAGATATGGATTTTGCCGGTTTAATTGAAGCGCTAAAATCTAAAAGAGTGGATTTCGTACTATCTGGTATGTCTGCTACAGATGAACGTAGACAGAGCGTAGATTTTTCTGATATTTATTATGCAGCCGACAACATGGTTATTTTTAAAAAAGATAAAGGTTTCAAAGCCGTTGATGAATTAGCAGGAAAAACAGTCGGTACGCAAACAGGGTCAATTCAAGAAGAAAAAGCAAATGAAATTAAGAAGACAATTGACATTAAGATTGAAAGTAGAAACCGAGTACCAGAAATTATTCAAGAAGTTAAAGCAGGCCGTTTTGATGCCGTCATTGTTGAAGATGTGGTTGGTAAAGGCTATTTAGATAAAAATAAAGATTTAGCAGGATTTGCACTTAAGAGCGATGAAGAAAATGGTTTTGCAGCTGCATTTCCAAAAGGAAGTGACGAGCTTGTAGCCCAGTTTAATAAAGTAATCGGCGAAATGAAAGCAAGCGGTGAGTTAGATCAATTAATTAATAAATGGTTTGGCGGAGAGCAATAATATGAGAAAATAAGCGGCGAATCACTATGTTTTGCCGCTTTTCCTGTGATTAATAAAGTAAGGAAAGAGGTGGCGATTGTTGGATTTTGGACCGATTATGCCTTCTGTCCCTTATATTTTTAAAGGGATCGGGGTTACATTAGAAATTGTCGTTGTATCGGTATTGTTAGGTTTTTTTCTAGGCATTATCTTAAGTTTATTAAAAATTTCAAGAATTGGTGCGCTCCAATGGATTGGAGATGCCTATACCTCGGTTTTTCGTGGTACACCATTAATTTTACAATTATTTATTATTTATTATGGATTACCACAATTAGTGAACTATGAAATACCAGCTTTTTTGGCGGCTGTCTTAGCATTTGGATTAAATTCGGGTGCTTATGTTTCTGAAATTATCCGTGCAGGAATTGAAGCGATTGATAAAGGGCAACGGGAAGCTTCAATGGCACTAGGGATCCCATATGGGCAAATGATGAAAGATATCATTTTACCACAAGCAATGAAAAATATACTTCCTGCATTAATGAATGAATTTATCTCTTTAACAAAAGAGTCCGCCCTTGTCTCCGTAATTGGCGTAACAGATATTATGCGGCGCTCTTATATTGTTGGCGGCGACCACTATTCATTTTTACCGCCAATGCTTATTGCTGGACTTATCTATTATGTGATGGTTATGGGATTAACTCTTCTAGGAAAACGCTTGGAGAGGAGAATGAAACGCAGTGATTAAAGTAGAAAATTTGCATAAATCATTTGGAAAATTAGAAGTGCTAAAAGGTATTACTACTACGATTGATGATGGGGCCGTCGTGGCTATTATTGGTCCATCCGGTTCCGGCAAGTCAACTTTTCTAAGATGTTTAAACAAATTAGAAGAGCCAACAGAAGGAAAAGTATGGATTGATAATGATGAAATTACGAATCCAAAAACCAATATTATGAAGGTAAGAGAAAGAATTGGGATGGTTTTTCAGCATTTTCATCTATTTCCCCATATGACCGTACTTGAAAATTTAACGTATGCACCGATGAAAGTGAAAGGGTTGTCAAAGGAGGATGCGGAAAAGAAAGCACGGGAACTATTGGATCGAGTGGGACTGTTAAGTAAGGCGAATGAATATCCAAACCGCTTGTCAGGTGGTCAAAAGCAGCGTGTTGCAATTGCAAGGGCGCTGGCGATGGAACCAGAAGCGATGTTATTTGATGAACCAACATCCGCTCTTGACCCGGAGATGGTGAAAGAAGTACTCGATGTAATGAAATCAATGGCCCATACCGGGATGACGATGGCGATTGTTACCCATGAAATGGGTTTTGCCCGAGAAGTTGCTGACCGTGTTTTATTTTTGGATAATGGCCAACTTGTTGAGGACGCACCACCAGAAGAGTTTTTTGCTAATCCAAAATCGGAACGAGCAAAAGAGTTTTTAGCGAAAATATTATAAAGTGATTGAAGAGATGAATAAAATCATCTCTTTTTTATTTTTTAAACAAGCAAGATTATAGATTATAATAAGGTATATATTGACAAATTAAAGGGGAGTCATATGTTTAAAATAGGGACAAGAACTTTAAAAACGGCAATTGGAACGGTGCTGGCAATCAGTATAGCCAAATCTGTTGGCTTAGACCATTATACTTCTGCAGGGATTTTAACAATATTATGTATTCAAGTAACAAAAAAGAAATCAGTCAAAACAGCATGGGCAAGATTTGCTGCTTCTTTGATTGGAATTCTGTTTTCGTATCTATTTTTTGAAGGTCTCGGTTACCACCCAATTGTAATTGGACTCATTTTATTATTATTTATACCGGTTACTGTGCGCTTGAAAATTCACGAAGGGATTGTTACAAGCTCGGTTATTATTTTGCAATTTTATAATTTAAAAGAAATGTCAATAGCTAGTATTGTCAATGGAATTTCCATTATTGTCATCGGCATTGGTGTTGCCTTGTTTATGAATTTATATATGCCGAGTGCTGAGAATAAATTGCTAGAGCTTCAAAAGGAGCTTGAAGCGCTCTATAAAAAAATTCTAAACGAAATTTCAATCTATTTAAAAGAAGGGGACCATCTATGGGATGGAAAGGAAATTACAGGTTCTTATGATCTCATTCAAAAAGCGATGAAGTTGGCTATGCAGCATAGGGATAATCGGCTTTTAGGATTTGATGATGATTTCTACAAATATTTTAAAATGAGAGAAAAACAATTTGAAGTGATTGAGAGAATGCTTGCACTCGTCACGTCTTTAAAAATTTCAATGCTGCATTCGCAAATGATTGCTGATTTAATTGACGATATCGCAGATAATGTCCACTCTGGAAATACGGCAATCATCTTTTTAACAAAATTAGAAGACTTGCATCGAACGTTTAAAGATATGCCCCTACCACAAACACGCGAGGAGTTTGAAATTCGTGCCTCACTGCTGAATTTTTTATGGGAGCTTGAAAATTACTTGAACATTAAAAGATACTATCGGGAAAGTGATGTATGAAAATTGCCCTGATGGAAACACTATCCCAAAAAGCTCGTGAGGATGAGTGGAATGCTGGCAAAATTAATGCTCTCAATACTTCTGCTATCACCGCTATGGCCAATTGGACAAAATCCAATCGTCGGCGACCCGTTTCTAATCGTTAATAAAAAAACAAATCAATTAGCTTTTATTAACGAGGGGAAAGTGCAAAAGATTTATGCCATCGCAACCGGAAAAGAGGAGACCCTTACACCTGTTGGTAAATTTACAATTACCGTAAAAGCGATTAATCCATACTATCGAAAGAAAAATATTCCCGGCGGTGCAAAGGAAAATCCACTTGGTACGCGATGGATTGGCTTCGATGCAGAGAATACGGACGGGCGAATCTATGGCGTCCATGGCAATAATAATCGAGGTTCCATTGGAAGGTATATCACTCAAGGATGTGTGCGGATGTATAACGAAGAAGTGGAGGAGATTTTCTCCGAAGTCCCAATCGGGACACAAATTCTCATTGTTTCATCAGACCAATCGTTTGTTAGACTTGGCCAGAAATATGGAGCAATTCAACAAGATATTCCCAATAGCTTGAAATACTTTATACAGTAAATAATAAACTTATACCGCATTCGCCTTTGGAGGTACCCGCCAGATTTGATGCATGGCTCCATACTTATGGGCGTAAATCCAAAGGCGTTTTTCCATAAAAAATAAAAATACTAAAATAGAAAGCTAATTCCTGTGAGAAGTGTGGTCAGTAGCAAGGTTGACAGCATTAAATAAACCATTATTTTCATTAATTTGCGATTCATACAGTGTATACCCCCAATTAACATATTTATTTAATTTTACTATTTTCTTAAGGATGGGGACAAGGGGAAAGAACTTGTCGAAGAAGATAAAAAATTGCAAATTTTTAGTATGACTAGAAGGGATTTAGGGGATAAAGGTCGAAATTATTAAGGTAGTCCAATGGGCGTTGTTTTATAAGGAGGAGAAAGAGAAGTGGCTAAAAAAATAGACCATATTGGGATTGCAGTAAAATCACTGGAAGCATCATTACCGCTCTATACTGAAAATCTCAAATTAAAGTTAATGGGGATTGAAGAAGTTGTATCTGAAGGGGTAAAAGTAGCATTTTTAAAGGTTGGCGAATCAAAAATTGAATTATTAGAGCCTTTAAATAGTGAAAGCCCAATCGCAAAATTTATTGAGAAAAAGGGAGAAGGCATTCATCATATAGCATTAGGTGTAGATGATATAAATGAAAGAATTAAAGATATAAAAGCTAACGGTTTGCGCATGATTAATGAAGAGCCAAAAACCGGCGCTGGTGGGGCGCAAATTGCCTTCATGCATCCAAAGTCTACTGGAGGCGTACTATATGAATTATGTGAAAAGCCTGAGAAGGGGGAAAAGTAGTCGTGGATATTTATGAGAAAATTAATGAGCTCTATGACCGACGCCGTGAAGTTGAGCTAGGCGGTGGGGATGCTCGTATCGAAAAACAACATGAAAAAGGGAAATTAACTGCGAGAGAGCGCATTGACTTATTATTAGATAAAGGAACATTTGTTGAAACAGATCCATTTATTGATCATCGTTGTGTTGATTTTGGCATGGCTGACCAAAAAGGACCTGGTGAAGGTGTCGTTACAGGATACGGAAAAGTGAACGGCCGTCTTGTATTCGTCTTTTCACAAGATTTTACCGTGTTTGGCGGTGCATTAGGTGAAATGCATGCTTTAAAAATATCTAAAATTATGGATCTTGCAGCCCAAACTGGCGCTCCTGTAATCGGTTTAAATGATTCCGGTGGTGCAAGAATTCAAGAGGGTGTTCTGTCGCTGGATGGTTATGGACACATCTTTTATCGGAATTCTATTTATTCCGGTGTTGTTCCACAAATTTCTGTTATCATGGGACCATGTGCTGGTGGGGCTGTTTATTCGCCAGCGATTACAGACTTTGTCTTCATGGTTAATAAAACAAGCCAAATGTTTATAACTGGACCAAAGGTTATCGAAACAGTAACAGGAGAGAAAATTTCAGCCGAAGACCTTGGTGGAGCAAAGGTCCATAATACAATCAGCGGTAATGCTCATTTCCATGCGGATAGTGAAGAGCAAGTGTTAAACGATGTGCGCCGCTTGCTAAGCTATTTACCACAAAACAATGCCGAGAAACCGCCGGTGGCTGAATACAATGATGATGAGGACGATTATCGTCCAGACTTAACGGAAGCCATCCCGTTTAATGCGGTTCGTCCGTATGATGTAAGGATTGTTGTGAATCAAGTTGTGGACAAGGATTCATTTATGGAAATTCAAGCGGACTTTGCCAAGAATGTTGTCATTGGTCTTGCTAGAATTAAAGGTGAAGTGGTTGGATTAGTATGTAATCAGCCGAAGGTTATGGCTGGTGGACTTGATATTGATTCATCAGATAAAGCATCACGTTTCATTCGTTTCTGTGATTGTTACAATATCCCAATCATTACGTTTGAAGATGTGACAGGCTTCTTCCCAGGCATTAAGCAAGAGCATGGCGGGATTATTCGCCATGGTGCCAAAATCCTTTTTGCTTACTCAGAAGCTACAGTTCCGAAGCTAACGGTCATCTTACGTAAAGCATATGGTGGGGCTTATGTGGCATTAAACAGTAAATCAATCGGCGCTGATATTGTATTGGCATGGCCAAATGCAGAAATTGCAGTAATGGGACCACAAGGTGCTGCGAACATTATTTTTGCCCGTGAAATAAACGGTAGTGAAGATCCTGAAGCAAAACGTCAGGAAAAAATCGATGAATATCGCGATAAGTTTGCCAACCCATATGTTGCCGCATCACGTGGAATGGTTGATGATGTTATCGACCCTCGCGAAACAAGAATTAAGCTTATTCAATCGCTTGAAATGCTGCGCAATAAAAAGGATACAAGACCGAATAAGAAACACGGAAATATTCCGTTGTAAAATTACTTATGAAAACGGGGCTGTCCAATGAGCCGATTTTACGGCCATTGGCTGCCCCTTTTTAAATTGCACTACATGATTTGAACCTCAAGCCATTTTCGAACACTGTTGATGAACCACACTTTACTGCACTTTTTCAAGTCAGCTATTTTTACTATTTTTTCGTGAACTTTTCCTTTTTTGATTAATGTTTCCCTAAATGTACCTGCTAACAAACCGCTACTTACAGGAGGTGTCCATAACACACCGTTTTTTCAGAGTGATAAAGCCAATCTACGATTGCTTCATCTTCCGCAAAAGAATATCCTCGTTTGGCAGTCCCTTTCATTGGTCGTGTGGTGATGATATTGTCTTTTAAGTGAAAAAATAGTTCAGGCGATGCAGATAAAATACTATGCTCTCCGGTATTAATATAAGCACAATAATTAGATGCCTGTGCTCTTTTTAATTTTTCAAAAAAAGCAATATCATCACCTTGAAATTGTGAATGAAGGCGAATCGTATAATTTACCTGATATGTATCCCCATTTTGAATATATTGTTTAATGGTCGATATCGCAGTCTTGTATTCATCCATAGTTATAGAAGTCTGCCAATCCGTGACATGATATGTACCTTTGCTGCTTAGTGAATGGTATTCTGGTTCTGAAAATAGTCCAAACCATAATAATGGCATCAAATTTCCTTGCTTGAAGCGAATAGCCTTATTAAATGCGGCTGCACTTTCGTAGGATAGAAAACCAGCAGCATAATAGCCATCTTGAACAGCATTCTGAATGATTTGAAAGCAAGGTAACACCTCCTCCATAGTGTTAGCAACTATAACTTGTTCTGGATTGCTAAATGTGCGCGGGTGAATTTCCCCTGTTGAATTTCTAAATTCGAAAGATAAGAGTGGTTTCTTTGTTTCTAAACTCTTTGTTTGCATTTTTAGGTTCCTTTTTAATAAATTAATTTATCTAGCTTTAAATAAAATTGTACTCTTCATATTGTAATTTTGAAACTAATTTACTGCATATTGCTTTTAATTTGGTAATCAGAAACATTAGCTATATAATATTAAGGTAAAAGTTAACAGTTAACAGTAGGAGGAGTCCATCATGATAAATCAAGACCGATTAGTCCAAGAATTTATGGAGCTCGTTCAAGTAGACTCTGAAACAAAACATGAAGCAGAGATTGCGAAAGTGTTAATTCAAAAATTTGAACAGTTAGGTTTAAAAGTAGTTCAGGATGATACGACAGCTAAGACAGGGCATGGAGCTGGCAATCTAGTATGCACCCTTGAAGGAACAAAGGATGTTGATACAATTTACTTTACCTCACATATGGACACCGTTGTGCCCGGTAAGGGCGTTAAACCGTCTATTAATGGAGATCGAATTGTAACGGATGGAACGACAATTCTAGGTGCAGATGACAAAGCTGGATTAGCTGCTATGTTGGAAGCTATTAAAGTTTTAAAAGAACAAAATGTTGAACATGGCAAGATTGAATTTGTCATTACTGTTGGTGAAGAATCCGGTTTAGTTGGAGCAAAGGCGTTGGACCGGGCTTTAATGACTGCAAAATTTGGTTATGCTCTTGATAGTGACGGTGATGTCGGCAATATTGTCGTGGCCGCACCAACACAGGCAAAGATAAAAACAGTGATTAAAGGAAAAACGGCTCATGCTGGCGTTGCTCCGGAAAAAGGAGTATCTGCCATCACAATTGCTGCTAAAGCGATTGCAAAGATGCCACTGGGAAGGATTGATGAGGATACAACTGCAAATATTGGCCGCTTTGAAGGTGGCAGCCAAACAAATATTGTTTGCGATTATGTTGAAATCTTATCTGAGGCCCGTTCATTAATTGATGATAAAATGCATGCCCAAGTGGCGAAAATGAAAGAAGCGTTTGCATCCACTGCCAAAGAAATGGGCGGCGAAGCGAATGTAGAGGTTGAAGTCATGTATCCTGGCTTTAAATACGGTGACGGCGACCATGTCGTTGAGTTAGCCAAAAGAGCAATCACGAAAATCGGCCGGACACCAAAGCTGGAGCATTCAGGCGGCGGCAGTGATGCGAACGTCTTCGTCGGCCATGGTATTCCAACGGTCAATTTAGCTGTTGGCTATGAGGACATTCATACAACAAATGAAAAAATGCGCATCGGTGAATTAGTAAAAACAGCTGAGCTTGTCGTTGCAATTATTCAAGAAGTAGCCAATCAATAACGTCATTTGGAAGTGACAGATCATGCAACATTTTTACCCGAAAAATGGCCGGGTCATTCTCCATGTTGATATGAACAGCTTTTATGCATCGGTAGAGATGTCCTACAATCCTTCTTTAAAGGGGAAGCCGTTAGCAATAGCGGGTAATCCAAAAGAAAGGCGGGGCATCATCGTGACCTGCAGCTATGAAGCAAGAGCAAAAGGCGTGAAAACGACGATGCCGCTTTGGGAAGCGAAAAGACTGTGCCCAGAACTAATCGTATTGCCGCCAGATTTTGAAAAATACCGCAAAGCATCATTAGCGATGTTCCAAATATTAGCCCAATATACTTCATTAGTACAGCCAGTTTCCATTGATGAAGGGTACTTGGACATAACGGGATGCAGTAGTTTAGGGTCACCTCTGGAAATCGCTCAAAAAATCCAACAGCAAATTTATACAGAGTTGGATTTGCCGTCGAGCATCGGGATTGCCCCAAATAAATTTTTAGCGAAGACAGCTTCTGATATGAAAAAGCCGATGGGGATTACGATTTTACGGAAACGGGATGTTGCGGCGAAGCTTTGGCCGTTAAAAGTAGAAAATATGCATGGCATTGGTAAACGGACAGCCGAGAAATTAAATAAGATTGGGATCACGACAATCGGGGACCTAGCAAAAGCAAATGAATATGGGCTAAAACAGCTGTTAGGCATTAATGGGCTTCGTTTAAAAGAAAGAGCAAACGGTGAAGATCAGCGTCCGGTTGATCCGGACGCCACCTCTCTATTTAAAAGTATTGGCAATTCTACGACTTTGAGCAATGATACCACGGATGTGGAAGAAATTAAAATGGTTTTTGAGCGCTTAGCTGCCTCTGTGGAAAGAAGAATGCAAAGGAAAGCTGTGGTTTCTTGGAATATCCAAATTACGATTCGCTACTATAACCGTGAGACAATCACAAGGAGCCGGCTGCTGAAAAATGCAATTTTTACGAAAGAAGATATTTTTCAATCCGCATGGTATTTATTTAAAAAGCATTGGAATGAAGAGCCTATTCGTTTATTAGGGGTTACAGCACAGGACCTTGAGGAAAAACATGATTCCACAAAGCAGCTTAACTTGTTCACGTTCGAACAGGAAGCAAAGGATGAGCCTTTGATTAAAACAATGGAGAAGTTAAAGGAAAAGTATGGCGATAATATTATTGCTAAAGGAATCGAAAAGACCCATGAGAAGAGTGTTCCGACGACAAGCTTCCAAAAGGACTTTTTAGATGATTTTAAGTGGGGGGATTAACTTGGAGTTGACATTTCTAGGAACGGGTGCAGGTGTTCCGGCAAAGGAGCGGAATGTATCAGCGCTAGCGCTTGACCTCTCCCAAGAAAGAGGAACAACCTGGCTATTCGATTGTGGGGAAGCCACACAGCATCAGATATTACATACATCGATTAAGCCGCGCAAAATTGAAAAAATATTTATTACCCACCTCCATGGTGATCATATTTTTGGTTTGCCAGGGCTTTTAGGGAGCCGCTCCTTTCAAGACGGAAGTACACTTCTCACTGTTTATGGTCCGATAGGAATTAAGGAATACGTGGAAGTATCATTAAGAGTAAGCACCACGCATTTAAAATATCCACTAGAAATCGTAGAGATAGAAGAAGGCATGATTTTTGAAGACGATCAGTTCATCGTCGAAGCCGGTAGACTTGAGCACGGCATTCCAAGCTATGGCTATAGGGTCATCGAGAAAGATGTAAAAGGTGCCCTTCAAGTAGATAAGTTAAAAGAATTGGGGATTTCACCGGGACCGATTTATCAAAAGATTAAGGCTGGTGAAGTGGTTTCTTTGAAGGATGGAACAAAAATATATGGAACTGACTTTGTAGGCCAGGATAAACCTGGTCGGAAACTTGCCATTTTAGGTGACACACGCTACACCCCAAAAGCGATTGAATTAGCCCAAGATGTGGATTTACTCGTCCATGAAGCAACATTTGGAAAAGAAGATGGGACAATTGCTTATGAATATTTTCATTCAACAAATGTTCAAGCAACCCAAGTAGCCAAAGCAGCAAGTGCAAAGATGTTAATTTTATCTCATATTAGTTCACGCTATCAAGGTGAAGAGATAAACCAACTATTACAAGATGCGAAACTTGAGTTTCCAAATGTAGCAATCGCTGCTGACTTTTTTAAATATCAAGTTAATCGAAGATAGAAAGGGGAAAACGACTATGGCAACCGCACTTTTTTCACCATTTATTATTAAAAATACAACATTTAAAAATCGCGTCGTTATGTCACCGATGTGCATGTATTCTTCTGATCAAGAGGATGGAAAAGTACAAAATTGGCATATCACTCATTATACAAGCCGGGCGGTAGGACAAGTGGGACTCATCATCATTGAAGCAACGGCCGTGACACCTCAAGGTAGGATATCCAACCATGATTTGGGAATCTGGGATGATGATCATATAGATGGCCTTAAGACGATTGTTAACCGTTGTCATGAACACGGTGCCAAGGTTGGAATTCAATTGGCCCATGCGGGAAGAAAAGCTACCCTTGATGGCGAAATCGTAGCACCTTCAGCGATTCCCTTTAGTGAAAAAATGAAAACACCAAAGGAAATGACGAAGGCCGATATAGAAGAAACGATAAAGGCTTTTCAAGCCGGCGCACGTCGTGCAAAACAAGCTGGATTTGATGTGATTGAAATCCACGGTGCCCATGGTTATCTAATTAACCAATTTCTTTCTCCGGTTACGAATAAGAGAAGTGACGAGTATGGGGTTTCAGCAGAAAATCGCTATCGCCTTTTAAGAGAAGTCATAGAAGCTGTAAAAGATGAATGGGACGGTCCGCTTTTTGTTCGGATCTCTGCAACCGATTATCATCCTGATGGATTAACGGTTGAAAATTATATAGAATATGCCAAGGAAATGAAAAAGCAAGGCGTTGATTTGATAGATTGCAGCACAGGCGGTTTAATCCCAGCGGCGACCATTGATATTTTTCCCGGTTATCAAGTACAATACGCTGATAAAATCAAAAACAATGCTGGTATTAATACAGGAGCTGTTGGTTTAATCACTTCAAGCCTTCATGCAGAGGAAATCCTTAAAAGCGGTCGGGCGGATGTAGTGATTATTGGGAGAGAACTATTAAGAAATCCATATTGGGTTTATGCTGCAGCAAAAGAATTAAATGAACAAATAGAAGCGCCTAAACAATATGACCGGGGCTGGATATAATAAAAGATGGAAGGACAGGTACAAATACCTGTCTATTTTTTACGAGCAAAATATTATATGATTTATATAAAATTAGCACACGGGTGAAACAGTAGAAAAATAATCTTAGGAAAACAAATCAAATTTAAGAAATTGTAACTTTCTTCAAATTATTTTAGCGTTATTTGTAATTTTAGTTATTGTAAAAAAATACATTTCTATTAAAAATGTAAGTTGAATCGCTAGAATTAAACAATCATTTAAATCTGTTATAATACAATGAGCTGTCTGTAATACAATTTAAAAAACACAAGAAACACTGTCATATTAAGGTATTTGCGGTATATAAATAATGTGTACCATAAATTTTTTTAAAAAATATATAACATTTTTCACAGATATCATGTATAATAAATCATATAATCAATTTAGTAATTATTTATTTCATGATTTTTCTTGAGGGGGGAATAGAAATGTCAATATTACCTAAGAAGAATGAATTAGGCTTCTTTGAAATTAGACTCGAATCTATTGGTGGTTTAGGTGCAAACTTAGCTGGGAAAATGTTAGCGGAAGCAGGTGTCCTAGGATTAGGATTAAATGGTTCAAACTTTTCTTCCTACGGATCTGAGAAGAAAGGTTCACCTGTAAAAAGTTTTATCCGTTATTGTGATGCAAGCACAGAAATTCGTGATCACAGCCCGATTATGGAGCCGCATATTGTTGGTGTGTTCCATGAAGCGCTATATAAAACGATTGATGTTGTAAGCGGTTTACAAGCTGATGGGATTGTGCTTGTAAATACAACTCGTGATTTTGATGATGTAAAAAAAGATTTAAAACTTGAATATGGAACATTAGCTATTGTTGATGCTTTAAACATTGCGGTTGAAGAAAAAACAAAAGTAAATACAGCAATGTTAGGGGCACTTTTTAGAATCTGTGATTTCTTAGACCCAGAAGCAATGAAAGCTGTTATTCGCAAAACTTTTGAAAAAAAATATCCACATCTTGTTGAACCAAATATCCGCACTTTTGACCGGGGCTACGAAAGTGTTCAGTTTAAAGAATACAAAGTGCCAGAAGGTGCAGAAGGTAAGTCATTTAAAGTACCTGTACCAAAGCTTGGTTATGAAACACAGGAAATCGGCGGTGTTGTCACTACGCAAGCAAATAGTATCTTAAAAGATTTAAGTGGATCCCGCCAAGGCTTCCTACCAGAATTTAAAATTGAAAAATGTATTAACTGTGCTCAATGTGATACAGTTTGTCCGGATTTCTGCTTTGTATGGGAAGAAGAGGAAGACAAGCGTGGTCGTAAGCAAATGTTCCTTAAAGGAATTGATTATCAATATTGTAAAGGCTGCTTAAAATGTGTTGAGGCTTGTCCAACTGAAGCATTACTTGATATGCGTGAGATGCTTGGCTATGCGGATGAACATCGTGTAGCACAGCGGTTTCCAAGAGTACTAGAAGGGGTGATGTAATATGGCAATGATCGAAAAAGAATTAAAAAATGTTAATAATAAAGCAGAACAAACTATTACTTTTGAATCTGGTAATGAAATGGCTGCAATGGCTGCAGCACAAATTAACTATCATTTAATGGGTTACTTCCCAATTACACCATCAACAGAAGTTGCTCAATTCTTGGATCAAATGAAAGCACGCGGTGAGCATGATATTAAATTAGTTGCTGCCGATGGTGAGCATGGTTCTGCTGGTATCTGTTATGGTGCTGCTGTAGCCGGTGCTCGTGTATTCAATGCAACTAGTGCCAATGGATTTATGTACATGCTAGAACAGCTTCCTGTTCAAGCTGGTACTAGATTCCCAATGGTTATGAATCTAGTAACACGTTCAATCAGCGGACCATTAGACATCCGTGGTGATCACTCAGATTTATACTTTGGCTTAAATATTGGCTGGGTTATTCTAACAGCTCGTACACCACAAGCAGTATACGATATGAATATTATGGCTCTCAAGATTGCAGAGCATTCTGATGTAAGACTACCTGTTATTGTTGCTTATGATGGTTTCTTTACATCACATCAAAAGCGTAAAGTAAGCTATTTTAAAGATCGTAAGGTTGTGCAGCAATTCGTTGGTGAGCGTCCAACTGAGTATCCTGTTGTTGTTGACCCAAGTCATCCAGTAACAATTGGTGCACATATGGATGGACATGATTTAATGAATAACCATTACCAACAATCAGATGCGCTTTACAAAGCTTATGATGTCTATAAGCAAGTAGCAGAAGAATATGCTGAACTGTCCGGACGTAAGTATGATATTTTAGATACTTACCAAATGGAAGATGCGGAAGTTGCTTTATTCCTAATTAATTCAGCAGCTGAAACAGCAAAGGATGCGGTTGATCAACTTCGTGCTAAAGGCATTAAAGCAGGTGTTATAAGCCCTAATATTATTCGTCCTTTCCCAGCTGAAGAAATTCGTAAAGCTCTTAAAAATGTAAAAGCTTTATTAATTGGTGAACGTGCTGATTCATATGGTGGTAATGGAGCAAACATGACACATGAAATAAAATCTGCTCTTCAAGACGATAAAGATAATAAGACAATCGTGCTTAGCCGCGTATTTGGGCTTGGTGGCACTGACTTCTTTACTAAAGAAGCGCTACAAATGTTTGAGCTTGCGATTGATGCAAAGGAAAAAGGGTATGCTGAAAAGCCTTTTGACTACTTTGGTGTTTCAATCCTTCCAGGAAAACCAGAGGACAAGATGAAGCCGGTTATCAAACCAATGCATGGTGATGATTTCAGAACTGGCTTAATCGAAGTGACACCTGATCCTGAAACAAATAAATTAAATGTAAAAATTCCACCATTACGTGCCTTAACTACGAAGCCTAAACGTCTTGGCTCTGGTCATGGTGCATGCCCTGGCTGCGGTATTTTCCCAGGACTTGAACTATTCTTTAAGGGCATTGAAGGCGACGTTATTACATTGTTCCAAACAGGCTGTGGTTATGTTACTACAACAGGCTATCCGTATACTTCACATAAACAGCCGATGATGCACAACTTATTCCAAAATGGTCCTGCGACATTATCAGGAACAGTAGAAGCGTTCTATGAAATGAGACGCCGTGGTGAAATCGAATTTGAGGACGATGTTACATTTGTAATGATTACTGGTGACGGTGGAATGGACATCGGTATGGGTTCTGCGATTGGTACAGCTAACCGCAACCATAAGCTTATCATTTTAGAATATGATAATGAAGGCTATATGAATACAGGTTCCCAAATGTCATATTCAACACCATTCGGTCATATGACAAGTACTACAAACGTTGGTAAAACACAAAAAGGTAAAACATTCCACCATAAGGATACTGCTCAAATTATGGCAGCTACCAATATTCCTTATGTTTTCACAGGAACAGAGGCATTCCCTCAAGATTTAGTGAAAAAGGCTGCAAAAGCACAATGGTATGCCCAACATGAAGGTATGGCTTACGGTAAGATTTTAATTACTTGTCCATTGAACTGGAAATCAGAAGACCGCTATGGTAACACTATTATTGAAAATGCTGTAAACTGTAACTTCTTCCCATTATATGAGGTTGAACATGGGGAGACTACAATCACATATAATCCAGAAGAGAAAAACAAACAAGTGGAGCTTTCTGAATGGTTGAAATACATGGGTAAAACAAAGCATTTATTAAAAGAAGAAAATGCTCATTTGTATCGTGGTCTTGAGGAAGAAATCGCTCGTCGTTGGAATCGGTTAAAAGCTAGACACGAAAATGCTTACCTATAATATAAACAACAAAAAACCTTAGCCTTACATGGCTAAGGTTTTTTGTTGTTCCTACTTCATCATAATACTTTCTATTTCCGCACCTAGCTCTTTTGAACGGGTAGTTGCTCGTGTAATACATTGAATCATGGCTTCTTGGTATTTGTACTCTTCTAAAACCTTTAGTCCAGCTTCCGTTGTTCCCCCAGGACTCATTACTTCTTTTCTAAGTGTTGCTGGGAGCTTTGGTGAAGATTTCAGCATTTCCACTGCTCCGATGATTGTTTGCAGGATGAGCTCTTTGCTAACATCTTTTGCCAAACCTAAATCAACGGCTGCCTTTTCCATTGCTTCGACCAAATAATATACATAGGCCGGACCACTTCCTGAAAGACCAGTGACGGCATGAAGGTCTTCTTCAGCTACAATAGAGACAGTACCGATTGTTAAAAATAATTTTTTCGCAATTGCTTCATGTCCCTCATTAGCATAACTTCCTCGAGAAATGGCAGTAGCTGATTTTCCAATTGTCGCAGATGTATTAGGCATCGCCCGAATGATTGGAATAGTAAGTTCCAATAATTCCTTCATACTTCTTGTAGAAACACCGGCAATCACTGAGATAAGCATTTGCTGATCCGTTATATAAGGCTTGATTCCTTCTAATGCCGCTGCTACGTCCTTCGGTTTCATTGCTAAAATAATGACATCTGCATTTTTTAATGCTTCCGCTTGGTTATGTGTTCCATTGACACCATATTGTTGTTTAAAATACTGTAATCTTTCTGTATTTGAACGGTTTGTTATGATTAGCTGGTTTTTATCAAAAAGTTTGCTGTTTAACATTCCAGACACCATAGCCTCTGCCATCGAGCCTGCACCTATAAATGTATAGGTAAGTTTTTTAGTCATTTAAATCCCTCTCTCCTACTGCAATCCCATTTAGTCAGCGCCGATTCATATTTCTGCTATTAAAATATTATGCAAGTTATGAATATTGAAGTCAATAGCTTATTTCCGCCTTTTTTGTTAATATGGTAAGATTGTAAAAAATAAGTGAAGATGTATAAACTTACCGTTTGATAGGAGAATATAATATATGGGAAAACAACTGGTGAATAAAAACATTATTATTACTGGGGCTTCTTCCGGTATAGGTGAAAAAGTGGCAATGCTAACAGCAGCGGAAGGGGCGCGGCCGATATTATTGGCACGTTCTGCCGAAAAATTAGCGGAAATCACTGAAGCTATTCAGCAAAAAACTGGAGTAAAATGCCTGTATTATAAACTTGATGTTAGTAATTTTGAAGAAGTAAGAGCTGTTTTTAAAACTATATATGAAGAAATTGAACAGATTGATATTTTAATGAATAATGCCGGTTTTGGTGTGTTTGAAACGTTGAAAGAAGCAAGCTTTGCTGAAATTAAGGAAATGTTTGCAGTCAATGTTTTAGGATTGATCGCGTGTACAAAAGAAGTGTTGCCAGATATGATTGAACGAAACAGCGGCCATATTATTAACATTGCCTCTCAAGCGGGAAAACTAGCGACGCCTAAATCAAGCGGTTATTCAGCTACAAAGCATGCCGTTCTTGGCTTTACGAACAGTTTAAGGCTTGAGCTTTTAAATACTAATATTCATGTGTCAGCTGTAAATCCAGGCCCGATTGAAACAAACTTTTTTACCATTGCTGATAAATCAGGGAACTATGTTAAAAATGTTAAAAAGTTTATGCTTACATCTGACTATGTTGCGGAACAAATCGTGAAGCTGATGATGCACCCAAAACGGGAGTTAAATCTGCCTCGTTGGATGAATGCTGGAAGTGTTCTCTATAATTTATTTCCCAGTGTAGCTGAAAAGCTAACAGGAAGATTGTTTAATATGAAGTAATCAACCATTTAGGGGTGGCCAATCGTGGTCATCTTTTTTTAAATAAGTTTGCAGATATATGAATTTTACAGATATATTTTCAATACAGATAAGTATAGACAAAAACATTTTTTAACTGTGTTAAATATAATGGTAATGTAAAGGATTTTCAAAAATAATTCTTAAAGCAAGGGGAGAGGCAAGTGAGACTAGAAGGTAAGGTGGCGATTATAACCGGTGGTGCTAACGGCATTGGCAGACAAACCGTTTTCCGTTTTTCCGGTGAAGGGGCAAAGGTTGTCATTGCTGATTTTAATGAGGAGCAAGGTCTGAAAGTGCTTGAGGAAGTCCGCGGGTCTGGAGGAACAGCAATCTTTGTAAAGGTTGACGTTTCAAATGGGGAAAGTGCACGGAATATGGTGCAAACGACTTTATCTCACTTTGGCAAGATTGATATCCTTATTAATAATGCTGGTATTACAGACGATGGACTTTTAGCCAAATTGACGGAAGAATCATGGCAAAGGGTAATCAACGTAAATTTAACCGGTGTGTTTAATTGTACGAAGGCAGTGCTGCCAACAATGCTGGAAAATGGGGCAGGAAGAATTATCAATACATCTTCTGTATCCGGTGTGTATGGCAATTTTGGGCAAACAAACTATGCTGCTGCAAAAGCTGGTGTAGTTGGCATGACAAAAACATGGGCAAAGGAATTGGGTCCAAAAGGCATCAATGTGAATGCGGTGGCACCTGGTTTTTGTGATACAAATATGACAGCTCAAGTACCTGAAAAGGTTATGCAGAAAATTATTCAGCAGATTCCGTTAAAGCGGCTTGGAAAAGCAGAAGATATCGCCAATGCTTATTTGTATTTAGCTTCTGATGAAGGAAGTTACGTAAATGGTACCGTTCTTCATGTTGACGGCGGAATTGTTATGTGAGGCAAAATAAAAATCGCCTCGCTTTATCTATGCGAGGCGATTATCATACTAAAGCACCCTTCTGTATTGGATGGGTACTTTTTTTGATTGAAATAAGAACGTACATTCTGTATAATCTAATATAGAACACAAGTTCTTGTTTAGAGGTGTGTAAGATGATTTCTTATTCAACTGTTCCGCATCATAAAATTTTATGTATAGATATGAAAAGCTTTTTTGCAAGTTGTGCAGCCGTAAAGCTTGGCTTAGATCCATTAACATGCTATTTAGCAGTCGTTGGCGATACTGACCGTGAGGGAAGCATTGTCCTCGCTTCATCGCCCAAAATGAAGTCGGAGTTTGGGATTAAGACAGGGAATCGGTTATTTGAAATTCCAAACGATCCCCGTATTAAAATTGTCAATGCGAAGATGGGAACTTTTTTGAAAACATCGACGGAGATTGTAAAGCTTTTCTGCCAGTTTGTACCGAAAGAATGTGTTCATGTATATAGCATTGATGAAAGCTTTTTAAAAATAGACGGCACGGAACGGCTATGGGGAGACGCAAAAGAAACAGCTGCAAGGATTCAAGATGCCATTTTTCAGCAATTCAATATACCCAGCGCCATTGGCATTGGCCCTAATATGCTTTTAGCAAAGCTTTGTTTGGACCTTGAAGCGAAAGTTAAGGGGATTGCTGAGTGGACGTATGAAGATGTACAAACAAAGCTTTGGAAGGTAAGCCCTTTGAGTAAGATGTGGGGCATCGGCTCGCGCTTGGAACGCACATTAAACCGCATGGGGATTATGACAGTAGGGCAGCTTGCGCATTATCCATTAGCATTGCTTGAAAAAAAGTTTGGCATTATGGGAAATCAACTATATTATCATGCCCACGGCATTGATTTTTCAGAGCTTGGAGCACCGATTATAAAGGGGCAAATCAGCTTTGCGAAGGGGCAGATTCTACTGCGCGATTATGATGATCCAAAGGAAGTAAAACATGTGATTTTGGAAATGTGTGAAGAAGTCGCGAGACGGGCAAGAAATGCAAAAAAATGCGGCCGGACGATTAGTTTAGGGGTAGGCTATAGCAAGGATGAAGGTGGTGGCGGTTTTCACCGTTCAAAAACGATCTTCGAACCGACCAATATAACGATGGACCTTTATCGCACATGCTTAGAGCTGTTTGAAGAAAATTTCACAAACCGTATAGTGCGGCAAATTTCCATTACATTGTCCAATATTTGTGAGGATGAAGTGCTTCAGCTGAGTCTATTTGAAGAAAATAAAGTAAAAGAGCATGAGTTGGGATATGTGATGGATGCGATTCGCAAGAAGCATGGTCCCAATGCTATTTTGCGGGCGGTTTCTTATACAAAAGCGGGTACAGCGCGCCATCGTAATAAGCTAGTAGGTGGCCATAAAGCATAAAATTTAAAATATTCCAATCATTCTAAAATTTTTTTCAAAAAAAAAAGGATAATCCCCTTGTCGTTGCGAATATATAGTGATGTACATAAGGACAAGGGGGAAATGAAATTGACATTAAAAGATGTAGTAATCGTAAGTGCAGTAAGAACTGGAATTGGAAGCTTTAGCGGTAGTTTAAAGGATGTACCAGCAGCAAAGCTTGGAGCGATTGTTATTAAGGAAGCTTTAAAGCGTGCAGATGTACAAGCTAATCAAGTTGATGAAGTCATTATGGGAAATGTTCTTCAAGCAGGTTTAGGGCAAAATCCGGCAAGACAAGCTGCTATTTTCGCTGAATTAGAGCAGGAAACGTCAGCAATGACTATTAATAAAGTTTGTGGTTCAGGATTAAAAGCTGTCCATTTAGCAACACAAGCGATTATGGTTGGCGATGCAGAAATCGTTGTAGCCGGCGGATTCGAAAATATGAGCCAAGCGCCGTATTTGTTAAAGAATGCCCGTGAAGGATTTCGTATGGGTGATCAAAAGGTCGTTGACAGCATGATCAATGATGGCTTATGGTGTGCGTTCAATGATTACCATATGGGAATGACAGCTGAAAACCTATGCGAAAAATACGGAATCACTCGTGAAGAGCAAGATGAATTTTCAGCACAAAGCCAACAAAAAGCTACAGCTGCGATTGCCGCGGGCACGTTCAAGGATGAAATTGTACCAGTAGAAATTCCACAACGTAAAGGCGACCCAATCATTTTTGATACGGATGAATATGTAAAAGCAGGTACAACAGCAGAAAAATTAGCTAAATTACGCCCAGCATTTAAAAAAGACGGCTCTGTAACAGCTGGAAACGCATCGGGTATTAATGATGGCGCAGCTGCATTAGTACTAATGAGCCGTGAAAAAGCAGAAAGTCTAGGCTTAAAGCCGCTTGTTGTCATCCGCGGTAATGCAAGTGCAGGCGTAGATCCTAGCATCATGGGAATTGGCCCTGTGCAAGCAGTTAAAAAGGTTCTAGAAAAAACAGGCCTTGCATTAGGCGATATCAATTTAATTGAAGCAAATGAAGCATTTGCTGCTCAATCATTAGCTGTAGACCGTGAGCTTCAATTTAATAAAGATATCCTAAATGTAAATGGCGGTGCCATTGCTTTAGGACACCCAATCGGGGCAAGTGGAGCAAGAATTTTAGTTTCATTAATCCATGAGTTGAAACGTCGCGGCGACCGCTATGGCTTGGCAACACTATGTATCGGCGGAGGCCAAGGTGTTGCTACAATCATTGAGAATGTAGAATAATTGCAAAGATCCATGCTATAATTTGCCATAGAGGTGATAATGATGGCAAAAAAGAAGCAGCAAAACCAAAAAAATAATAAAAAACCGCAGCAAGAAGATAAGATTAGTGTCCTAGATCACTTGGATCAATCTGTCTTTGCTAAATTAAAAGAAAAGCAACAGGAATTAAAAATAGAAGCAATAAAAAAGCAAGAAATAGAGGAAGAGAAAAAGCGGCTCGAACGGAAACAACGTGAAAAAAATAAGTCATTTGAAGATCTTTTCAATGAAAGTAAGTTAGATTGGAAGAAATTTAAATGAGATAACAAAAGACGGGTCTGATGGCCCGTCTTTTGTTATACAAAAAATCTTATTTAAGAATGTCATGGTCAACGTAGCGTTCACCGTTTAATTCGCTGATGATGTTAATCGCTACTTTTGCGCCATCTCCAGCTGTAATGATGGTGTGCATGCTAACGCCGGCAACAGTACCTGCAGCCCAAACGCCATCAAGGTTTGTTTTACCAGCTTTATCAACCTCAATAATTGATTTAACACGTGGCTCTGTACCTGGAACAGTCTTAATGCCAGCTTTTTCAGCAACATCAACAAGCATACCAGTAGCAAGGATTACATGTTTTCCTTCATATTTTTGATTTTCTGCTTCGACTGTAACACCAGCGTCGGATTTCACTACATTCACAACGGTGTCAGTTACAATTTCAGCACCAAATTTAGTAGCCTGTTTTTTACCCACTTCAACAAGATCAGGACCGGAAATCTCCAATACCCCATAATGGTTTTCCATCCAAGCGCGTTTTGTAACGCTTTTATCATTATCGATAATTAATGTTTTTTTACCTGCTTTAGCTGCGAATAATGCTGCACTTCCTCCTGCAGGTCCTGCCCCAACAACAATAATATCATACATACCAAAAAACCTCCTACTTACATTTTATAATAATTATTACTTAATATTTTAAATTAAGTAGTTTCATATGTAAAATAATTTGCCTTAAAAATAGTAACAGGAAGCAAGGTACGTTTACCTGCTTCCTTCCTTAGACTGTTGTTATTGGACTTTTTGAACGTTTGTCGCTTGTGGGCCACGCTGTCCATTTTCAATTTCAAAAGTTACTTCCTGGCCTTCATCCAGTGATTTAAAACCGTCTCCTTGTATAGCAGAAAAGTGTACGAAAACATCGTCTCCACCTTCGCGTTCAATAAATCCAAAGCCTTTTTCACTGTTAAACCATTTAACTTTACCATGTTCCATTTTTTTGTTGCCTCCTAAATTGTAAGAAATAAATAGTGCAATTGAAGCTTGCGTTATTATTATATCCAGTAAAAAAAATTTAAAACATAATGAATAATTGATGAGGTTTTCTTCATAGAGATGGTATGAAGGATTGTATTTTGTATAGTGGAGGTGTGTTTCATATGGACATAGTTGTAAGACAAGGTGATTCATACTGGCATTACAGTCAGTTGTTCAAGATACCTCTCCAACTCATTCTCGATTCAAATCGTGATATTCCAGCGAATAGGCTTCATGTTGGTCAAATCATAAAAATACCTGGGTTTGTTATAACGAATTATCAAATTAGAGCCGGTGATACATTATGGGCTGTTGCCAATAGCCGAAATCTTCCGTTAGATAGCTTACTATTAGTAAATCCGAATATAAATCCTGGACAACTGCATATTGGTCAAAGTATTAAAGTACCGTTACGAATTATTTGGCGGGTAGTCGAAGGAAGGCAAAAGTATGACTATGATGTGATGATGAGTCATCTAACCCGCTTAAAAAGCATCTATCCATTTATGAAAATTCCTTCCATTGGCACGACTGTGCTGGGCCGTGCTATTCCTGAAGTGAATATAGGAAATGGTGGCAGGAAAGTCCACTACAACGGTTCGTTCCATGCAAATGAATGGATTACCACTGCGGCAGTTATGACCTTCCTTAATGATTATTTATTAGCTCTAACGAATCAAATGGCAATCCGTGGTTTATACATGCATCCATACTATAGCCTAGTCTCCCTATCAATTGTGCCGATGGTAAATCCAGATGGTGTTAATCTTGTATTGAATGGACCACCGCAAAGAGAACCTTATCGAACGAGAGTTGTAGAAATTAATAAAGGAAGTCGCGACTTCTCAGGTTGGAAAGCGAATATCCATGGCGTAGATTTAAATGATCAATTTCCTGCAGATTGGGAAATTGAGAAGAAAAGACGAGAACAAGAGCCATCTCCAAGAGACTACCCCGGTGAGACGCCTTTGTCAGAACCGGAGTCAAAATCGATGGCTGAGTTAACAAGAAGAAAAGATTTCAATCGCGTGTTGGCGTTTCATACGCAAGGAGAGGAAATTTATTGGGGCTTTGAAGGATTTGAGCCACCAGAAGCGGAGACAATCGTTAATGAATTTGCAAGAGTCAGCGGCTACAAAGCAGTTCGCTATGTTGATAGCTATGCCGGCTATAAGGATTGGTTTATCCAAGACTGGAAGCGCCCAGGCTATACGATTGAATTAGGACATGGGGTGAATCCACTGCCAATTTCACAATTTGATGAGATTTATCAAAAAGCATTGGGAATTTTCTTAGCAGGTTTGTATATGTAATGTTCCGTTAGCTTCATCATTTTTTTGAAAATGTATGTTCTAAATCATACATTATAAAGATTTCAAGTGCTACACTACTAGTAATAAGTAGGTAGCACTTTTTTACTGGGGGTGGATGGGTGATGACAAAAAGATTTTTATTTATAGCAATCATGCTGATCATTATTTTACAGACAGCATGTTCTAGTAACAATGAAGCTGTTTATTCCGGGACAATCGAAGGAGAGGAAATCCCAATATTAGCTGAAGTGAACGGACCCGTTCGGCACATATTAGTGGATGAAGGCGATGTAGTGAAAAAAGGACAAGTATTGGCCCAAATCGACGATCGTCTTATTCATGCACAAGTTAAGGAAGCACATGCAGGCGTTCAAGCAGCCCAAGCTGCCTTGAATGAGGTCCGGGCAGGCACAAGAAACCAAGAAATCGAAAAGACATTATCCATGCTTGAGCAAAATGACGCAAAAATAGGTAGTGTAAATGTGCAAATATCCAAACTAACGGATTTATTGCAGCAAAGAAAAGCAAATATCAATCAAATAAAAACACAGCTTGCATCTGCAAAGGAAACAGAATTGTTTTACCAGGATCAGCTAAAAAAACAAGAAAAGCTTAATAAAAGTGGCGCTGCCTCGGACAATGAAGTAAAACAAGCGCGTGAACAGCTCAATAAAGCTTCTGCTGCAGTTTCGCAAATCGAGGCACAATTAGTTGAGGCGGAGTCAATGTATGAGATGGCGAAAAAAGATCAAGGTACGTATGAAAACCAAATAAAAGAGCTGGAAGCGAATAATAAAATGCAGCAAGCACAGCTTAGTCTACAGGAGGAAGGGGCAACGAAAAATTCGATTTTAAAACTTGTCGGTCAACTAGATCAAGCAAAAGCTAAAGAAGAGCAAATTCAAATTCAACTAGAAAAAACAAAAGTGGTGGCACCGGAAGATAGTGTAATCCTTAGAAGAAATATTTCAGCGGGTGAAGTGGTTGCAGCTAATTTTCAAATGTTCACTTTGCTTGACGGAGAGGAACGTAAAGTTAAAGTTTATATTCCCGAAGCAAAACTAAGTGATGTGGAGCTTGGTGGTGCGGCTGAAATAAAGGTAGATGCTTACCCAAATAAAGCGTTTAAAGGAAAAATTACCTTTATTTCAAATCAAGCAGAGTTTACACCGAAAAATATTCAAACACCTGAGGAGCGAACAAAGATGGTATTTGAAGTCGTTGTCGAGCCAACGGAGGGAATCCAACAACTAAAACCAGGAATGCCGGCAGATATTCGTTTTTTAAACAAGGAGACGCAAAAATGAAGATGGCCATCACTTGCGAAAACTTAACGAAAAAGTTTGGAAATCTAGTAGCTGTTGACAATATTTCAATGAGTATTCCGAAGGGCTCCATTTACGGCTTTTTAGGACCAAATGGATCAGGGAAATCGACGACGATCCGCATGCTATGTGGTTTAATGGATCCAACTTCAGGAAGTGGGACAGTGCTGGGGTACGATATTCGTAAAGATTCCGAAAAGATTAAGCATCATATCGGCTATATGTCGCAGAAATTTAGTTTATATGAGGAAATGACTGTTACCGAAAATCTGGATTTTTATGGTGGTATATACGGACTCGAAGGAAGAAGGGCACAGGAACGAAAAAAAGAATTGATTGAAATGGCTGGATTAACTGGTAGGGAAAAACAGCTTGCAGGAAAATTATCTGGCGGCTGGAAGCAGCGTTTAGCATTATCCTGTGCCTTGCTCCATGAACCGGAAGTATTGATTTTGGATGAACCAACAGCAGGTGTAGACCCTGTTTCAAGACGGATTTTCTGGGATGTCATCCACAGCCTTTCTGAACAGGGAATCACGATCTTGGTTAGTACCCATTATATGGATGAAGCGGAAACCTGTGATTATATCAGCTTTATCTTTTTTGGACGATTACTCGGGAATGGCACGCCAGAGCAGCTAAAAGAAAAATTTCAAGCGGATAATTTAGAGGATGTATTTATTCAGTTTGTGAGGAATGCAGAGTCAGGAAGTGAATACAATGGATGAGAAAAAAGAACGAAAGCTAAATACAACGTTTTCTTTTTTAAGGTTTCGTTCCATTTTCAGAAAAGAGTTTATCCAAATTCGCCGTGACCCACCGAGCCTTGCAATAGCATTAGTGATGCCGTTATTTATGCTGCTTTTATTTGGTTATGCTGTCAATACAGATGTTGACCATTTGCCTACAGCGGTTTGGGATCAAGATAAAAGTGAAGCGAGTCGCGATCTTATTCAAAGTTTTGCCAATACCCAGTACTTTGATATTGACTGGATTGTCTATAGCGGTGATGAGATTCAAGCCTTAATTGATGATGGAAAAGCGAAAACCGGCCTTATTATTCCGCCCGATTATAGCTCTAAATTGGACCGGCACGAAACGACATCTGTTCAGTTATTAATTGATGGAACAGACCCAAATACCGCAAGAATTGCATTGAGCAATGCCCAGCTGTTAACGCAGCATGAATCATTGGCTATTCAGGAGCAATTAATGCAAAAAAGAGGGCTTTCTAATATTGAGCAGCCGGTCGAAATACTACCGCGTGTTCTATACAATCCGAATATGGAAAGCTTAATTTTTAATATTCCTGCTTTAATTGGATTAATTATGCAAAACGTTACCGCCATATTAACTGCGTTTGCACTTGTGCGTGAGAAGGAACGAGGAACAATGGAGCAACTCGTTGTTACACCAATTCGACCGCTTGAATTAATCCTAGGTAAACTGCTTCCTTATGTATTTGTTGGTATCTTTTCTTTTACGATTGTGTTGGTAACCGGAGTAGCTTGGTTTGGTGTGCCTGTAAAAGGCAGCATCACATTATTGATTGTCTTAAGCTTTTTATTTTTAATAACGACGCTGGCAGTCGGGATGCTAATTTCGACAGTCGCTAAGACACAGCTACAGGCGATGCAAATGTCTTTTGCTTTCATCCTGCCTAGTGTTTTGCTATCCGGTTTTATGTTTCCTCGCGAAACGATGCCTGTTGTCATTCAATGGCTTGGTGGCTTGATTCCGTTGACTTACTTTTTAGAAATATTGCGCGGAATTTTTTTGAAAGAGAGCACCTTAGCCTCGTTATGGCAAGAAACAGCGATATTATCAGTATTTGCCTTTTTAATTTGTTTACTGGCTACATTAAAATTTAAAAAGAAAATTGAATAAAATCAGTCGATATTTTTCGGAATTAATAAATAATATTGCATCCGTTTTGGCATCTTATTGGTAGAAGTAGTTATGACTGTGTATGTGTTGTGGTTTTTTTCAATAAGCTCACTGACCGTTTCAAACTGCTGGCGGTATTGTGTTAGCATGGCTCGTATCTCTTTTGCTTTTCCGACCATTTTAAAGCTTTTGTTTTGAACGTATGTTTTCATAATAGGCGAGTCTCCTTTTCGTTTTCACTATCTAGCTATAGCGCCCAGCGACTAGTGGACTTCGCTGAACGGGCGCTTCCGCTTTTAATTTTGTATGGTAGACTTTATGATAGATTTACGAGAAGTAGAACAAGGAGTTGCAATAAAATGGACCATTTGCTAGAAAAGACACTATCAACGAAGGAAGTATATAAAGGAAAAATTATTCACCTGCAGCTGGAAGAGGTGGAGCTGCCAAATGGCAAAACGTGTACGCGCGAAATTGTGAAACACCCGGGAGCCGTGGCCATCATTGCCTTAACTGCTGAGAAAAAGCTAGTGCTTGTACGCCAATATCGTAAACCATTGGATATGGTCATTTATGAAATACCCGCAGGAAAGCTTGAGCCAGGAGAGGCGCCGATTGATTGTGTTCACCGCGAATTGGAAGAGGAAACAGGGTACAAGTCCGACTCAATTAAACCTTTGCAATCGTTTTATACTTCGCCAGGTTTTGCTGATGAAATTGTTCATGTTTACTACACGGATACTCTTGTAAAGTTGGAAAATTCAGCTGGGCTGGATGATGATGAATTTTTGGATGTAATCGAGGTCGACATCGATGAGGCACAAAAATTACTAGAGGAAAATAAAATTTACGATGCAAAAACGGTGTATGCTGTTCAATATTTACAATTGAAACAGTGTCAAGGGCTCTTATGAATGAATATTTTGTAGATCTTCATATTCATATTGGCAGGACCAAATCCGGGCGTCCTGTAAAAATAACAGGTGCCAAGTCTCTAACGATTGAGAATATCTTATATGAAGCCTCGTTTATTAAGGGAATGGATATGATTGGTGTCATCGATTGTCATGTACCTGAAGTTTTACAGGAATTAAGAAATTTAATAGAAGAAGGAAAAGTGAGCGAGCAAAAAGGTGGAGGGCTTCGCTTTTCAAATGTAACGTTACTGCTAGGTACGGAAATAGAGGTTTATGATGAATATTGCCATGGCCCGCTTCACGTGTTGGCGTATTTTCCAACGATTGCAATTATGAGAGACTTTAGTAATTGGTTAGCGGAGCGGATGAAAAATATAACACTTAGCACACAGCGAATTTATGAAACCGGGAAGACGTTGCAGGAGAAAGTGAAGGAGTTAGGCGGTTTATTTATCCCTGCCCATGTTTTTACACCTTTTAAAAGTTTGTACGGTGTAGGGGTAAAAGCATCGCTTGCTGAAATTTTACATCCAGACCTAATTGATGGGATTGAGCTTGGACTAAGCTCCAATACAGAAATGGCCGATCAATTAAATGAACTGCGTCAGTATACATTTCTATCCAACTCTGATGCCCATTCCTTAGGGAAAATCGCTAGAGAATATCAAGCTATTCGTATGGAAAATCCAACCTTTGAGGAGTTGGAAATGGCACTCAATGGTACCTGTGGGCGCCGAATTATCGCAAATTATGGGTTGGACCCTAGACTTGGAAAATATCACCGCACCACTTGTGCGAAATGCTTTACAAGGATAGAGGACGAAGATGAATGTTGTCCATCGTGTGGTCATCATGGCACCACGAAGGGAGTTTTTGAACGATTGCAGGAATTGAAAGAAGCGCAGGAAGTAGTACATGAGAAAGTGAGGACTCGCCCGCCCTATATTCACCAGGTCCCATTAGATTTCATCCCAAAGCTTGGACCGAAAACGCTCGCCAAGCTGCGTGATTATTTTGGAACGGAAATGAATATTATTCACTATGTTTCGGAAGAGGAATTGCGAAAAATTGTTAGCCCTGCCATTGCCGCAATGATTGTTCAGGCAAGAAAAGGGGAGTTATCTGTGACCGCAGGCGGCGGAGGACGATATGGTAAAGTAAATAATGACTGATGATGTAGCTCGCGGATGTCCGTGGCATCCGACGAGCAACTCAATTCTCACTAAAATAGCGATTAAATAGAGTCATAGATTTCGGAAAACCTCATAGAATACAGTAGAGCAAAAAATCAATGAAACAAGGATTTGTCTCTACCTATCGCTTGAGGGGGATTATTTATGAATCGCACTTTAAAAACAGTCATTATTCACCACTTTAGAGAAAACTCATCCATTTATTTATTTACAACAGTGCTTTTTTTAATAGGAGTTATTTTTGGAGCGATTATTGTTAATAGTTTAGGATTTTCCCAAAAGGAAGACCTTTATTATTATTTAAGCCGTTTTTTCGGACAAGTATCAAATGGAGAGTTTGCTGACAGCTCATTAATGTTTAAGCAGAGCTTTATCCATTATGCGAAGTATGTAGGTTTAATGTGGATTTTGGGATTATCGATTATCGGGCTGCCAATCATATTAATCTTATTGTTTTTAAAAGGAATCGTTGTTGGTTTTACTGTTGGTTTCTTAGTCAATCAGATGGGCTGGTACGGCTTTTTGCTTTCTTTTGTTTCCGTTATGCCGCAAAATTTAATCTTAGTTCCAGGCTTCATCTTTATCGGAACGGCTGCCATCTCTTTTTCCATAAGAATGATTCGCCAGCAATTTGTCAAAAAGGCAAACGAGCCTATTTTTCCTTATTTTGTGAGATACTCGTTTGTAATGGCAGGAATTTTATTAATCATCGGTCTTGCTTCAACCTTTGAGGCCTATGTTTCCCCGATGTTAATGAAAAATGTAGTTGATATAATCTATCATTAGAATTACTATTAGATAAGTAATCCAATGTGTATCTAATTTATCATTATTCTAATTTGACACCCTTTTTAACTATGGATTATAATGATAATTGAGAACGAGGGAGGGGTCTTCTATGGAATCTTCTATGGAAAAACGAATAGAAAGAATAAAAAAACAACTGCATTCTCAGAGTTATAAATTGACGCCGCAACGTGAAGCAACAGTTCGCGTTTTACTAGAGCATGAAGAAGATCATCTTAGTGCTGAAGATGTATACCTCCTCGTGAAAGAAAAATATCCTGAGATAGGATTAGCGACGGTTTATCGAACGTTGGAATTATTAACTGAACTAAAAATAGTTGATAAAATTAATTTTGGAGATGGAGTTGCCCGATATGATTTGAGAAAAGAAGGTGCTGCTCATTTTCATCATCATTTGGTATGCATGGAATGTGGTGCCGTTGATGAGGTTCAAGAGGATTTATTGGGTGAAGTTGAAAAAATTATTGAAAGAGATTGGAATTTTAAAATTAAGGATCATCGTCTTACGTTCCATGGCGTGTGTCATCGTTGCCATGGTAAAGAATCAAAAGAAAAATTCAAAAACCTTGCCTTTGAATAGGGAAGGTTTATTTTTTTTGTTCTCATGTTTTTTTATAACACATGATATAATATAAAAATGTAATCGAAAGGTAAGGCTATGAACATACAAGGTTAAAAGGGAAAAAGATAAGGATGGCTTTCTATGACGAATCATGAAAATACAAATAAGAAAAAGAAATCACACATACCGTTCCGCTTGAACTTTTTATTTTTTGCTGTTTTTCTTCTCTTTTCTATTATTATTTTACGATTAGGTGTGGTCCAAATCGTTGATGGTGAAGAGTTTAAAAAAGAGCTTGAGAGGACGGAAAATATTATTGTTGAAAACCCAGTACCGCGTGGGAAAATCTATGACCGAAAGTGGAGGACAATTGTTGATAATGAGCCGGTAAATGCTATTGTCTACTCTCGAATGCCAGGCACCACGCAGGAAGAAAGACTGGAAGTGGCAACGAAGCTTGCTAAATATATTGATATGCCTATTGATGATATCTCCTCAAAAGATGAGCGGGATTTAAAAGATTATTGGCTTGTCATGTTTCCAGAAAAAGCAAAAAAACTGTATACGGAAGAAGAGGCTAAAGAGCTTAAGGATGATGAATTATATAAGCTCCAGCTTAAACGTATAACGAAAGAAGATTTAGCGGTGTTTTCCCCACTGGAACTAGAAATTTTTAAAATTAAACGTGAGCTTGACCGCGGCTATGATTTAACGTTAAACATTGTAAAGGATAATGTAACTCAAAAAGAATTCGCTGTTGTAAGTGAGCATTTAAGCGAATTGCCAGGTATCGACATTATGACAAACTGGGATCGCAAATATAACTACGGGACTACCTTTCTAACGATTCTAGGTAATGTGACAAGAGGTCTGCCTGCAGAAAATATCGACTACTATTTAGCGCGTGATTACAGTCGAAATGATAGAATCGGCGCCAGCTACATCGAACAGCAGTATGAGGACGTTTTACGGGGAAGTAAGGAAAAAGTTAAATATATTAAAGATAAAAGCGGCAATATCCTTGATACAGAGGTTGTATCTGCCGGAGAACGCGGTCAAGATCTAATCTTAACGATTGATATGGAGTTGCAAAAGCAAGTCGAACAAATTATTACCGAAGAATTACTTAGGGCGAGAAAAACAGCAGGCAATTATTTAATGGATCGCGCCTTTGTCGTGATGATGAATCCAAAAACCGGTGAAGTCTTATCCTTAGCTGGTAAACAGCTTGTTACAAAAAACGGTAAGCTTGAGGTCCAAGACTTTGCAATCGGGACGATGACAAGTCAATATGAAATGGGATCAGCTGTAAAAGGTGCAACGGTCCTAACAGGCTTCCAAACAGGTGCCATTAAACCAGGCACAGTCCAATATGATGAACCGCTTCGAATTAAAGGGACACCATTAACCGGGTCATACCAACGAATGGGTGCCATCAATGATTTAACAGCATTGAAACGGTCATCCAACGTTTATATGTTTAAAACAGCGATTAGTATGGCACATGCCGTCTATCGCCCTGGAGAACCGTTAAATATTCAGTCAAAGTATTTTGATATGATGCGATACTATTTTAGCCAATTTGGCCTAGGTGTAAAAACCGGCATCGATCTACCTAATGAAGCAACAGGTTACACTGGTACAGATACAAGACCAGGTTTACTTTTATATTTTGCCATCGGACAGTATGATTCTTATACGCCAATACAGATGGCACAGTACGTATCGACCATTGCAAACGGCGGCTACCGGATGAAGCCGATTATTGTTAAGGAAATTCGAAAGCCGACTGATGATGCTGATATGGGAAATGTTCAATATGAATTTAAGCCGCAAGTTTTAAACAGAATTGATATGGATGAAAAATATATAAAACGTGTCCAGGAAGGTTTTCGTCAAGTGTACCAAGAGCCGGGTGGAACTGCTTATCCATACTTTGGCAATGCCACCTATAGCCCAGCCGGCAAAACCGGGACAGCACAAAGTAACTATTATGGTCCAAAACGGGAATATTATGGTCATAGCACTTATAATGAGAGCTTAGTTGGTTATGCTCCATTTAATAATCCGGAAGTAGCCTTTTCCGTAGTTGTGCCATGGGTTAGCACCGATAAACATCCGATTAATAAATATATTGGCCGTCGAATTATGGATGCCTATTTTGAGTTGAAGAAAACTGAAGCAACACCATCAACAGGTGCGGAGCAGGCTACTCCTAATGACAAAAACGGAAATAAAGATACCAATACAAATACAGATGCAAACGCAGCTAATCAGGGGCAATAAAGTTTGAAAATAGGCAAGGTGAATCTTGACGATTTATTGCGAACTTGGTATGATAGCTTACAAATTCATATAATGTAACGATGATGGATGGATAGTAACTGAAAACCTCTTTCTAAGCGAGCAAGGGACGGTGTAAGCCTTGTAAAGACTTTCGGTGAAACGGCAATCCGGAGTTGATATTTTAAAGTGAGTACATGTAAACTTTTTTGTACTAATTAGGGTGGAACCGCGGGATTATGCTCTCGTCCCTAAGCTGTAACAGGCTTAGAGACGGGGGCTTTTTATATTTTATTTAATTTAAGGAGTGCATAAATCATGTCAGTAGAAAAAACAATGGACAAAATCGTCGCAATGGCGAAGCATCGGGGCTTTGTTTTTCCAGGCTCTGAAATTTATGGCGGTTTAGCAAACACTTGGGATTATGGTCCACTTGGAATTGAGTTGAAAAATAATGTCAAAAAAGCATGGTGGCAGAAATTTGTACAAAGCTCTCCGTACAATGTTGGATTAGATGCGGCTATTTTGATGAATCCAAGAACATGGGAAGCATCAGGACATATTGGTAATTTCAATGACCCGATGATTGACTGTAAACAATGTAAAGCAAGACATCGTGCCGATAAATTAATTGAAAATGCATTAGATGAAAAAGGAATTGAAATGGTTGTCGATGGCCTGCCATTTGAAAAAATGGAAGAGCTCATTAAGGAGCATGACATCGCTTGTCCCGACTGTGGCAGCAAAGACTTCACATCCATTCGCCAGTTTAACCTAATGTTTAAAACACACCAAGGTGTAACGGAAACAAGTGCTAACGAAATTTTCCTTCGTCCAGAAACAGCGCAAGGTATTTTCGTAAACTTTAAAAATGTGCAACGCACAATGAGAAAGAAACTGCCATTTGGTATTGCCCAAATCGGGAAAAGTTTCCGTAATGAAATTACGCCAGGAAACTTTACCTTCCGGACAAGAGAATTCGAACAAATGGAGTTGGAATTTTTCTGCAAGCCAGGTGAAGAACTAAATTGGCATGAATACTGGCAAAATTTCTGTGAAAATTGGTTGCTTTCATTAAAAATGACGAAAGAAAATATCCGTCTTCGTGAACATTCAGAAGAAGAGTTATCACACTACAGCAATGCTACAACAGATATTGAATACAAATTCCCATTTGGCTGGGGTGAACTTTGGGGTATTGCTTCCCGTACAGACTATGACTTAAAACAGCATATGGAATATTCAGGCGAGGACTTTAATTATCATGATCAGGAAACAAATGAGCGCTTCATTCCATATTGTGTTGAACCATCACTTGGGGCAGATCGCGTAACATTGGCATTTTTAGTGGATGCGTATGACGAAGAAGAGCTAGAGGACGGCACATCTCGCTCAGTTATGCACTTCCATCCAGCGCTTGCTCCATATAAAGCAGCAATCCTGCCGCTTTCTAAAAAGCTGTCTGATGAGGCGCGCGCAATTTTTGAAGAGCTTTCCAACTACTTCATGGTTGACTTTGATGAATCAGGCTCCATCGGCAAACGTTACCGCCGCCATGATGAAATCGGGACACCATTCTGTATCACCTATGATTTTGATTCAAAGGAAGACAATATGGTAACTGTTCGCAACCGTGATACAATGGAGCAACAGCGGATGCCAATTGCTGATTTGAAGAAATTTATTGAAGAAAAAATTAAGTTTTAATTTTTAATAAAGGGGGTGTTCGACATGAACACTCCCTTACAATTCTTGACTGACACTTCTTTTGTTTACAAAACCCCGGTTTTTCTGTACCTTAAAATAAAGGAAATGCTTTCTATATTTTCCACCATGTATAAAATTTCTCATTGTTGACATATCTTTAAATAGAGGGTTGTACACAATTACACTATTTTTTAGTTATGGGAGGGATGAGAAATGTCATTTTTGAAAATTGCTTTTGATACGATAAAAGTTTTTATATTATTTACCGGCTGTACGTTGCTTTTTTATTATGGAATTATTTGGATAAATCAAGAATATGAACAGTACCACCGTTACGATGAGCCAGAAGGAGGTGCCTTGAAGGTTTCAGCATCAATCGATGATTATACACCATCCTGGGTCGATCGACTGATTTATTTTTATCAAAATGGGGAGTAGTAAAAGGAGCCTGTATGTATGAATAACCACTTAGAAGCTTTTTTGCAGTATTTAATGGTAGAAAAACGGGCCGCAGACAATACGGTGCAATCGTATCGCAGGGATTTAACACAGTATATCAATTATTTAGAGGCAGTCGAAATTGTGTCCTTTGAAGCTGTAAGGAGAATTCACATCATCAATTTTTTGTCATTTTTAAAAGAACAAAAAAAAGCTTCCGCAACCATTTCAAGAAATATTTCATCCATTCGTGCACTGCATCAATTTCTTTTGCGTGAAAAAATGACAACGACAGATCCCAGTGTAATAATTGAGTTGCCCCAACATGAAAGAAGGCTCCCAAAGGTGCTTACGCAAACCGAAGTGGAGTCTTTATTAAATACCCCAAAACTCGACAATGATTTTGGGATACGTGATAAAGCAATGCTGGAAGTTTTATATGCAACCGGAATTCGTGTATCAGAACTCGTTTTATTAAATGTTGGCGATGTTCATGTAGCTCTAGGCTTTGTGCGTTGTGTAGGAAAAAATAAAAAAGAAAGAATCATTCCGTTAGGTAAGATTGCCTGTGAGGCATTAACATTATACATAGAAAAGGCACGTGCTACATTGCTGCGAAATCATGAAAATGTGGCCTTGTTTCTCAATCACCATGGTCAAAGACTGTCAAGGCAAGGATTTTGGAAGATCCTTAAAAATATCGCAAAGGAAGCGAACATTGACGATGAAATAACACCACATACGCTTAGACATTCATTTGCCGTACATTTATTAGAAAACGGCGCCGACCTGCGGGCCGTTCAAGAAATGCTTGGTCATGCAGATATTTCGACGACGCAAATTTACGCTCAAGTGACAAAAACTAGATTAACAGATATATATAAAGCATACCATCCGCGCGCATGAAATTTGCCATCGGTGGTCTGACATTGGGCGATGAAATATTGATTGTATTTATCACCATGAAAGGGAAATTACTAAAGGTTAGGAGGTCGTTTACATGAAATTTAAGCGAATTTTTTTAATTGTGATGGATTCAGTTGGAATTGGGGAGGCTCCAGACGCAGAGAAATATGATGATAAAGGTGCAGATACGCTCGGACATATCGCAGAGTATATGAACGGATTGAAGATGCCGAATATGGCCAAGCTTGGTTTAAGTAACATTAGGGAATTAAAAGGTGTTCTAGTAGCAGAACGGCCTTTAGCTCATTATACGAAGATGCAGGAAGCCTCAGTTGGTAAAGATACGATGACAGGCCATTGGGAAATGATGGGCTTACATATTGATACACCGTTTCAAACATTTCCAAACGGCTTTCCGAGTGAGCTAATTTCAGAACTTGAAGAACGTACGGGACGCAAGGTGATTGGCAATAAACCTGCTTCCGGTACTGAAATTCTTGTAGAACTTGGGAAGGAACATATGGAAACAGGCAATATTATTGTATATACATCTGCAGATTCTGTATTACAAATCGCGGCTCATGAAGAAATTGTGCCGCTTGATGAGCTTTATAACATTTGTAAAATTGCCCGCGAGCTTACGTTAAATGAAAAATATATGGTTGGACGCATCATTGCCCGTCCATTTATCGGTACACCAGGAAACTTTGAAAGAACCCCAAATCGCCACGATTATGCCTTAAAACCGTTTGACCGGACGGTAATGAACGAATTAAAGGATCACCAATATGAGGTAATTGCCGTTGGGAAAATTTCCGATATCTTTGACGGCGAAGGCGTTACGAAAAGCTTGCGCACGAAATCAAATTTAGATGGGATGGACCGCTTAAATGATACATTTAAACGCGAGTTTACTGGTTTGAGCTTTTTAAACCTTGTTGATTTTGATGCAAAATTCGGCCATCGCCGTGATCCAGTTGGCTATGGAAAGGCATTGGAGGAGTTTGATGAGCGCTTAGGTGAAGTTTTTGAACTCATAAACGATGATGATTTACTAATGATAACAGCCGACCATGGCAATGACCCTGTCCACCACGGTACAGACCATACTCGTGAGTATGTTCCGTTACTTATTTTTCATAAAGGAATTGAGGTTGGCAAACAGTTGCCAATATCGAAAACGTTCGCCGATATTGGGGCTACGATTGCCGATAATTTTGGTGTCCCAATGCCGAAGTACGGGGAAAGCTTTCTTAATAGTATTTAAGGGAGATGAATAAATGGATAAACAGCCGTTCAAGCAAGCAGCAAATTATATTCAATCGAAAAGTAAGGGTTCGCCAACACTTGGTTTAATCTTAGGATCAGGACTCGGAATTTTAGCTGATGAAATTGTCAATCCAGTTAAAATTCCATATCATGATATTCCAAATTTCCCTGTATCAACTGTTGAGGGGCATAAGGGACAGTTGGTCATCGGCAATTTAGAAGGTGTTCAAGTTGTGACCATGCAAGGAAGATTCCATTATTATGAGGGCTATTCACTTGATAAGGTAACTTTCCCGATTCGGGTGATGAAACTGCTTGGTGTCGAGAAGCTGATTGTTACCAATGCTGCAGGTGGTGTCAATATATCCTATGCTCCCGGAGATTTAATGCTTATCAAAGACCACATTAACAATATGGGAGAAAATCCATTGATAGGACCAAATGATCCGGCCTTCGGCGTACGCTTTCCTGAAATGTCAACAGCGTATTGCGAGCAGCTCCGTGAAAAAGCAAAGCAAGTGGCCTCTAGGTTAGTACTCTCCATCAAAGAAGGAGTCTATGTTGCCAATACTGGACCAAGTTATGAAACACCGGCAGAAATCCGGATGATTCGAAAGCTTGGCGGGGATGCGGTCGGGATGTCTACTGTGCCGGAAGTGATCATTGCCAGACATAGTGGCCTTAAAGTATTGGGAATATCCTGCATATCCAATATGGCTGCAGGGATCCTCAATCAGCCATTAACGCATGACGAAGTGATTGAAACCACTGAAAAGGTAAAAGAACAGTTTCTTACGTTCGTGAAAGAATTGGTTAAGGTTATCTGACCAGTTGTTGAAAAAAGTGACGGAGACATGTGAAGCCTTGCCAAATGAGGATAATAATAGCATTGTGAGTTGGATAAATGTCCGCATTTCTGCATTTTGAGGACAAATATTGTGATGGGAGTGCGAAATCTGTCTTCATTTCCGTGGTAAGATTAATATTATTATAACGAAAGAGCACCAAATCAAAAGGAGTGACAGTAATGGAAAATCTTCTCGCAAAAATGAAAGAAGCGGTCTTCTACATAGAAAATCAAACGAAGGTAAAACCGACAATTGGCCTAATATTAGGTTCGGGATTAGGTGAACTGGCTGATGAGATTGGAGATGCAGTAAAAATCGATTACAAGGATATTCCCCACTTTCCTGTTTCGACTGTTGAAGGCCATGCAGGGAAACTGGTCATTGGCAAACTAAAGGGGAAAGCTGTTTTAGCGATGCAAGGAAGATTCCATTATTATGAAGGTTACTCGATGCAAGAGGTCACCTTTCCTGTCCGTGTTATGAAAGGACTTGGCATTGAAGCGATTTTCGTTACAAACGCCTGCGGCGGGATGAATGAGAGCTTCCAGCCGGGCGACTTAATGATCATTACTGACCATTTGAATATGACAGGAGCCAATCCATTAATTGGGCCGAATGAAGCGGAACTTGGAGTACGCTTTCCGGATATGAGCCGTGCTTATACGCCACAATTAGTGAAACTAGCAATGACAACAGCTCAAAAATTAAATATAAACGTGCAACAAGGGGTATATGCCGGAATCTCTGGGCCAACTTATAATACACCAGCTGAATTAATCATGCTTCGTAATCTTGGCGGTGACGCTGTCGGCATGTCTACTGTGCCAGAGGTGATTGTTGCCAGCCATATGAAAATGAAAGTACTGGGCATCTCATGTGTTACTGATATGGCAATTGGTGAAGACTTGGAGCCATTAACACATGAGCAAGTGGTTGAGGTTGCCAATCGAACGAAACCAAAGTTTATCAATCTTGTCAAAGAACTAGTTACTGCTCTTTAGTTCAGAACAAATCATAATGATAAATTAAGGCAGGGGTTAATTGGGATGAGAATGGTTGATATAATAGAGAAAAAACGGGACGGAAAAGAGCTATCGAAAGAAGAAATTCGCTTTATCATTGAAGGTTATACGAACGGCACGATACCGGACTACCAAATGAGTGCTTTCGCGATGGCTGTATTTTTTCAAGGCATGGCAGAAAAAGAGCGGGCAGAATTAACATTAGCGATGGTCGACTCCGGGGATAAAATTGACCTTTCGGCGATTGAGGGAATTAAAGTTGATAAACATTCCACAGGTGGAGTCGGTGATACGACAACTTTGGTATTAGCCCCATTGGTAGCTTCTGTTGGTGTACCGGTAGCAAAAATGTCAGGCCGTGGTTTAGGCCATACAGGCGGTACGATTGACAAATTAGAGTCAATCAGTGGCTTTCACGTTGAGCTTGAAACGAAGCAATTTATCGACCTGGTTAATAAAAATAAAGTCGCTGTCGTCGGCCAAAGCGGCAATTTAACACCAGCTGATAAGAAGCTGTACAGTCTTCGCGATGTGACGGCAACGGTGAACTCAATCCCATTAATTGCAAGCTCCATCATGAGCAAAAAAATAGCCGCCGGTGCAGATGCAATTGTTTTAGATGTCAAAACGGGCGCTGGAGCTTTCATGAAAGATTTAGAGGATGCCAAAGAATTGGCAAAAGCAATGGTTGATATCGGCAACAATGTCGGCCGCAGAACGATGGCCATTATCTCAGATATGAGCCAGCCTCTCGGATTTGCAATCGGCAATGCGCTGGAGGTCGAAGAAGCAATTAATACCTTAAAAGGCAAGGGACCGAAGGATTTGGAGGAGCTTTGTTTAACTTTGGGAAGCCACATGGTATTTCTTGCTGAAAAAGCAGCTTCACTCGACGAAGCACGAAATATATTAGCAGAAGCCATTCAATCTGGGGAGGCTTTTGAAAAATTTAAAACATTTATCGTAGCTCAAGGTGGCGATCCGTCAGTTATTGAAAACCCGGAAAAGCTACCAAAAGCCCGTTACCAATTCCCATTGGAAGCAAAAGAAGATGGTTGGGTGGAAGCGATTATCGCTGATGAAGTGGGTAAGGCCGCGATGCTCCTAGGAGCTGGGAGAGTAACAAAGGAATCAACCATCGATTTGGCCGTCGGACTTGTGCTCCGTAAAAAAATTGGAGATCCGGTAAAAAAAGGCGAGGCGCTTGTCACAATCCATAGTAATACAGAAAATATTAGTGATATACAGGAACTGCTATATCAAAGTTTTAAAATATCATCAACTGAAACAAAAGCACCGCCATTGATTTACGATAAAATTTCATAGACACTGCGCAAAAAAAGGTATCCCTATAATGGGATGCCTTTTTGTTTGTTTTTGGAACAAATGTATCGTCCCTATTTTTCAAATAATAAAGTGTAAATATTGGTATAAAACATCAAAATATGGAAAAAATGTCGAGTATAAAGTTTTCAATTTAATGAAAGTATGTCTTTTGAAAAAAAGGAGGGAGATTATGTTTAAGAAACGAGAGTCAAAGATTTTAATATGTTTCATATTTTTGTTTACACTCCTGTCACCGACTGCATTTGCAGAAGAATCTAAAGTTGACCTGGCAGACAGCGCTTCTTCCGCTATTTTAATTGAACGAGATACGGGTACAGTGCTTTATGAAAAGGAAGCAGATAAAAAGCTACCCCCGGCGAGTATGACAAAGATCATGACGATGCTATTAATTATGGAGGCATTGGATGAAGGGAAAATTAAGCTTAATGACAAGGTTAGAACAAGTGAATATGCTGCTTCGATGGGAGGGTCGCAAATCTTTCTCGAGCCAGGAGAGGAAATGACAGTAGATGAAATGCTAAGAGGGATTGCGATAGCGTCTGGTAATGATGCATCTGTTGCGATGGCGGAACATTTAGCTGGTTCTGCAGACGCATTTATTGCCATGATGAATGACAAGGCGAAGGAGCTGGGGCTCAAAAACACAAGCTTTAAAAATCCTACAGGGTTACCGGCGGTCGAGCATTATAGTACCGCACATGATATGGCAATAATGGCAAAAGAATTATTGAAGTATGATGGGATTACAAAATATACAGGCACATATGAAGATTATTTACGGGAAAATACCGATAAAAAGTTTTGGCTGGTCAACACGAATCGCTTAGTAAAGTTTTATCCAGGGGTGGATGGTGTTAAAACCGGTTATACGAGTGAGGCTAAATATTGTTTAACAGCAACAGCAAAGAAAGACGACATGAGGGTGATTGCGGTCATCATGGGGGCGCCGTCACCGAAGGACCGCAACAGGCAGATTACAAAAATGTTAGATTATGCATTTAGTCAATATCAAACCCACCCAATGTATGAGAGGAATTACCCTCTTTCTAAAGTAAAGGTTTCAAAAGGGGACAAACCCTCTATAAATGCTGTTACATCTGAACATATCTCCTTGCTTACGAAAAAGGGAGAAAACATAAAGGATATTGAGCAAGAAGTTATTTTAAATGAGAACCTAAAAGCCCCCATTCATAAAGGGGATGAAATCGGAAAGCTTTTTTTGAAAAAAGGCGATAAAATCATCGTGGAGAGTCCATTAGTAGCTAATACAGATGTTAAGGCTGCTTCATGGTGGAAGTTATTTAAGCGAACAGTGGGGGATTTTGCCAAATTTTCTAGTTAGTTTTAAAAAAACTTACGAATAAACACTAGTTTTGTCATGTTGCAGGAAATTGATCAGTAGGCAGCGAAAAGACTCACTTAAGACTTTCAGATTAGGAGGAATTTGAGTTGAGTCTAATCATCAATTTGGAGACAAAAAAAGATGTACTGCTCATCCGCTTACAAGGTGAGCTAGACCACCACACAGCAGAGAATTTACGAAATAAGGTTTCTGAGAAAATCGAAAAAAATAATATTCACCACATTGTTTTGAATTTACGGGAATTAACATTCATGGATAGTTCAGGATTGGGTGTGATCTTAGGCCGCTATAAACAAATTCAAAGTCAAGGTGGGGAAATGGTTGTATGTTCCATTTCACCTGCTGTAAAAAGACTTTTTGATATGTCAGGGTTATTTAAAATCATTCGTTTAGTAGATGATGAACAATATGCCCTAAAAACGTTGGGGGTGGCCTAAGTGAGAAACAAAATGGAATTGAAATTTTCAGCACTCAGTCAGAACGAATCATTTGCCCGTGTAACGGTAGCAGCGTTTATAGCTCAATTGGATCCAACTTTAGATGAATTAACTGAAATTAAAACGGTTGTATCCGAAGCCGTTACGAATGCAATCATCCATGGATATGAAAAGAATCCAGATGGTGAAGTTTATATTTCAGTTATTTTAGAGGATGGAGTTGTTCATTTAACGATCAAAGATGAAGGGATTGGCATCATTGATCTTGATGAAGCAAGACAGCCGCTGTTTACAACAAAACCTGAATTAGAACGTTCGGGAATGGGCTTCACCATTATGGAGAATTTCATGGATGATATCATCATTGAATCTGAAATAAATAAAGGGACTACCATTCACTTAACTAAATACTTAGCTAATAGTAAAGCTTTATGTAATTAAGGAGATCTGCCTATGGATGTGGAGGTCAAAAAGCAAAAAACGGAAGCGTACTTAAAGGACCATGAAGTAAAGGAATTAATTGAGAAGAGCCAAGTCGGCGATCAGGAAGCTCGTGATTTAATCGTTCAAAAAAATATGCGGCTTGTCTGGTCTGTCGTGCAACGATTTATCAACCGCGGCTATGAACCAGATGACCTGTTTCAAATTGGTTGTATTGGGTTACTGAAATCTGTTGATAAATTTGACCTATCCTATGATGTGAAATTTTCAACCTATGCAGTTCCAATGATTATTGGCGAAATCCAGCGCTTTATAAGGGATGATGGGACGGTAAAAGTAAGCCGGTCATTAAAGGAAACGGGAAATAAAATAAGGAAGGTCAAAGATGACCTAACGAAAAGGTATGGAAGAGCACCGACGATTACAGAAATCGCCGAGGAGCTTGAAATCTCCCCGGAGGATGTTGTATTAGCCCAAGAAGCGAGTCGTACGCCTTCCTCCATACATGAAACCGTTTATGAAAACGATGGAGATCCGATTACACTTCTTGACCAAATTGCGGATCATTCAGAAGCTAGATGGTTTGATAAGATCGCCCTTCAAGAAGCGATAAGGGGTTTGGATGAAAGAGAACGGCTCATTGTTTATTTGCGATATTATAAAGACCAAACCCAGTCGGAGGTTGCAGGGAGGCTAGGTATATCACAAGTCCAAGTATCACGGCTTGAGAAAAAAATTCTTCAGCAAATGAAAGAACAAATGGATGAGATAGACTCGGGGAGGGTCTAACTCATCCTTTTTTTGTTTTTCAAGCCATTTATTGGACTTACATTTTTCGAATGAGTCATGAATTCCACATCCATACTACAAATACAAGGAATTGGCACATGCGAATGTGAGGTGTACTAAATGGAAGAGGAAACGATTTATCTTAGGATGCGGCTCAGGTTACAAGCAGCTCCGGATTCAATCATCACGCTTGGGGACATCGCCCAAATCATTGGTCCTGATGAAATCCTAGGCATTTTACGGGATTTGCCTGTACACCGAATTTCTAAAAGTGATAAAAACATTGTAGTCATTGATCTTATGAGAGTAATCGCTGTGATTCAAAGCTTTAAATCTTCAATCGATATTCAAACCATCGGACCAACGCAAACGATTATTGATGTTATGTATAAACAAAAAAAACCGCCAATAGCCTTTCTAATCCTCGTGTGGTTCTTATTATTTATCGGATCAGCGATTGCCATTATGAATTTTCATGAGGATGTTTCCATGCTACAGGTGCATCAAAAGTTATTTTACATCGTGACAGGTGAAAATATAGAAAAACCATTGCTATTGCAAATCCCATACTCATTTGGGTTAGGGATTGGGATGATTCTATTTTTTAATCATTTCTTTAAAAAGCGCTTAAATGAAGAACCAAGTCCTCTAGAGGTTGAAATGTTTAAATATCAACAAGAGTTGGATCAATACGTCATTATTAATGAAAACAAAGAAACCATCAAAAGAGTAGGCCATGACTCTTAAAATTTTGATAACAATGTTTGTTGGTTTTGCTGGGGGACTTACAGTGGGTGCAGGTTTTGTAGCGTTTCTTGCCGTACTTGGGATCATCCCAAGACTTACACAATTAACAAAAACAATGAAATATATTTACCTGTATGAATGGAGTGTTGTCCTTGGAGCCACTGCGGGGGGATGGATTGGCTTAAGGGAAACCATCTATCATTTTTCTTCCTTGTTCATGATTCCAATTGGGCTGGCAGACGGTATATTTGTTGGAATGCTGGCAGCCGCTTTAACAGAAGTGCTGAATGTATGGCCAATATTAGCGAAAAGGATTGGTGTACAGGAAAGTTTGATTATTCTCCTTACGGCTATTGTTTTTGGCAAGATTTTTGGGTCATTGTTCCATTGGGTTTATTTTGTTGATTTGATGAAACATTCATAACAGCGGAGGATTTTAATGGCAGAGAAACTAATGAAAGAAAACTATAAGGAGCAGATAAAATCTTTTCAGCCCAAATCATCACACTTTCTCAATAGCTTGAAAGCGTATGTAATCGGAGGCCTTATTTGTCTGATTGGCCAAGTCGTACAAAATGCATATATATTTTTTTATAATGTATCAGATTTAATCGCAAGCAACTTAACGCTGGCGACGTTAATTTTCATCACAGCTTTATTAACCGGTATTGGGATATTTGATAAACTTGGACAATTTGCAGGCGCAGGTACGCTTATACCTGTAAGTGGATTAGCAAATTCAATGGCGAGTGCAGCGCTTGAGCATAAGAGCGAGGGCATCGTATTAGGAATCGCGGGTAATATGTTTAAAATTGTAGGGGCTGTACTTGTATATGGAGTAGTAGCTGTCTCCATTATTGGGTTTATCCGTTATTCAGTAAAAATACTATTGACATAAAAGGGTGATCCAGATGGGCCGATTAGGTAAGCAATCCTGGGAATTTCAAAACGATATTTTTGTTTATTCAACCGGCACCGCTGTTGGACCAATGGAAATGGCTGGGCCGCTTGGGCCAAGTTTTGATATAAAATATGATCATCTTCATTGCGGCGAAAAAAACTGGGAGCTTGCGGAAAGAAAGTTGATGGAAGATTCGATTGCTGCTTGCTTAGGTAAAGTAAATCTGAGGGCAGAGGATATTGACTTATTTCTAGCAGGGGACCTTTTAAATCAAAATATTACCTCCAACTATGTTGCTAGAGGAAATCAAATTCCATTTTTATGCATGTTCAGCGCATGTGCAACTTCAATGGAAACGTTAGCTGTCGCTTGCTCATTAATTGACGGCGGCTTTGCAGACAAAGTATTGGCATCTGTAAGCAGCCATAATGCAACTGCGGAACGGCAATTTCGGTTTCCTACCGAGTTTGCAGTACAGAAACCGGATACTGCGCAGTGTACAGTTACGGGGGCGGGGGCGATTTTAGTTGGCAAGGAAAAAGGTCCTGTAAAAATAACAGCTGCTACGATTGGCAGGGTTGTTGATTTTGAAATCGCAAATCCCTTAGATATGGGCTCTGCCATGGCCCCGGCGGCAGCTGATACGATTATTACTCACTTTCGTGATTTGAAAAGAACACCAGATGATTATGATTTAATCGTAACAGGGGATTTGTCCGGGATTGGTGCAACAATCTTAAGAAAAATGCTTTCCGATGAGGGCTATAATGTCGGTGCCAAATATAATGATTGTGGCTTGATGATTTATCATAAAACCCGTGAAGTATTCGCAGGTGGAAGCGGGTGTGCATGTTCGGCGGTTGTTACCTATGGTCATCTTATAAAAGAAATCATTGCTGGCAGTTTTAAAAAGGTTCTTGTAGTTGCAACAGGTGCATTATTAAGCCCGATTATGGTTCAACAAAAGGAGACAATTCCCACTATTGCCCATGGAGTTGTCTTTGAAAGGGTTGAAGAGACATGATGGAATACATCATCGCTTTTCTTGTCGGTGGCTTTATTTGTATGATTGGTCAAGTATTAATGGACAAAGGGAAACTTTCTCCATCCCATATTATGAGTTCCTTTGTTGTTGCTGGAGCAATCTTAGATGGTTTTGGTTTATATGATAAACTTATTGATTTTGCGGGAGCAGGTGCTACCGTACCTATTACGGGCATTGGGCACTCTTTAATGCATGGGGCAATGGCAGCCTCTCGTGAGCAGGGCTTTTTAGGAATTGCAACGGGTATGTTTCAATTTATATCAGTAGCGATGTCAGCTGCTATTTTGTTCGCTTTTTTAGTAGCACTTATCTTCCAGCCAAAAGGGTGATCATTTTATGAAACGAAAAGTGATATTGGTAACCGATGGTGATGAATATGCAAATAGTGCGATAAAGTTTGCTGCAAAAAAGGTTGGAGGCCGCTGTATTTCTCAATCAGCGGGGAATCCAACGAAATTGTCGGGAGAAGAAATGGTTAAATTAGTGAAAACAGCAGCTTCTGAACCTGTGTTTTTAATGTTTGATGATAGTGGTGTAACAGGTGAAGGCTGCGGCGAAAGGGCGTTAAAATACGTTGCTAAGCATCCTGATATTGAAGTTCTTGGTGTGATCGCCGTTGCGGCAAGAACAAGATATAACGAATGGACCAGAGTCGATGTGTCCATCGATCGGGATGGAAATTTAACTGAATTTGGTGTTGATAAAAATGGTTTGCCTGATATAGAAATTGGCAGAATAAACGGTGACACGGTTTACGTTCTAGATGAAATTGATGTGCCAATTGTTGTTGGGGTAGGAGATATTGGGAAAATGGCAAGATATGATTCTGTAAAAAATGGCTGTCCGATTACAATGAACGCTGTGCAATTAATATTGGAAAGGAGTGGATATTATGACAACCAATACTAAAGAAAAAAAGCCGATTTCACCATCCATCACTGTAAATGAGAAGTTTCTAAAGGATCGTGTTGGGATTGGAACGAGCTTTGACTTAGGTGTACGTAAAATTAATATTTTAAAAAAAGAAGTCCATCTATACTATTTAAATGGATTATGCGATTCTGCTTATATAATTGAGTTGTTAAAAGAACTGGTTGAAATTAATGACAATGAAAAAAGTTTTAAAACTGTAGTCAAAGATGTGATTCATAATCGCCTTGTTCATCAACAAGTGGAAACGGCAAATGATATGGACAAGGTTGTCGATCAACTGCTTTCTGGACTTATCATTATCATGATTGATGGGGAGAACAGCGCCTATATTATTGATGTAAGAAGCTATCCTGGCCGTAATCCAGAGGAACCGGATACAGAAAAAGTCGTTCGAGGTGCAAGGGATGGCTATACAGAAAATATTATTGTTAATACAGCGTTAACAAGAAGACGCATACGTGACGAACGGCTACGACACGAAATCGTAAAAGTCGGCGAACGATCGAAAACGGATGTCTGTATCGCCTATCTCCAAGATGTGGCGGACCCGAATCTCGTTGAAATCATTAAAAAGGAAATTAAGGAAATCGAAATTGATGGAGTTCCAATGGCAGACAAAACCATTGAGGAATTTCTTGTAAAACAAGGGTGGAATCCATACCCGTTGGTAAGGTATACAGAAAGACCGGACGTTGCCGCGGCCCATTTATTGGAAGGGCATGTCATCATTATGGTTGATACATCGCCGAGTGTTATTATTACACCGACAACCTTTTTCCATCATGTTCAACATGCCGAGGAATATCGCGAAACCCCTGCGATTGGTGCCTTTTTGCGTTGGGTACGTTTTATCGGGATGATCGCTTCTGTTTTATTAGTGCCGCTTTGGTATTTATTTGTGAAAAATCCTGATTTGCTTCCAGAAGCATTAGATTTTATTGGTCCAAATAAGAAATATAACATTCCAATTATTGTGCAGCTTATTCTGGCGAATCTAGGAATCGATATATTGCGGATGGCAGCTATTCATACCCCCACGCCGCTGTCTACAGCGATGGGCTTAATTGCCGCTGCGTTGATTGGGCAGATTGCCATTGATGTAGGTCTCTTCTCGGCTGAGGTAATCCTTTATGTGGCTGTTGCTGCGATTGGCTCGTTTGCAACACCAAGCTATGAATTAAGTGTAGCCAATCGGGTTGTTCAAATACTTTTACTGTTTGCCGTCTTCTTTTTCAATGTGCCTGGATTTGTAATTGGTTTAACAGTTGTCATCTTATACTTGGCTTCCTTACGTTCGCTCAATACACCATTTTTATGGCCGTTTATGCCATTTAATCCAAAGGCCTTTTTCCAAATTCTCGTTCGTGTGGCAATGCCTTTAGATAAAACAAGACCTAAGATTACACATCCGCGTAATGATTCAAAGCAACCCACAAGAAAACCATTATTAAATTAATCAATTGAAAAAGTTTAACTATTGCCAATTATATAATCGATATGGTAAAGTTGAATATATTAAAAATTAATTTACAACATCAGGCTGTCACAAAAAATGTCAGACAAATTATAGGGCTTCCTATATATGACGGATATTTTTTAAGACAGCTTTTCTTGGTATAGATTAGACAAGGGGGAAATGTATGTTTTTTCATGGAACAAGTCGCGTGAATGAGGCAGGTCATCTTGAAATAGGCGGAGTGGATACAGTTGAGTTAGCAAAGGAATATGGAACTCCGCTATTTGTATATGATGTAGCCTTAATGAGAAAAAGAGCAAGAGCTTTTAAAGAAACATTTGAGAAACTTCAAGTAAAAGCACAAGTGGCCTATGCAAGCAAAGCATTCTCTACGATTGCCATGATCAATGTGGCGGAAGAGGAAGGTTTAAGTCTTGATGTAGTTTCTGCAGGTGAGCTATATACTGCATTAGCAGCAAACTTTCCAGCAGAACGAATCCATTTCCACGGTAATAATAAAAGCGTTGAAGAAATAAGGATGGGTATTGAAGCAGGAATTGGCTGTTTTGTTGCCGACAATTTTTATGAACTTGAATTATTGCAAAAAATAGCCTCTGAAAAAGATAAAAAAGTGGCAGTATTACTGCGCATCTCTCCAGGGGTGGAGGCGCATACACATGATTATATTAGTACTGGACAAGTTGACTCCAAATTTGGTTTTGACCTTAAGAGTGGACAGGTTGAAAAAGCAATTGAAACTACAAGAACTTTAGAAAACCTAGAGCTTTTAGGAATTCATAGCCATATCGGTTCACAAATATTTGAAACAGCAGGATTTCTAATGGCTGTTGAGACAATATTTGGAGCAATCGAGAGATGGTCAAAGGAATTGAATTTTGTTCCAAAGGTCTTAAATTTAGGTGGCGGCTTTGGAATTCGATACACGGAGGAAGACGATCCAATACCACCAGAAAATTATGTGGCAGCGATTATTGATAAGGTTAAATCACATGTTGATCATCTAAACATCAATATACCCGAAATTTGGATTGAACCTGGACGCTCCATTGTTGGTGATGCCGGTACTACATTATATTCTGTCGGATCCAATAAAGAGATTCCTGATGTAAGAAAATATTTGGCTGTTGATGGCGGCATGGGCGATAACTTAAGACCGGCTTTATACCAAGCAAAATATGAAGCAGCACTTGCAAATCGTGTAAACGATGTTGCCGAAGAAACTGTCTCGATTGCTGGAAAGTGCTGCGAATCAGGAGATATGCTGATTTGGGACTTACCACTTCCAAAAGCAAATCCTGGCGATATTTTAGCTGTCTTTTGTACAGGTGCCTATGGTTATTCAATGGCGAACAATTATAATCGTATTCCAAGACCTGCTGTTGTTTTTGTTGAAAATGGTGAAGCACAGCTCGTTGTAAAACGCGAAACTTATGAGGATTTAATTCATTTGGATTTGCCTTTAAAAAGTAAACTTAAAATGAGCTAAAAAGTAAAAACAAGTATTAACGATTGTGTCCTATATAAAATAGGACACTTTTTATTTTCCCAATTTTATGTTATAAATAAAAGCAACATACCTATAATCAAAATGGATATACATAGAAAGGTTGACGGTAATGGAAGAAAAGAAACATACTCCCTCTAATTTTATTAAAAATATAATTTTAGAGGATGTAAACGAAGGAAAATACGAAGAGATTATCACAAGGTTTCCTCCTGAACCAAATGGCTATTTACATATCGGACATGCAAAATCAATTATCCTAAATTTTGATCTTGCTGATGAGTTTGAGGGAAAAACCAATTTACGCTTTGATGATACAAATCCATTAAAAGAAGACACTGAATACGTTGAGTCCATTAAGGAAGACGTGAAATGGCTCGGCTATGATTGGGATAATCTGTTTTTTGCTTCGGATTATTTTGAAGAAATGTATAATCGCGCACTAGTTTTAATTGAAAAAGGAAAAGCATATGTCGATGATTCGACACCTGAAGAGATCCGGGAAATGCGAGGCACACTAAAGGAGCCAGGGAAGGAAAGCCCATACCGAAACAGAACTGTAGAAGAAAATCTTGATCTCTTTAAAAGAATGCGGGCCGGAGAATTTAAAGATGGAGAGAAAGTTCTTCGTGCAAAAATCGATATGGCTTCACCGAATATTAACATGAGAGATCCAGTTATTTATAGAATTGCTCATGCTACACATCATAATACAGGTGATAAATGGTGCATTTATCCAATGTATGATTTCGCGCACCCGCTTGAGGATGCAATTGAAGGTGTGACCCATTCCATTTGTACATTGGAATTCGAGGATCATCGCCCGTTATATGACTGGGTTGTGCGTGAATGTAAGATGGAATCTCAACCGAAACAAATTGAATTTGCTCGCTTGAATATAACAAATACAGTTATGAGCAAACGAAAATTGAAGTTGCTTGTAGATGAAGGCTATGCTGATGGCTGGGATGATCCAAGAATGCCAACGATATCCGGATTAAGAAGAAAAGGGTATACACCAGAAGCAATTCGTGCCTTTTGTAAAGAAATAGGGGTTGCCAAAGCCTATAGTATTGTAGATGAACAAATGCTCGAGCATTTTGTGAGAGAGGATTTAAAACTGAAGGCACCGCGTACGATGGGAGTGGTTCGCCCACTAAAGGTTGTTATAACCAATTATCCTGAGGGAGAAGTGGAATGGCTTGAAGCTGAAAACAACCCGGAAAATCCGGAGATGGGTGTACGGCAAATTCCTTTTTCTAGAGAAATATATATTGAACAAGATGATTTTATGGAAAACCCGCCTAATAAGTATTTTCGTTTATTCCCTGGTAATGAAGTTCGCTTAAAGCATGCTTATTTTATTAAATGTCATGATTTCGTTAAGGATGAAAATGGGGAAGTAATTGAAATTCATTGTACCTATGATCCGGAAACAAAAAGCGGCACTGGTTTTACAGGACGTAAGGTGAAAGGGACATTACATTGGGTTGAAGCTAGTAATGCAAAACCTGCCGAATTTCGATTATACGAACCTTTTATTTTAGATAAAGAAGAAAATGAAGAAGAGGAAGGAAAAACATTTTTAGATTATGTTAATCCTAATTCACTCGAAATACTACAAGGGTTTGTTGAACCGGATATGATGAAAGCGAGTATCCATGATAAATTCCAATTTTTTAGACATGGATACTTTAATGTTGATTCAAAGTACACCACTGCCGATAAGAAGGTTTTCAATCGGATTGTGTCATTAAAAAGTTCTTTTAAACTGTAAACACCATAATTGTGCAAAAAGCGTCTGGTATTGTCACCAGACGCTTTTTTATTTGTAAATGCAAGGAAATATGTTTCATTATTTTCCAAAAATGTGAACGAAATATGAAAAAGCAAAAAAATATTCTGTTTTTTCTATAATGCGACAGGATTTTTATTTTTCTTTGTAGAAATTAAAAAAAGAAAAAATAATGGCAGGAGGTGAATATGTGAAGAAGGTACTTACAGCATTTTTCTCAATGATTATATTGTTATCTTTTTCTTATGCAACAAATACATTTGCTGCTGATGAAGATAAAGGTGAAGTAGCTGAAAACATAATTAAAAGCGCAGAAAAATACATAGGCACTCCATACGGAGGCGAATTTGATTGTTCCGGCTATGTTCATAGAGTTTTTAGCGAAAATGGCATCGACCTACCCCGTTCTTCAAGATCGCAATATAAACAAGGAGAAAATGTGGAAAAAGCGGATTTACAAAAGGGAGATTTAGTATTTTTTAAAACGTCCGGTTCTGGGATTTCGCATGTAGGTATATACATAGGGGATAATCAGTTCATTCACTCTGCTACTTCAAAGGGTGTCATGATTTCAAGCTTAGATGATCCATATTATTGGGGTTCACGCTATTACGGCGCTGCTAAAGTATTATAAAATAAAATCGTTTATATAATGAGCAGAACTAAAAAAATAAGTTCTGCTATTTTGTTTGCATAAAAATTTTTAATTTTGTTCAAATAGTGTAAAATAGGGAAGAATATAGATGTAGGAGGAATACATAATATGAAAAAAGCATCCATTGAATTTGAAAATGGCGAAAAAATAATGATTGAACTTTTTCCAAACGAAGCACCTGGAACAGTTGCAAATTTCGAAAAATTATCTAACGAAGGTTTCTACAATGGCTTAACCTTCCACCGTGTTATTCAAGGCTTTGTTGCCCAAGGTGGTTGCCCTTACGGAAATGGCATGGGTGGTCCTGGTTACACAATCAAATGTGAAACAGAAGGCAACCCTCATAAACATGTACCTGGAGCATTATCTATGGCCCATGCAGGAAAGGATACAGGCGGCAGCCAATTTTTTATTGTTCATGAAGCACAGCCACACTTAAACGGAGTGCATACTGTATTTGGTCAAGTGATTGAAGGAATGGATACTGTTTTAAGAATTCGCCAAGGCGATGTCATGAAAGAAGTCAAAGTTTGGGATGAAGAGTAGAAAAGTTTAAAGTTGGTTTGCGCCATGGTTTTGCGCACCGGAAAACTCCTGCCATTAAATTGGCAGGGGTTTTTTGCTTTTTTCACATAGATATAACAGAAATAAATGCGCCCTTTGGAACAAATGATAGTAGTGAAAGGGGGCAATACCATTGAACAAAAAATTGATCAATGTGTTATCAACTTCATTTATAGTGATGGGTCTAGCAACGGGATGTGGGGTAGCAACAAATGATGCAGGAAATGACAGAAATAGAAATAATGTAACTCCTGTGGGATATGATAATAGAACGAATTTTACACCATTAAACGTTGCTGATACGACACCGGCGGATGATGGAGTAGATATTACATCACCGGATCCAGCCCTGAATCAGAATGAAAGTGCTGATGGTGATGGGACTCCAGCGGCTTCCGATAATGATACAGACAATGCCGGAGCGGGAACAAATAATGGTACCACAAATAATGGAACTACTACAGGTGATACTACTACCGGTAATGATACTGTGGGGAATAATGGTACGGATACAAATGATACAACAACCCCTAATACAAATGGAACAACTGGGGGAAATGATACAAACACAGATAATGATACTACCAATAATAACGAAGGAACAACGGGTACAAACAATAATCAAACAAACACTGGAGACCAAACGCTCACACAGACACCTACACTAGGTGGAAATATAACTCCATTTAGTGATGTGCCTAAAAACAGCGGTTATTATAATGATATCCATGATGCCCGCAAATTAGGTTTGCTAAATGGTACTGACACAAATAAAAACACATTTGGTTATAATCATAATGTGACGAGAGAGCAAATAGCATCAATCTTAATGAAGGCTTATCGTGCTGGATATATTGCTGAAAAAATTACAACAAACGATAACGATACAAATACTACAAATGATACTAACACAAATACTAATAACAACAATACCGGTACAGTTGGCACAGATACGAACGACAACAATAATACAGGTACTACTAACAACACGACAGGTACTGACACAAACGGTACAGATAATACGGGAACCAATGCACCTGATGTAAATAAAACGACGTAAAAATTAGTAAAGAGGCTGCTCTTTTTGGGTGCAGCCTCTTTAAAATACCCATTGATTACATAGAGCGAATACGTTATTATTTTGAATAAGGTGTATTGTTTGAATGATAAAAGCGAAGAGGGATTAGGATGTTAATTCGTTATAAGAAAAATTATGAAAAGATCGCGATGGGGCTTCTATCTTTTATGCCTTCAGAAAAAGATTTGAAAAAGCTTCAAAATACAATTCGACTTTATGAGGAAGATGATAATTGGCAACTCTATCTATATAAAGAAGACGATATTATTGGTGCCATTGGTATAAAAATAAAGGAAAACGTTGCAGAACTTCGTCATATATCCATTAATCCTTCGTATCGGGGTCAAGGTAAAGGAAAAGCTATGGTTAAAGCGCTTAGCAATCAATTAGGCAATATGGAAATAAGGCCTACAGAATATACAGTTGAATTTTTCGAAAAATGTGATCAGTCTAAAGAACATTGCAATGAATTGTCAGACCCAGATTCCAATTAGGATTTGGGTCTTTCGCTTTTTCTTATAAATAATTGTTTTTCTCTTTCATGTATGACAGTGCTACGATCACGCAAAGAATGTTTGTTAATGAGATATTGATTGGATAAATCGCTTTTTTCATTCCAAGTAAGACCTAAGTATGAGCAATGATGTATGCAGGATTCCAATAAAGTTTTTTCAACAATTGGCAAATTCATACTTTCGTATAAAACTCCATTGTTAATTTCCGACAGTTTGTGTTGTAGTAAATTGAGAAGTTGCTTGCCATCTAAACCAAGAGCCGCTATTTTGTTTTGTTGCAGCTCGAGAACTTCAATCGCTTTTCTTAATGTTCGGGACGCTCCTCTGAAATTTCCAGCACGATGGTGGTACATTGCGACTGCTATTTGAATAAGTCCGACCCATATGGAAGAGCGGTTTTTGGGATCTTCTTGTTTCCAATACTCCTCAAGAATTTCGTGGCATTCAAAATAATCCCTTGAACCGTGAAAATGAACGAGGAATTCAATATAGGATTTTAGATACATTTTTTCTAACTCCTTAGGATAAGGTTTGCTTTGTTTTATAGTACCATAAAATGAAAAAGAAGTGCCTATGATAGGCACTCCTTCTAGGGCAGTTGGAATTAGTATAACCAAGCTGCTCCAACGATAATTAAAAGAATGAACAATACAACGATTAAAGCAAATCCTGCTCCTGCACCATATCCTCCGCAACCTACTCCACTCATTTACTATTCCTCCTTCGGTTTGATTAATGCTTACGCTAATAACATATGAAAATCGTGTGAACTTGTATAGGCAGATATCAGGATGTATATTAAATAAAAAAAATAGGCAAAAACATTGCAAATATTGCATATTTTTGCGACCCCCTATAGAATTAAACGAAATTTTGCTATTATTAAATGTGAGTATTTTTCTAAAGAAGGTTTTGGTGGGATAAATGATAGAATATAGTGTGAAAATAGATGCTTTTGAGGGCCCTTTGGATCTTCTTTTACATTTAATTAATCGCTATGAAATTGATATTTACGATATACCAATGGCACAAATCACAGAGCAATATTTACTTTTTATACATACCATGCAAGTGTTGGAGCTTGATGTTGCCAGTGAGTATCTGGTTATGGCGGCAACTCTCCTTGCGATAAAAAGTAAAATGCTTTTACCAAAGACAGAGGATATCCTTGATGATGAACTAAGCACAAACGGTGAGGAAATCGAGGAGGACCCGCGTGAAGAGTTGATGCAACGCCTGCTTGAATATCGAAAATATAAAGAGGCGGCGACACAGTTAAAGGAGTATGAAAAGGACAGAAGCCTTCTTTATACACGGCCTCCTGGGAATTTAGCGCAATATATACCTGATCAAAAAGAAAGCCCGATATCCGATGTGTCCATATATGATATGTTAAGTGCACTTCAGCATTTAATAAAACGAAAAAAATGGAAAGAACCAAAATTAACAACCGTCCAACGCCAGGAAATTCCCATTCGTCAAAGAATGGAGCAAATTTTGACGGAGCTTGAAAATTCAAATGGAAGGCGGAGTTTTTATTCGTTATTTCCAATTATGGAAAGGTCCTATATCGTGGTGACCTTTTTAGCTATTTTAGAACTAATGAAAAATAATGCAATTCGTTGTGAGCAAGAGAAGAACTTCGACGATATCTTTATTTACAGCAAGAAAGGAGTTTCAGCACATGAAGCTTGAGCAACTGAAATCTGTCGTAGAAGGCTTATTGTTTATTGTTGGTGATGAAGGCATTGATATCAAACAAATCGCAGATGTGCTCCAAATAAGTGAGGTAATCGCAGTTGAATTGATTGAAGAACTTAAAAAAGATTATGCACATGAATCAAGAGGTATTGATTTAGTTGAAGTAGCAGGCGTATATCAACTAACAACGAAACGGGAGCATGCCGAATATTTTAAGAGGTTGGTCGATTCTCCTACTTCCTCGACATTATCACAGGCTGCTTTGGAGACATTGGCAATCATCGCCTATAAACAGCCAATTACAAGGGCTGAAATTGAAGAAATTCGGGGCGTTAAAACAGAACGCCCGCTTGCAACTTTAATGTCAAAATCGCTTATTAAAGAGGTAGGCCGTGCTGAAGGTACCGGAAGAGCTTTTTTATACGGTACAACAAAAGATTTTCTTGAATATTTTGGACTTAAAACAATCAATGAACTACCACCTTTACCTGAAAAAATCGATGAGGATGAAATACAAGAGGAAGCTGATTTGTTCTTCGAGAAATTTCAAGAAACTTTTAGGGAATAATAACTTGAATAAAAATAAAAAGGTCTTTTATAATGATATAGTACATATGTCAGGACGACCAAAATAAGAAAATGGTGGGATGGAATCATGATAATTAAGGAAATTAAGGGGTATGAATTAGAAAAGGCCCAGCCCAATACATCGGAGGACTACTTTAATCGCTCTGAAGTGACATTTACCGAAAATGGGGCAGAGAAAACCTTCTCCCTTCTTTATGTAAGATATTTTGAGGAAGTTTTTAACGAATTTGTTCCATACGAAAATAATCCGTTGTTTACTGTCGGAGATCATTCCTATTCCTTTAAAGATGTGGCCGGGTTACTTTGTATGCTAAAAAATCCCGAGTTGAAAAATCGAAAAAGACTTTATATTAACGATCAACAGGAACTCATCGAATATTGCCAAGGAATAGATTATGCCAAGCTACCTACTATTGTTGAGCAAATTTCAAAAGGTGGATTTGAATTAAAATCACCAGTAGTAGTTGGCTAAAACAAAATTTGAATGAAAAAAGCATGATAGTTTTTCTATCATGCTTTTTTGATTTTAACGATTTTTACCATAAATATTTCTCGCTTCTTAAAACGCCCTGTCCTGCATAAACTTGTACAAACAACAGGAGAAGGGGCGTGTAGGTTTGAATGTTATCAATAAAAAAAGTGGTACTTTTACATATGATTGTCGTTGTATTACTAGTAATGATCCCGATGAAAGGAGCAGCCTTTTCTAATGTTTCAGCGGAGGCGGCTATTTTAATGGATTCAGAATCAGGGCGCGTTCTTTATGAAAAAGCTGCTCACAAAAAAATGCGTATTGCCAGTATTACAAAAATCATGACAGCGATTTTGGCCATCGAATCTGGAAAATTAGATGAAGGCGTTAAAGTAAGCAGGCGCGCAGTATACGCAGAGGGCTCTTCCGTTTATTTAAAGCATGGTGAGAAAATTAGCTTAGAGCATCTTGTTTATGGGTTGATGCTTCGTTCCGGCAATGATTCTGCTGTTGCAATTGCCGAGCATGTGGGAGGTAGTGTTGAAGGCTTTGTTTTTTTAATGAACCAAAAAGCACAAGAAATCGGGATGCGGGATACAGTATTTGCCAATCCACATGGCTTGGATGACAATGAAAATCATTTTTCAACGGCCTATGACATGGCCATTCTCACAAAATATGCGATGAAAAATGAAAAATACCGGGAAATTGCCGGAACGAAGGTACACTTCGCACCGAATCCAGATTCAAAATGGGATCGTAAATGGAGAAATAAAAACAAACTGCTAACAGAGTTATATGAATATTCAACGGGTGGAAAAACAGGGTTTACGAAACGGGCGCGCCGGACCTTAGTCTCTACAGCGGAGAAAGACGGCCATAATTTAATTGCCGTCACCTTAAATGGACCCAATGATTGGAACGATCATATCTCGATGTTTGAGTGGGGATTCTCCCAGTATGATCTTGAAAGTATTGTAGAGAAAGGACTTGTTCATTCTATTAAGGATGACTTTTATAAAGGTAAAGTAGTGGTTCGACGCGACTTTTCATACCCGTTGAACAAGGATGAGAAGGAAGAAATTAAGGTAGAAGTTAAATTGATTAAGCCGAACCAAAAGTGGAAAAAAGAGAAGGATGTCCCATCTCCTTGCGGGAAGATGATTATAAAATTGGAAGATAAAAATATCGGAGAAATACCGCTTTATTATGATGAACATGGCAGAATCAATAAAGAGACTTGGATAACTACGCTAAAAAGTGTGTTTTTATCGATGATAGGAGTGCGCACCAATGGTTAATATCATTTGGGTTGTGATGACTGTTATTGGCATTGTTTTTGCGATGGTGAACGGAACAATGGATGAGGTGAATAAAGCCATCTTTTCGGGAGCAAAAGAAGCGGTAACAATCTGCATTGGGCTTATCAGTATCCTAGTATTCTGGCTTGGTCTCATGAATATAGCTCAAGAGGCAGGTTTACTCAACCGATTATCAAGACTATTTCAACCGCTTATTACAAGGTTATTTCCGGAGGTGCCAAAGGACCATCCAGCCATGGGCTTTATTCTTTCCAATATGATTGCGAATTTGTTTGGTTTGGGGAATGCTGCCACCCCGATGGGAATTAAGGCAATGGAGCAATTGAAAATTTTAAATGATAATAAGAATACAGCTAGCAGATCAATGATAACATTTCTTGCCATTAACACATCGAGTATTACATTAATCCCGACTACTGTTATTGCAATCCGCATGAATTACGGTTCGGTTGCACCGACCGAAATAGTCGGAACGACGTTAGTAGCCTCTCTTTTTTCAACGGCTGCTGCGATTATGATTGATCGCTATTATCATTACCGCAGGGTGAAAAAAGGAGGTGGCAAAGAATGACTGTCATTAATATGATATCCCTTTGGCTGATCCCCGTTGTTATTGGTTTTATTTTAATATACGGTACAATCAAAAGGGTGCCAACCTACGAAACATTTGTTGAAGGCGGGAAGGAAGGGATTCAGATTGCCTTTTCAATTATCCCCTATCTTGTTGGAATGTTAGTCGCCATTACCGTTTTTCGTGAGTCAGGGGCGCTCGATTACTTAATGAATTTTATAAGACCATTTTTAATGAGCATCGGTATTCCGGCAGATATTGTTCCTTTAGCAATTATCAGGCCAATCTCAGGTAATGCGGCGCTGGGGATCACATCTGATTTAATCGCTACACATGGCCCTGATTCTTTTATCGGAAGGCTTGCTTCAACGATGCAGGGGAGTACAGATACAACTCTTTATATTCTTACAGTTTACTTTGGTGCCGTTGGTATCAAAAAAATGGGCGATGCTTTAAAGGTAGGTTTGTTGGCGGATTTAGTGGCAATCATTACATCAATTATCGTTGTAACGATTGCTTTCGGGTAAAATTCAATACTTTTCCTATGGCATTAGAACATTAATTATTTTGTGTTCTAATGCTTTTTATTATGTACTAATATATGGATTCCATCAGCCGATGGAATCCTGCGTTCGTTCTACAATCCTGCATTTGCACGACAAAAATTTAATCTAGCGCTTGAGAATTGGCAATGATACAAGTAAGATGGAATCTGAGGTGAAAAATCAATGGAACGATTGCAAAAGGTGATTGCCCATGCCGGGGTTGCATCAAGGAGAAAAGCTGAGCAACTTATAACGGAAGGTAAAGTAAAGGTAAATGGTAAAATTGTAAGGGAACTAGGGGTAAAGGTATCTGCCAGTGATAAAATTGAAGTCGAAGAAATTCCAATTCAAAGGGAAGAACCTGTTTACTATCTTTTATATAAACCTAGAGAAGTAATTTCAGCTGTAACTGATGATAAAAACAGGAAAGTTGTCACGGACTTTTTCCCGTTAGAAAAAAGAAGAATTTTTCCGATTGGAAGACTTGACTATCATACATCGGGTTTATTGCTCCTGACAAATGACGGAGAGCTTGCCAATTTATTAATGCACCCGAAGTATAATATAGAAAAGGAATACGTCGCAAAAGTAAATGGGATCCCAAGCAGGGAAGAATTGAAAAAGTTGGAAAAGGGTGTTTTGTTAGAAGACGGTAAAACAGCCCCTGCAAAAGTAAAAATGATGTCAGTTGATAAAAAAAAGGGAACCTCTATTGTGCAAATCATCATTCATGAAGGCAAGAATCGTCAAGTACGTAGAATGTTTGAAGCAATCGGCTATAAAGTGCAAAAGTTAAAAAGAGAAAGATATGGTTTTCTTGATTTGCGAGGGCTTCAACCAGGTGATTATCGAGAACTTACACCTCACGAGGTAAAACAGTTACGAAACTTGGCTGTCACACAACATTCATAATATTTACACTGTGTACAGAGTGTTTAATGCTATAATAGTTAAAAATATAATGGGGGATGTTTTGATTGAAAAAGAAGCGTTTGGCAGTACGAACAATCATCTTGCTTGTTTTAGTCGGTGCACTTGCATATACGCTCTATTCAAATTTTTTTACAGAAAAACAGCTTGTTGGAATAGGGGACAAAGCACCGAACTTTGTACTTAAAGATTTAAATGGTAAAGAAATTGAATTTGACAGCTATCGTGGAAAAGGTGTTTTTCTAAATTTTTGGGGAACATGGTGTAAGCCTTGTGAGAGAGAAATGCCTTACATAGAAAATCAGTATAAGCAATTTAAAGATCAAGGTGTTGAGGTCCTGGCGGTCAATGTTGGAGAGCCGGAACTTTCTGTCCAAAAATTTATTGATCGAAAAGGATTAACGTTTCCTGTTGTCATCGATAAGGATTTGGAAGTTCTTGAAGCCTATGGAGTGAACCCGCTGCCAACCACCTTTTTAGTAGATAAAGACGGTAAGATTGTTGATATTATTACTGGGCAATTAACGGAAGAATTAGTTAAAAATCACATGGAGAGAATTAAACCGTAGTTGGGGGCTTATGATGGATAAAGTGAAATGTGATTGTGGACATGTTAATCCACATGGAACAATATTTTGTGAGTCTTGTGGGAAATCTTTTGATGAAAATGATAAAGAAACACTCCTGGATATGCGCTATGAGGGCAGTGCTAGACGCTCGCAGACGTATAAAAAAACTTTTGTTGATGTGATTTGGAACTTTTTCTCTTCTGTTAAAGTTGGGGTTTGGTTAATTGTTATTACACTGATTGCTTCTTCTTTAGGGACATTGTTTCCGCAGGACATGTACATACCACAAAATATTGCTCCAGATAAATTTTATGAGCAAGAATATGGATTTGCCGGAAAGCTGTACTATCAGCTAGGTTTTGATAATTTATACGGCTCATGGTGGTATATGATCTTGATTGCTTCAATTGCAATCTCCCTTGTCATTTGCTCATTGGATAGGGTTGTACCTTTATATAAAGCCCTTCAAAAGCAAGGGGTAAAGAGAAATTCCAGCTTTTTAAGTAGACAACGTCTGTTTGTAGAAGCGAATGTTGAAGCAATAGAAGATGAGGGGCGCTGGATTGAGGCTCTAAAAAAGAAGCGTTATCATGTCCGTTTAGAGGATGGCAATATTTTAGCCGAAAAAGGACGATTCTCACGTTGGGGGCCATACGTTAACCATATCGGCTTAATCATTTTCTTAATTGGAGCCATGCTGCGCTTTTTCCCAGGTATGTATATTGATGAAGCCCTTTGGCTTCGTGATGGAGAAACAAAGGTCATTCCAGGGACGGAAGGAAAGTATTATTTAGAAAATAAGCAATTCATTAAAGAAGTTTATGGTAAAGATGACAACTTTACAGTTGGGATGGGGATGCCAAAAAACTTCCAGGCAGATACTGTACTTTATGAACGTGTCGATAAAATAGTCCCAGGCAAGGAGCCTCAGCTGAAAAAGATGAAGGGGCAAAAAATCCGTGTGAATCAGCCCTTAAAATTCGAAGGCTTTGCACTCTATCAAACGGATTATAGGCTTGATGAATTATATAAAATGAGTTTCCAGCTTGTTGAAAAGAAAACGAATAAAGGCTTTGGGGAGATGACCGTTGATTTAACAAATCCTCAGTCTATGTACAATCTTGGTAATGGCTATAAAGTTGAATTAATGGAGTATTTCCCTAACTTTTATTTTGATGAAGAAGGAAAGCCAGCTACGAAAAATAAGCTTCCAGATAACCCAGCTTTTATCTTTAAAATGCATACACCTGCCAAACCGGATGGTGAAGTGAGCTTTGTAGGGATTCGGACAAATCTCGAGCCTTTTGGTGAAAATCAATATAAAATGGCATTCAAGGATTTGAAAACAAGAAATGCAACCGGCCTTACGGTTCGTCTTGACCGTACAATCGGAATCATCATAGCCGGTGGTATTATTTTCATGATTGGCGTAATTCAAGGAATGTATTGGAATCACCGTCGTATTTGGATAAGTAGAACAAAAAATCAAAATATCATGGTTGCTGCCCATACGAATAAGAACTGGTATGGGTTAAAGAAAGAGATAGAAACGATGTTTGAGGGAACTGTACTGCCAATTCCTAAAGACCAACAGGAAACGGTAAAATAAGGGGGCGAATTTTTTGGTTGAGATAAGCAGCAATTTACTATATGTTTCTTTTATTCTATATTTATTTGCGTCTGTATTGTTTGCAGCATCGATTCGCGATAAATATTCAAAAGCCAATTCAAACAAATGGGCCAAATTAGGAATTATTGTAACTATCGTAGGATTTATTGCACAAGTTGGCTATTTTATCACAAGGTGGATTGCAGCTGGACATGCACCGGTAAGTAATCTGTTTGAATATACAACATTTTTTGGCATGATGCTTGTGTTTGCGTTTATCATTATTTATTTTATGTACAAAAATGCAATGATTGGCGCTTTTACAATGCCTGTTGCACTACTAGTCATTGCGTATGCAGCAATGTTTTCTCGCGATGTAACACCGCTAATTCCAGCATTGCAAAGCCATTGGCTTTATATTCACGTTACAACGGCAGCTCTTGGAGAAGCAATTTTAGCGATAAGCTTTGCTGCTGGCTTAATATATTTAATCCATGTTGTTGATCAATCGAAAGCTAGTAAACGGACTTTTTGGCTTGAATTCATTTTATATTGCATCATCAGTATACTTGGTTTTGTAATCATTACTTCAACCTTTAAGGCTATGGATTATGAGGTTGCTTTCAAGTGGGTTAATGAATCTGGAAACCAAGCTGAACTGGTCTATAACATGCCGGCGATTGCTGGCCCAATGGATGGGGAAAAAGTGACGGCAGGTTTTGGACCTGTATTCGAAACGCCATTTTGGATGAATGGTGCGAATGCTCCAAGAAAATTTAACACGATTATTTGGTCATTATTATCAGGCCTAATTTTATACGGTGCATTTCGTTTAGTATTCCGGAAACGCATCGCGGCGGCAATTCAACCATTACTTAAAAATGTAAATCCTGATTTAGTGGATGAAATCAGCTATCGCTCTGTTACCATTGGCTTTCCAGTGTTCTCATTGGGAGCGCTCATTTTTGCAATGATTTGGGCACAGTATGCTTGGACTAGATTTTGGGGCTGGGACCCGAAAGAAGTTTGGGCATTAATAACATGGTTATTTTATGCTGCTTTTTTACATCTTCGACTTTCAAAAGGATGGCATGGTGAAAAATCAGCATGGTTGGCTGTAGTAGGTTTCGCTATTATCATGTTTAATCTTGTTGCTGTTAATCTAGTGATTGCTGGATTACATTCTTATGCTGGTTAATCTTAAAAAATTGTTCGAATTATGTCATAATAGTAGCAGGGGGAAGGCTTGAATTTTCATAATTTCTTATTGAAGGGAGATTTCATATGGAAAACAGTCAAGCAAAGATTTTGGTAGTAGATGATGAGGAAAGAATTCGACGATTATTAAAAATGTATTTAGAAAGAGAAGACTACTTTATCGAGGAAGCAGAAAATGGGGAAGAAGCATTATTAAAAGCGACCACTGAAGACTTTGATTTGATTTTGCTTGATATAATGATGCCTGGCATGGATGGGATTGAAGTTTGTAAACAAATTCGGGAAAAGAAAGCAACCCCAATTATTATGTTAACTGCAAAAGGAGAAGAAGCCAACCGCGTCCAAGGATTTGAGGTCGGTACAGATGATTATATTGTAAAACCATTTAGTCCGCGCGAGGTGGTATTACGGGTAAAAGCACTGTTAAGAAGATCATCAGCGACAGTATTTTTACAAACGGAGCCTACTACAAAAGATGTGATTGTTTATCCATTCTTGACGATTGATAATGATGCCCATCGTGTAACAGCGGAAGGGAAAGACGTAAGTTTAACTCCGAAGGAATACGAATTATTATATTTCTTGGCAAAAGCTCCTGATAAAGTCTTTGATCGTGAGCAATTATTAAAAGAAGTTTGGCATTATGAATTCTTTGGTGATTTGCGAACAGTAGATACACATGTTAAACGTTTAAGAGAGAAGCTTAATAAAGTTTCTAGCAATGCTGCCCGAATGATTGTAACGGTTTGGGGTGTTGGCTATAAATTTGAGGTTGTGTCAGAATAATGCTGTGGTTTTGGAGAAGTGTAGTTGGTAAGTTATGGATTACCATTATCTTACTCGTATCTGCCGTCTTAGTATTGTTAACGATTCTTTTGCTGCAGTTCTTTGAAAATTTCCATGTAACAGAAGCCGAACGGGAACTTACAGATCTTGCAACAAAAGTAGCCAAAATAATGGAAACATACACCAAAGACGAATTGGCATTTTCAATTGCCTGGGAAGTCATCGATCCGTCGACAAAAGTGTTGATTGTTGACGGGGATGGCAACTATTGGTATTCGCCAAACGACGAAAAACTTGCAGATTTGCCACTCGACTTTGTTCAGAACGATAAGGAATTATCAGGTGTTCTTACAAAACAAAAAACAGTAAGTAAATTAGCTTTTCCACCTAAAATTATTAATAAGACGGATGAGGTTTATAACGAAATTCTGATTGTTGGTGTCCCAATGAGCCGTGTTACTGGTAAGCATGGCGGTGTTTTTATATATCAATCTCTTGATGTTGTAAGTCAAACTTCTAAAGAAACTACGAAAATTATAACGGTCAGTGCTGGAATTGCAATTATTTTAACTACAATTTTTGCTTTTTTCCTTTCATCAAGAGTAACGGCACCACTACGGATTATGAGAGAAGCAGCCTTTGAAATGGCAAAAGGAAAGTTTAATGCCAAAGTTCCAATTTTGACACATGATGAGATTGGGGAGCTCGCTCTAGCATTTAACCGGATGGGAAGACAATTGGAGTACCACATCGAAGCCTTGAATCAGGAAAAAGAGCAACTTACAAGCATAATTAGCAGTATGGCTGATGGTGTGATTACGATGAACCGTCAAGGGGACATAATCGTTTCTAACCCACCTGCAAAGAAATTATTGCATGCGTTCTACTTTGAACGAGAAGGATATGATAAAGCCCATCAGCCATTGCCAAATGAAATGAAGGATATTCTTGAAAAGGTTATCTTGACAGAAAAACAACAAATAGCTGAAATTTCAATTCAAGGAACTAGCTGGGTTGTGCTTATGTCGCCGCTATATGACCAAGAGGCCGTTCGTGGCGCCGTTGCCGTTCTTCGTGATATGACGGAGGAGCGAAAATTAGATAAATTACGGAATGATTTCATTGCCAACGTTTCACATGAACTTCGAACGCCAATATCAATGCTTCAAGGGTACAGTGAAGCAATCATTGATGATATCGCCAGCACCGAAGAAGAAAAGAAAGAAATTGCCCAAATTATTTATGATGAATCATTACGAATGGGCCGTTTAGTAAATGAATTGCTGGACTTGGCTAAAATGCAATCTGGTCGTATTGAATTGCATCTTGAAAAAGTAGTGGTTTCTGCTTACTTTGATCGGATTATTAGAAAATTCCAAGGTGTTACAAAAGAGCACGGCATCAATTTGAGCATCCACATTAGTGATAGGGACGATGTTATGTTCATCGATGTCGACCGTATTGAACAAGTTTTAACGAACTTAATTGATAATGCGATTCGCCATACGAGTGAAGGTGGGGATGTAATCATAAATGTTGACTCATTCCCAGGTGGATTCCAAATTTCAGTAAAGGATACCGGCTCTGGAATAACGGAGGAAGACTTGCCATTTGTATTTGAGAGGTTTTATAAGGCAGATAAAGCAAGGACAAGAGGTCGCTCGGGAACTGGTCTCGGCCTTGCAATTGCTAAAAATATTGTCGAGGCACACAAAGGACGTATCTCCGTACAAAGCAAGCTCGGGGAAGGTACGACGTTTTCATTTTTTATTCCTCGTTCCTAAATTATCAAATTTTGTTGAAAATAGGATAAATTTTAGTTAATATTAAAAGTAGTCAAATAATGGTGTGTATTGGGTGTCCAATATTTGGACATAATAGGGAATTTGGTTAGAATCCAAAACTGTCCCCGCAACTGTATATGTGGACGAAATGAGAAAAACCACTGTATGAAAATATACGGGAAGGCTCATTAGAGGAGGAAGCATAAGTCAGTAGACCTGCCTAATTACATGCGTTTCAATTCTTCGGGATGAAAGCAATTGGAACGGCACGTATAGGCCTTTACTTTGTATTACATATGTGTCGTCAAGCCCATCCTTCTTAAGGATGGGCTTTTTTACTTTATTTATAAATATGGGTGTTTTCATGAATAAGATGTTCAAAACGTTTGTACTAACATTCGGAATTATATGTTTACTAGCTTTGGTTGGTTGCGCTGGGGCAAATCAAGCTGGAAAGCAAACTGAGAATGAAGTAAAAGCTGGAAAGCATGAACAACGTGTGTCTTTTCCGGTTACAGTAACGGATGGTGCAGGTAAAGAAATCACCATTGCGAAAAAACCGACAAGAATCGTCTCGCTTATGCCAAGCAATACGGAAATTGTTTTTGCGATGGGAGCTGGTGATTCCGTAGTTGGCGTGACAGATTGGGATAACTATCCGAAAGAGGTTTTATCTATAGAGAAAATTGGTGGGTTGGATTTTAATGTTGAAAAGGTAATGTCATTAGAACCAGATTTAGTATTGGCCAGCGCTTCGAGTATGTCTAATGCGAATGGATTTAAACAGCTTGCAAGTGTTGGAATTCCCGTAGTAGTTGTACAGGATGCCAAGTCTTTTAATGAAGTATTTGGTTCTATTTCCTTAATTGGTAAAGTTGTTGGCGCGGAGGATAAAGCGTCGGAAATTGTTCAAAACATGAAGGAGAAGTTATCCCAAATAGAAGAAAAGGCCAGCAAGATTTCAAAAGATGAAATGAAAACAGTTTGGGTGGAGGTGCAACCACAGCCGGATCTGTACACAACAGGAAAGGGCACATTTATTGATGACATGCTAACGCTCATCCATGCCAAAAATGCCGCGAAGGATTATGAGGGCTGGGTTCAATTTACTGAAGAGGATGCGTTGCTCTTGAATCCCGATGTAATTGTTGTTACGTATGGCTTTTATGTTAAAAACCCGACAGAGAAAGTATACAGCCGTGCTGCTTGGAAGGACGTGCCGGCTGTTAAAAACAAACAAGTTTTTGAAGTGGATGCTGATAAAGTGAATCGTTCAGGTCCAAGGTTGATAGAAGGAGTCGAAGAGCTTGCGTCCGTCATCTATCCAGAAATATTTAGTAAAAAGTAGGGTTTTTCCGTATGTTTTTTCAATAGTTGTTTTGGTTTTTGCAATTTTTTTGGGAATTTCGCTAGGCTCACTATCTATTCCCTTTTCAACTATTGCCTATATTCTGACTGATGGTCGAATTCCTTTATTATCATCTGATGAAATAAGCCCGATGATTTATAACATTGTGATGTCGATTAGAATGCCTAGGGTTCTATTAGCGATGTTAGTAGGCTTTTCTTTATCAATTGCCGGTGCTGCTTTTCAGGGACTACTAAAAAATCCACTTGCTGAACCATATACACTTGGCGTCTCATCGGGTGCATCTGTTGGTGCTGTTATTTCCCTATTTTTAGGATTGACAGTACCGTTTTTCGAACAGTTTACCCTGCCATTATTGAGTATCCTATTTGCCTTACTTACGTTGCTTTTCGTTCTAGCCTTTTCTAAATTAGTTGACCGGAAAATCTCTGTCGAGACGATTATTTTAACCGGCATCATTTTCAGTTCATTCTTAGGGGCTGTTATATCTTTAATGATAGCCCTATCAGGAGAGGAACTTCGACAAATTGTTGTCTGGCTGATGGGTAGCGTGTCGATGCGGGGATGGCCTTATGTCTCTATGATCATCCCGTTCACAATAGTAGGAGTTCTAATTCTATTGCTGAATACGAAGGAGCTCAATGCCCTTTCATTTGGAGAAGAAACAGCCCGGCAGCTAGGAGTAGATGTTCCGAAGAGAAAATTATTCATATTAATTGCCGCTTCACTTTTAACGGGATCCGCTGTTGCTGTATCGGGTACGATTGGCTTTGTCGGGCTTGTTATACCTCATATTACCAGAATGATATGGGGGCCTGACCATAAGAAGCTATTGCCGCTGGCAATGCTTAATGGGGGAACATTTTTAATTTTGGCGGATCTCGTGGCTCGCACGATGATTGCTCCGCAAGAATTGCCAATTGGTGTTATAACATCCATCATTGGAGCGCCAATTTTTGCTTTAATATTTTTTAACAGAAATCGAAGAAGGTAGATGGTTTCAGTGATAAGAGCAGAAAATATTTCAGGTGGTTATCATCATTCTATGGTGATTAATGATGTTAGTTTCGAAGTAAAAAAAGGTGAAATTTTTGGGATATTAGGTCCGAATGGAAGTGGGAAAACGACGTTGTTGAAAATGCTTTCCGGACAGATATCGGCCTCGAAAGGCTTAGTTTATATCAAGGGTAAACACATCCAAGACTATCAAACGAAAGATCTTGCCAAAATCATTGCAGTGCTTCCCCAGCTTCATGATCTCTCTTTTTCCTATAGTGTAAAAGAGACTGTGAAGCTCGGTCGCTATCCCTTTCAGAAAGGCATTTTCCCTTCATGGCGTTTAGAAGATGAAAACGCAGTTCAAAAGGCCATCCGTTTAACCGGTATTTCTTCGTTTGCAGACTGCCCAATTGATTTGTTAAGCGGCGGTGAAAAGCAAAGAGTTTTTTTAGCTAGGGCTTTGGCACAGGAACCGGAAATTTTGCTATTGGATGAACCCACGAATCACCTCGATATCCATCATCAAATTGTGTTGTTTGATTCTTTAAATAAATGGGTCCATGAAAAGCAATTAACGGTTGTTGCTATTTTTCATGATTTAAATATGGCTAGTCTTTATTGTGACCGTATCCTTTTATTAAATGAGGGCAAGGTCATTGCGATTGACGAGCCACAAAAAATCATGGATGAAGATCAGGTAAATAAAGTCTATCAAACGAAACTAATTAGAAAACAGCATCCAAATGTGCCTACACCGTTACTTACTGTTTTTCCAAGCGTTGTTGATAACCGTAGCCAGCTATTTGAAATGTTGAAAACGAAAGAGTCCCATGAAACCATTATTGTAGAATCATTGAAACCTTTAAAAACGTTGTCTTCAGCGGTTGTCAATTCTGGAATAAGCTGGAGTAAATATTTTATAAATCGACATGTCGATAAATATTACAATTGTGACGACCCGGCATTGGAAATGAAAACCTATCTTGAAAATATTGGTGTTGACCCAACCTATACTGTAGCAATGATGACAGCTGCTAAATTAGAGGACGCTGCATACAAAACTTTTACAATAGACCAATTTTCAATATATGTTGTTGTGACAGCAGGATTATCAAATGCTGTTGATGTGGCAAATGCTTTCTCTCGTAATGACCTTATTGACACACCAAGTACTATTAATACATGGGTCTTTATTGATGGTAATTTGACAGATGCCGCTTTCGTACAGGCAATGATGACAGCTACGGAGGCGAAAGTGAGAGCTGTTCAAGAAAATCAAATCTATGATCCGATAACAAATACACCAGCATCTGGCACGTCAACAGATAGTTTGCTGATTGCCTCCACACAAACTGGGACATTTCTTGAATATGCAGGAACGATTACGCCTTTAGGGAAGGCGATCGGCCAGCTGGTTTTTTCTGCAACAAATGAGGCTATTGAACGGTATAAAATTAGAATAAGGACTACGAAACAATGACAATCCTAATACAACATATAGTAGCTATTTGGCTGGCGTATTTTTTAGATAAAGGGCTTGGTGATCCAAGCTGGCTGCCTCACCCTGTCAGAGGGTTTGGATTGATAATCAATAAGCTTGATCATTGTTTTAATAAAGGCAGCTGCAAAAAGTGTAAAGGAATTTTAGCATGGTTTATCATGGCGGTGATTGTCTTTTTACCTTCCTACTATTTTGTTCATTACCTTCATCAGGTAAGTGATATTCTTGCAATTACAGTGGAAGCCATTTTAATTTATACGACCATTGCAGAGAATGATTTAGCACGTGCTGGCCTGGAGGTGGCAAAACCTTTGAAATCAGGAAATCTTTCTATGGCACGGGAAAAAGTCGGCTGGATTGTCGGTCGTGATACTGACAAGTTGGACGAAGCGGAGGTTGTACGGGCTACTGTAGAAACGATTGCTGAAAATACGAGTGATGGAATTACGGCACCTCTATTTTATGCGTTTATAGGCGGAGCCCCATTGGCTTTACTGTATCGCGTCGTGAATACATGTGATTCGATGCTCGGCTATAAAAACGAGAAATACCACCAATTTGGCTGGGCTTCTGCAAAAATGGATGATCTTTTTAATTTGATTCCCAGCAGAATAACAGGCTTTCTAATGGTTTTTAGTAGTTTTCTATCTTCAAAGCGGCAGTTAAAAGATTGTTTGCATATGATGCTGCGCGATGCAAAAAGGCATCCGAGCCCAAACAGCGGTTGGTGTGAGGCTGCGATGGCAGGACTGTTGCAAGTGCAGTTGGGTGGGAGAAATACATACAAAGGCGTCGTTTCTGAACGGGCCAGAATGGGCGATCCGATTGATAGATTAGAAGTTTTTCATATTGATCAATCTATTACGGTTATGAAAAAAACAGTACTTGCTTTTATGATTCTATTTACGATGGGAGTTGTTGTAATTGACATGGCCGTTGCATGGAGCTAACCCGCATCTTCTATATAAGGAAGTCGGGCTTACTAAACCAAAGGAATTATTAGATTATAGTGTAAATACGAATCCATTTGGAAGTCCATTTCATTTGAAAGATTATTTGGAGGAAGTTGAAACAGCAATTAAGCAATACCCGGAACCGAATGCTCCAAGGATTGTTGAATTAATTAGTAACCAAGAAAATTTATTGCAAAGCCAAATATTAGTAGGCAACGGTGGTAGTGAATGTGTGTTTTTACTCGCTAATTATTTCCGGGGAAAGAATGTTTGTATCGTTGAGCCAACATTTGGAGAATACCGTAAAGCGTGTAATGCTTTTAACTGTCATATTGAATCATATGTTCTGAAGGAAGAAAGCAATTGGCAGTTGCATCATGAGGATCTTGTCGATTATATTGCTAGGAATGATGTATTGTTTATATGTCATCCCAATAATCCCACAGGAATCATTTATCAGCAGCATGAGCTAGTGAAAATTATTGAAACTGCTCAAGAACATGGGACGGTTTGTGTAATAGATGAAGCGTTTTATGATTTTTGTAAGCAACCAATCGCGATGACTTCATATATTAAACATTATCCCAATCTTATTATTTTAAGATCATTAACAAAGATGTATAGTATCCCGGGTTTACGCCTTGGCTATATTGCCGCCAACGAAAAGATGATTGAGCAAATAGCGGAGTCCCAACCACCATGGAGTGTGAATGGTCTAGCGCAAGTGATTGGTGAAATCGTTTTAAAAAATCAACAATTTGTTGAGATGACGAACTCTAAGCTTGAAAAAGCAAGGGGGCGCTTATTACGGCAATTACAAGAGTTGGACTATTATGTATCAAATACAACGGTCAACTTTTTTATACTTCGTGAAAATGGCCAAAAGAAGGATACAAACGATTTAATCGCATTTTTACTTAAGAATGGAATCGTTCCACGTCATACTTACAATTTTATCGGCCTTGATGGACAGTATATTCGTTTAACAATCAAAAGTGATGGGGAAAACGATAAACTTATCGAAGCGCTGACGAGTTGGAAAACGCGATGCTGATTTTCATATCTGGTGGGGTTAGGAGCGGGAAAAGCTCCTATGCCGAAAAGGTGGCCTTCGAACTTGCTGGCAAAGATAACAAACTTCATTACATTGCTACGAGTGAGCCTTATGATCAAGAAATGATAATGAGAATCAAAAAACATCAAGAAGACCGTGGGAATGGACTAAGAGAATGGCTGACATGGGAACAACCAAGACAGCTTCATCTTCTTTTAGAACATTTTTCTAACAAAGATGTCATCCTTATTGATTGCTTAACAACATTGTTAGGAAATGAATTATTTACAGACGATTGCTGGCTAAATGAACGAGCGGTCAATCAGTTAAGACGTCGACTTGAAAATACCTTTATTTCTTATAAACAAATAACAAAAGCAACGATTATTGTTTCCAATGAAATTTTTCATGACGGCATTCCTGAGGACCGTGGGACTAGGCTTTATATGAAAGAACTTGGAAAATTGCATCAATTTTTAACGACACTTGCCAATCAAGCATTTTTAGTAGAATGTGGACTGGCAAGGCTGATGAAAGAAGGTCCATAACGAATGAAACAAATCGTAGGAGGTTTATTACTGGCAATTCAATTTTTAACAACGGTACCATATCGAAAAAGTATACCATGGACGAACCAAACTGCAAAATGGTCTGTCCGGTCATTTCCGCTCATTGGTCTCATTGCAGGTATTCTACTAGTGCTACAGGTACTATTGTTAATGGAATATACGCCTTTTTCAGCTTTAAGCATTTCTCTTTGGATTTTATTTTTTGGAGTGCTTTTTACAGGTGGCCTGCACTTAGATGGCTGGATGGATATGAGTGATGCTGTTTTTTCTTACCGTGATAAGGAACGAAAACTTGAAATTATGAGTGATTCAAGGGTTGGTGCCTTTGGGGTTATATCGGTGTTATTTTTACTTAGCTTTCGCTTTCTATTTATTTATGAAATATTACAGGAGACGCCCCAATATGCAATTGTGTTAATTGGGCTTATTCCGTTTTTGGCAAGGGCGGCTGTGGCACTCTTGTTAATAACCGGAAAATCAGCGAAACAAACTGGGATGGCGGCAGCCTATAATGGCTTGTTGGGAAAAAATGATGTATTTTTTGTAGTTTTTTTTGTAATTCTATTTTGCGGTTTAGTTGTTTTTTTAGATTTTCACCTATTGCTTTCAGTTGGCATTTTAGTCGGTAGCTTTGTGCTTTTATATATTTTCGCAAAACATTTTTATTATCAACAATTTGGGGGAATAACCGGCGATATGTTAGGGGCATTATCGGAAGGAGAGGAAACCTTTCTATGGTTCATACTGTGGCTATTACACTCCTACGCCATGGTTTAACAAACGAGAATATCGAAAAAAAATATCTAGGCTGGTCTGATGTTTCATTATGCGAGAGAGGAATTACAGAACTTGAGTATTTGAAAAAATTCGGATTTCCAGAAGGGGACGCATTCTTTGTAAGTGACTTGCAAAGGTGTAAACAAACATTTCAGATTCTTTATGGAAATCGGGAACAGACGTATTTTTTTACGAGTTTTCGTGAGATGAATTTTGGGCAATGGGAATTAAAAACTTATGAAGAGTTACAACATGATGGGCAATATCGAAAATGGTTGGATCACTTCAAATCGGAACAAATCCCTTTGGGAGAAAGATTCAGTGATTTTAAGAGGCGTGTGTTGCAAGGTTGGCAACATGCTACATCAAGTTTTTTTGAAAAAATGAATACGGAGCATATTGTGATTATTTCACATGGTGGCCCGATAAGGCTTCTCTTGGAATGCTATGCCCCTGAAGAAAGGGATTTTTGGAATTGGCCAATTAAACATGGCGAAGGGTATACGCTACTTACCACAATGGAGCGTTTAAGGAGGAATGAACGGTGCATTTTGTTACAGGAGGTGCCTTCCAAGGAAAAAGAAAATGGGTGTATCAACAATATAATATAAAACGTTTCCGTTGTTTTCTGTGGCATAATTTCTATGAAAATAGCGAGATTCCGATGCCGGAACAACTTACAGGAGAGACGCTGGTTATTTTTGAGGGTTTGGAAGCAATAATCAAGCATTCAATCGATCACGAAGTAGTCGCAACAAGGGAACATTGGAGAGAAATCTTTAACGTCTGGCAAAACTGGGAAGTAGAAAAGCATGATCGAAAAGTCATTTTCATTGGTTGTGACATTACGAAGGGCGTTGTACCATTGCTCGAGATTGATCGAAATTGGAGAGATATCACGGGCTGGTGCTATCAAGATTTGACGCAAGTTTGCACTAGAGTAGATGTCATTTGGAATGGCTTGGCGCAAACAATAAAATTGGAGGGTGATGAAGAATTATGAGATTATATACACGTACTGGAGATGAAGGAAAAACTAGTTTAGTTGGGGGAAGGGTTGATAAAGACAACTTAAGGGTAAATGCGTATGGAACGGTTGATGAAGTTAACTCTTTCGTTGGTCAAGCAATGACAATGCTTCAAACGGAAAAATTCGCAGACATCTATGCAGATTTAGAAAGAATTCAACATGAATTATTTGATTGTGGCAGTGATTTAGCAACAATCCATGATAAACGTCCATATAAAGTTACAGATGAAATGGTAGCATTTCTTGAACAACAAATTGATCAGTATATTGTTGAAGCCCCGCCTGTGGAGCGATTTATTCTTCCCGGAGGGTCTCCACAAGCAGCCGCCTTGCATATCGCCCGAACAACAACAAGAAGAGCGGAGCGTTATATCGTCAGCCTACTTAAAATCGAGCCTATTAATAAGGCTGTTTTAAGATATGTCAATCGCTTATCCGACTACTTCTTTGCTGTAGCACGTGTCGTAAATGCCCGCTCGAATGTAAAGGATGTTGAATACGAAAGAAGTGCCATTGTATTTAGAGACGGGAATAGGAAGAAGGATGAAAGTGAAAATTAAAAGTTTAACGATTTTAGCCCTTTTTATTAGTTTCTCTGTAGTTGGTGCAATGATTAAGATTCCAGCCGTGATTGGTAGCATAGCCCTTGATAGTTTTCCGGCCATCATTGCCGCGATTATCTTAGGGCCGATTAGCGGGGCAATTGTCGCCTCGCTTGGGCACTTAATGTCAGCCTTTTTTGCCGGGTTCCCACTTGGACCGATGCATCTTTTCGTTGCCTTGGAAATGTCTATAATTCTCCTTATATTTGGATTTGTCTACAAAAAGGGGAAAAAGGTTGTCAGCTACCTTTTATTCTTTCTATGTAATGGATTTTTAGCTGGGGTTCCGTTTATTTTTATTCTTGGTATTGGCTTTTATATTGGAACATTGCCCTCATTAGTGGTTGGAACGTTAATAAATGCAATTGCGGCAGCACTTGTGGCTCCAAAACTTATGGTATTGACACAAGCAGGCACGACTAAAAAAGGGCATGTGCACGAATGAGAGATGTTTTGTTTTTACCTTCAAATAATGGAAAAGAACTTGTTATTGCGACAGATTGCTCTGGGGGAATTGGTGAAAAGATGAGTGATCTCGTTTTTGCACCAGACAGAATCGTTGCCTACTTCTCGATGAGAGTTGCAATGATGGAGTTACTAGCAGTAGGAGCAACGCCAAAGGCTGTAATTCTCGCAAATTTTACAGGAGACCAATCTTGGCATGACTATATATCAGGTATAAATAAAGTTTATGATGAACTTAAGATTGAATCGCTTCCAGTAGTAGGAAGTTCAGAAACAAATATGTCTCTACTGCACTCTGCATTAGGTTTAACGATTATAGGTGAAATTCAAGAACTGCTCAAAAGGATAAAAAAAACGCCAGCTAACGCCGAGTTTGCAATCATTGGCGAGCCTTTTGTTGGAGAAGACGTTCTAAAGGAAAAAGAACGAGTTGCCCCATTATCGCTTTTTAGAAATTGTCTGGAACTAGCTGGAATTTATGAACTTGTACCCATAGGTTCAAAAGGAATTCTTTATGAGCTTGAATTACTACTAACAGAAAATGGAATAAATGATTTTGATATTTCTAGTGAACTTGATTTACATGCATCATCTGGTCCTTCTACTTGTTTTTTGATTAGTTATCAAAAAACAATTGAAGAGAGGCTTGAGAAAATGGCAGGCAAACTTTTTCATAAAATAAAAGTTTATTCTTAAATACGGCAGGAGGAACACATATCTTCTTAGGTGTTTGTTTCTTCCTGCTTTTATATTTAGTAAGATAGGGATATGAGGGGAATTAGAAAATAGTTTCAACGTAACTTTTTGATGGTCCTAGACGACTATAGAGAGAGCGGGAGGTTTTAACAGCGTGAGGGATATATTCAAAAGGATTTATGACCTGTATCATTATGACCTTTTTCAATTTTTATTTTATATGGTAAAAAATAGAGAGCAGGCAGAAGATCTCGTTCAAGAGGTCTATATAAAAGTTCTTCAATCCTATCAACGCTTTGAAGGTCGAAGCAGTGAGAAAACATGGCTTTTCTCAATAGCAAGACATGTCGCGATTGATTGGTTTCGTAAACAAAAAAGAACAGCAGATGGAAATGCCATAAGTGATGATACAGTTAAGTTTTTATTAAGGGATTATGCCCCATTGCCGGAAGAAGTGGCGATTCAAAATGAGCAAATAAAACTGATGTACCAGTGTATGGAGAATTGTACAGTTGATCAAAAATTAGTCTTAGTTTTGCGATATATTCAGTCATTTTCGATTTCTGAAACAGCGGAAGTCCTTGGCTGGACCGAAAGCAAGGTAAAAACGACACAGCATCGTGCTTTAAAGGTTTTAAAATCTTTAATGGAGGAAGTTAACGCAAAGGAGGGGATGACAAATGCATAAGTCAACATTTGATGAAGACCAGCTAGAAAAACTGTTGCAAAGCATGCCGAAAGTAAAGGATCATCAGGATCCCGAACAGCTTTTCGCAAAAATATCCTCTCGTTTAGATGAAGAGAACGTAGTTGAGAAAAAAATTGAAACAAAACGGACGAAACGTAAGAAAAAAATCTGGTTTCTACCATTGCTTGCTTCTATTAGCGCTGTAGCTATTATTGCCATTGTTGTTCCGTCATTCCTACATCAACAGGACAGTACAATGGAAAAAGAAAAAATAGAATCAAGGGAAGAGAAGACCGCTGAAGGTGTTAGAGGAGATCATGCGAAAAATTTCACAATGATGGCAAAAGAGGGTGAAGAGAGCCCGATAGCAAGAATGGTGATGACGCCCCAATCACATGTCATTACTGATTTGTTAGAAAATCAAGAGATCATTACAGTGGCCGTTCCCGACCCTAATGCCATGTTTGTTGTACCACTTAGCTTTATTGTTCCAAAAGACGCGGAGACAACAAAATTAGAACGTATTCAGAAGATTAAAGAGCATCTACATGAAGAAGAGTGGGGTTTATCGGGTTTTATTTTGGAAGGTGTTCGGTTTAGTGAGGAAAATGACGGCAAAAAGCTAATAATTAATGTACCTCGGGACCATCAGTTTGGGAACGGTTCAACAATGGAGACAATTTTTACGGAAACCGTCAAGGAAACTGCAAAAGGGATGGGATACGAGGTTGTTGAATTTCAAACAGATGGAAAACCTGGAATAGTGCTTGGGAATTTTGGAAAAATAACAAAAATCAATCTCACCAACCCAAATGCAAAAGAGATTTATTATACTTTCGAGCCAAACGGAGTTGGTCAGAAATTTTTAGTTCCTATTCAAATGGGTGATGATTTTAGCGGGGCCATAGAGGCGATGAAATTGCCAAATGAGCTAGGAATCGAGCAATTAAAGCCGTCCATCACAAAGGGTGTAAATTTCAAAAGCATTGTGTTTGACCAAAAGAAAAAAATTGCAACCATTGAATTTAGAGAGGGTACGAACATCGAAAATGACGAAAGTTCTTTATTGATGATTGAAGCGATTTTAATGACGGCTAAAGAATATGGTGCCCAAGTTGTTGAATTTAAGAATGGACCAGATTCCATTGGACCATATAACCTACTAAAACCTATAAATGTACCATTGGCCGTTAACCCAATGCCATACTAAATGAATAAAAGAGCTGAACCTTGTGTACGGGGCAGCTCTTTTATTTTTTTCAAAATATAGGTAAAATTCACAAAAATGTTAAAAAATAACAAGAAAGATTAAATTTGGTAACCTTATAATTGTTTAAGATAACATAAAAACCATCAAACAACGTGTTATCCATAATCAATAGAAGGAGTTGTTAAAATGAAAGCTTTTAAAAGGATTGGCACCGGGCTATTATTGATGGGGTTGCTTGTCGGGTGCAGTAGTAATGGAAATGGAGATCAAAAAGCGGTTGAAACATTAAAAGGAGAAAATCCGGTGGTTGACCAAGAATTGCAAGCTGTTATGGCAAAGTTCCAACCAATTGGTGAAATTCCTGTTCCAGCGGACAACCCTATGTCCGATGAAAAAGTGGAGCTTGGGAAAAAACTATTCTTTGATTCAAGACTATCAGGTAATAACAAACTCAGTTGTGTTTCGTGCCACGCAACGGGGGCTGGATATGGAGATAATAGACCAACATTTGTCGGCTTTGAGGGACATCAAGGTGCTCGCAATAGTCCAACAATCATAAATTCAGGCTATTATACTTCTAACTTTTGGGATGGACGTGCAGGTAGCTTAGAGGAGCAAGCGCTCGGTCCGATTCAATCCCAGTTCGAGATGAATCAAAATCTTGATGAATTGGTGACTGAGTTAAATGCTGTTCCTGCTTATGTAGATGAATTTAATAATGTATTTAATGAAAAGATTGCGGCTGAAAATATTGCAAAAGCCATTGCCGCATTTGAAAGAACGATTACAATTACTGATACAAGATTCGACCGTTTCTTAGCAGGCGAGACAAACGCTTTAAACAAACAAGAGATTGAAGGTATGAAGCTATTTGCCGGTAAAGCGAATTGTTTGTCTTGCCATGCAGGCCAAACACTTACGGATAACAGCTTCCATAATTTAGGTATGGAAGGTGATGATGGCCGATTTACGGTTACAAAACAAGAAGAGGATAAAGGTAAGTTCAAAACACCAGCATTAAGAGGTGTTGCTCATACTGGACCATTTATGCATAATGGTAGTCTCGCTACTCTAAAAGATGTTGTAAATTACTATAATGAGGGCGGGGGTAATCATCCGAATAAAGATCCATTAATAAAACCAATCAATTTAACAGATCAAGAAGTAAATTCACTTGTTGCATTCCTAGAATCTATGAGTGGTGAAGTTCCAGTCGTAGATGTACCTAAATTACCGTAAAATAAAAAAACCTCTCTGCTTCAAAAGCTGAGAGGTTTTTTATGTATTAATGAATTATTCGAATTTATTTGGATTACCATCAAATGGCTCTTCAGCAACTTTGATAGAGTCAGTTGGGCAACCTTCGAAAGCGTCCATCATGTCATCTACTAATACATCAGGAATTTCAACAATACCTTGGTTTTCGTCTAATGTTACAAATGCAATACCTTCATCATTGTAATCATAGATATCAGGCGCAGATGCACCACATGCACCACATGCAATACAAGTTTCTTGGTCAACAATAGTATACTTTGCCATGAAAAATACCTCCCACAAATTGTAAAAATAGTTTATATATCCTTTGAGCTTTCTTTCACACTCATAAACATTGTAAATCGCTTTGTTCAACTTTTCAATAGTAAAGTGCACTGATAATACTTTTCATAGAAGATGTTGCCCTTTCCAATTATTGAATTTCACCCTTTTTTCGTCATAATTTGATAAAATAATAATCAAAACAGGAAGAAAGGAATCGAAACCGTGGAACGATTTCGCTTTTTTTTAGTCTTATTTTGTCTAAATAAATTGAATGGCGAAAGAACGATTTATGCTATTTATCATTTACTTAATGGGAAAAAGTCTTCCCAAACTATTCAAGATGCAAAATTGTATAAATTAACGCCTTTTTTTCAAACGATGCAGCACCTTTCAAAAAAAGATATTGAAGATATTATTTTTCATCTTGAAACAAACGGCTATATAACTGTGACGAATAAGGATACATATATTGTGACTGAAAAAGGATATTTTTATTTAGAAAACTCTATGGAAAAATATCCAATTCCCGTTTATTTAAACGGATGGATTTACCAAAAGGAAGCTCAAGCCTTTTGGCAAAGGATTTCCCTTACCGTTCAAACTTTATCCTTTTTAAATTATGAGCAATCAGCTTTTAATCCTGTCATAAATGATGAAGATACACAGCACTGGGTTAAAAGCTACTTACGAGCAAGCAAAAATCGCTTATGTCTCGCAACTCAGCTTTATAAAGAGCTTCAGTCCATTTTAAAGCAATTGCCCCGGCTTCAGGCTGAAATATTCGTACTTCATCTAAGTGGTTTTCATCGAGTTGGCTATACAATTGAACAAATTGGCCGTTTTTTACGTGTAGATCATGAATATGCATTTATTCTTTTTCACTCTGTTCTTCATTTTATCATCCATACGGTTAACACGAATCCCGATCATTTTCGGCAGCTGTTATTATTTATTGAACAGAAAGAAGAGCTCATACCGCTGACGATGTCCGCAAAGAAAACATATGATTTACTAAAACAAAATTTTTCGATTACAGAAATCACGGTGATTCGTAACTTAAAAGAAAGTACGATAGAGGACCATATTGTAGAAATTGCGACAGAAGACAAGCACTTTACTATTGAACCATTTGTCTCTAAGAAGCTGCAGGAAAGAATTGCAAATCTTGTTCTTGAGCTTGGGACAAAACGCCTTAAACCTATTAGGGACGCATTAAATAATTCGGTAAGTTATTTTCAAATTCGTCTCGTACTCGGAAGGATGGAGAAATAAGTGGATTTGGAAAAAATATTAGAGGAGAAATTTCATTTTTCTACATTTAGACGAGGACAAAGGGAAATTATTCAAGATTTAACAGAAGAGAAAAATGTTGTGGCAATGTTGCCAACGGGGGCGGGTAAGTCGGTGTGCTATCAGCTGCCCGGATATATTCTGGAAGGAACGGTCCTGATTGTTTCCCCTTTGCTGTCATTGATGGAGGACCAGGTGCAACAGCTAAAAACGAGGGGAGAAAAAAATGTCGTTGGTCTTAACAGCTTCCTACCCTATTCAAAAAGAAAACAAGTACTCTGCAACTTACAGAAATATCGCTTTATTTACGCTTCACCCGAAATTCTACAATCGCCCGAAGTCATACATGCGTTGCAATCACTAAAAATCAGTTTATTTGTGATTGATGAGGCACATTGTATTTCACAGTGGGGTCATGAATTTAGAACGGATTATTTAAAGCTGGCTAATGTTAAAAGCAAAATCGGCAATCCGCCATGTTTAGCTCTAACGGCAACAGCAACGAAGGCGGTCCTTCATGATATCATTACGCAATTACAGCTTACGGCTGTATCGAAACATATTTATTCAATTGACCGCCCTAATATCGCATTAATGGTAAGACAGGTTCAATCTCTGGATGAAAAAATAAAAGCGACGGTTGATTATGTAAAAGCATTGCAAGGTCCGGGACTTATTTACTTTTCGAGCAGGATGTGGACAGAAGAAATGACAGTACAGCTTAAGAATAGCGGACTTGAACGGGTCGCATATTATCATGGCGGCTTAGAGAATAATGACCGGCTATTAATCCAACAGCAATTTATCCAGGACCAGTTGGATGTCATCTGTTGCACAAACGCATTTGGGATGGGCATCGACAAAGGTAATGTAAGATTTGTTATTCATTTCCACTATCCATCACAATTTGAATCCTATTTACAAGAAATCGGCCGAGCAGGAAGGGACGGTAAACCAAGTATCGCTATTTTATTGTATGAAAATGGTGACTATGAATTAGCGAAGAGCATTGTTCTTCATGATTTGCCAACTTATGATGAAGTGAATTCGCTTTTTATACATATCAAAGGAGAGCAAATTCATCAATCACTGCAAGCGCTTGAGCAGTTGATGACACAAAACTATGGTCTGTCAGAAATAAAATGGCGTTTTCTTAAATACCAACTTGAAACGCATGAGGTCTTCCTAAATGGAACAGTAAACCAGACTGTAAGTCTTGATACTGTTAAAACGAACATCTTAAAATTGATAGAGGAAAGAGTCCGTTTAAAGCAGCGAAATGTTGCTGATTTTAATAAGTGGATTCTAGCCAAGGATACTTGTCGGCGAGAAACACTTTTACAGAAATTTGAACAAACAATTGAGATCATTCCAGAAGAATGCTGTGATATTTGTAAATTTGATATTGAAAAATATATGAAAAACGAAAAAACTGAAAAAACATCGACGTATATTAACTGGGAGGAAGAATTAAAGTTACTATTTAAACAAAGTGGTGAATTGTAATGGTTAAACATCAGGCTGATTTAATTAAGGAAATGGATGATCGGGAGGTTCTCTTCCATCTCTATTTAACCCAAGTTATGATGATATTGGTAGCCCTTATCATTGGTTTCTTTTTATTTGCAAATATCGATGCTTTTTTCAAAATTTGGGAGTGGAATTTAAAAGAAATACTCCTTTTTGGCGGAGGAAGTGCTATTATTGTAGTAGCTATTGATGCTGTCTTAATGAAAATTTTACCGAAGCATATGTATGATGATGGTGGAGTCAACGAGAAGGTTTTCCAAAAAAGGCCTGTATGGCATATTACGATTATTTGTCTACTCGTAGCATTTTCTGAAGAGTTGTTTTTCCGCGGTGTCATCCAAACACATTTCGGTTTTTTAATCGCAAGCCTTGTCTTTGCTCTTCTCCATTTTCGTTATCTATTTAAGTGGGCTTTATTGGTGGTTGTCATTTCTCTAAGCTTTTATATTGGCTGGATTTATGTAATAACTGGAAATCTGCTTGTGACAATCTTTATGCATTTTGTGATTGATTTCGTGTTTGCATTAATAATTCGAAGAAAATATGTATGTGAAGTTTCAAACCAGAGGTGATCAAATGTCATCAAATCAAGATTCTATCGACCAAGCCGAGACTTTAAGAAAACAAATGGAAGAAAGTCCGCTTCCTAGCTCCAAACTAGAAGCCGAAGAAAAGGAGAATGGGGTTTCACCTCTGCCGCCAAGGAGCGAGGTGCATCGTAATAAGGAAAAGCAGAAAACAAAAATACGGTTACGTTTTCCTTTAGTACGATTGCTTACTTTAACATTTATTTTGATTGTTTGTTTAGTGGCTACCTACAACTTATGGAAAGATAATCTTCAATTGACAAATGCAAAGGTTGATGAGGAAGCAAAAGTAGTGGACAACTCTAACGATGATTCAAATATTGATGTTGTTGAAATGCAAGATCCAGAGAAGAAAGTTCAAGATGTCAAAGGTGCTGACACCGTGAATCAAACACCTCTGGCTGAAGATAAAAATAAAGGAAAGCAAACGCCAGAGGTTTCTCAGGAATCGGGAACTACCGAACCCCCTGTTGCTGCTACCGAAAGCACGAATGGTACTACTGTAAATACAAAATCTACAGTTACATCTAATCAGACTACAAAGGAGCGTATAGTCTATCACCGTGTAAAAACGGGAGAAAACTTATATCGTATATCCCTGAGATATTATCAAAGTAGAGTAGGGGAAGATATTATTAAGCGCGCCAATGGCTTGGATAGTGAAGGCACCGTGATGACTGGGCAATTATTAAAAATCCCATTGAAATAAAAAATACAAAAGGCTGTCCATTGGGCAGCCTTTTGTATTTCTTGCTTTTTAATCGTTCTATATGTCTGCCCAAATGAATAGATGTATTGTAGACGGCTTATTGGACGAGAAATGGGGTGGGCACATGGAGAATATGCGTCTCTATTTAGACGAAGTGGGACAGGTCATCATCCAAGACCTATGCAAATTAAAAACAAAATATGAAAAAAAAGAATCGGAGCTAAAACTTCTTAGAATGATGATGCTGATCTCTGCAGCAATTTTCATAGGATATGTGCTTATTTTTACAGTTTTACCTTTTCGTTTTCAGTATGGGGTGATGATTTCAAGGCTCATTAACGATGGTTATCATTATCTTTTCATTGCAGTCCTAGTTACACTTCATTTCCGCTTTAGGTTTATTGAAAAAAAGGCTGAAAAACTTGAAAAAGAATACAATGCACTTCGCTGTGAGGTTATTCAAAGATCGGAAGAACTGTGGCCGGAGGGGGAAAAAAGGGCAAAACGGCATCATTTCTTTAAACTGATGAAAGAAAAATATAAGATCAACCTCTATTATGAAAATGATTAATCTTTGTTATGAACATGAAGGGACCGATGATCTCAGCCCCTCCTGAGGTCGAAAGAGGTTAAAAATATTGTTTCTTTCCTCTTTCTTCTTTTAATATTTCTACAGCTTCTTTAAAGCGCTGAGAATGAATAATTTCCCGTTCTCTTAGAAAGCGCAGGCTGTCATTTATACATGGGTCATCTGATAAATTAATTAGCCATTGGTACGTTGCTCTCGCCTTTTCTTCAGCTGCGATATCTTCGTAGAGATCAGTAATCGGGTCCCCTTTTGCTTGGATATAAGTAACCGTAAATGGAACGCCGGCTGCATTATGATAAAATAATGCTTTATCATGGTCAGCGTAATGGCCATCCAGCCCAGCCGCTTTCATTTGGTCAGGCGTGGCGTCTTTTGTTAATTTGTAAACCATCGTTGCAATCATTTCTAAGTGGGCGAATTCCTCGGTGCCAATATCCGTTAGTAAACCGACTACTTTATCAGGTATTGAATATCTTTGATTTAAATAGCGCAACGCAGCAGCTAGCTCTCCATCAGCCCCACCATATTGTTCAATTAAAAATTTTGCCAGCATCGGGTTGCATTTACTTACTTTTACGGGATATTGCAATTTTTTTTCATAGATCCACATTCGTGATATTCCTCCCTCCGGTTTAGTTTAGTCGTGCGCTAAACGTGCGCTTCCGCTTCCTATCCAGTCCAGCTCCAGCGCACAGCGACTCGAAAACTTCGCTCATCTCCCTACGATAAGTCAACATCGGCTCGCTAGCTCGCAGTGTTTCCTATATCTCAGTCGATGCGCTCCAGTTTTTGCGTCGCTAAACGTGCGCATCCGCTTCCTATACTTGCCATGGCCATGGTGTATTATCCCAATCCCATGGATATCTTGAGTAGCTATGTCCGTATTGAAGTAAAGGGCCAAAACGGGCTTCATATTGTTTGGCTATTTGTTTTCTTTGTTGAGCGCATCGATTAAATTGTTCAATTGCTTGGTAATCCCGGGGGTGTGTATCTAGGTATAAGGTAAGTTCTACTAGAACAAAATCAATTGTCTGCAATTCTTCCAATAACGTGTAATAATCTTGCGGCAATTGTTTATGCATCGTCTCTTTCCTCCCTCATTGCCAATTCATGTGCGTTGAAATAAGGGTCATAAAAAGCGCACCAAAGTGTACCGGCATATAATGCGTCTTTAGGGTGGAATTGTTGTAATCCTGGGGGTTGAAAGTTTATATAAAGGTTAGGCGCGGTTACATACTGTTTACAAGTCATTGGCGGACAAGGATCGAAAGGGCTCACATAGGGGTACCAATTTTTCCGTAGCGTAAACATGGCATATTCCTCCTTTTTACATTGATAACATACAACGTCAATTCATTCTATGGATGCGGAAGGATGTCCTATGCCTTTTTTTATTTAGCCTTCTAAAATAATAATCAATGTCATACATATAAACATTATTTCTGCTCTCATTACATATTTCATAATGGGGGGGTTTCATGTTAAAAAAAATCCTAAAAAAAATCCTACTTCTCTTGTTTGCTGTTTTCTGTGGGTTATTGACGATTTCACTTTTGCCATTACATGATTTGATTGATCCTTCGTTTATCATGACCAATTTAATATTGAATCCGGTCCGCTTTTTTTGGGGAATGACGACCTTTATCATCACTGTTCTAGTATTATCAACGTTTATTAAGTCTGCAATTGAACACACCTTTTATTGGATGAAAGGGGAAAGCGGCTTTCATGCTTCTATCGTAATTGATTATGGTTCATTTGCTTGCTATCTTTTATTTTTCGAAAGATCATGGATGATTACAATTTTTCTCGTTATTTTTGCGGTCATTTTCGCAGTTTCTTCGCTTGAACTAAAAAAAGATATTTCAAAAGAAAGAAGCTATTAGCTTAAAGCAGCATTTACACAATAATTTCATTACACTATACTTGAGAAAATGGTGTTGACGGAGGAAGTCAAGGATGACTTTTGAGCAAGGAAAATATAATATGAAGGCCGTTACGAAGCTGCTTGGGATACAGTCGGGGACACTTAGGGCCTGGGAGCGGCGTTATAAAATTATTGCACCGGTTCGGAATGAGGCAGGTCATAGATTGTATACAGAAAAGCATGTTGAAATCTTAAGATGGTTAGTCAGCAAGGTGCAGGAAGGGTATACCATCAGTCAGGCAGTTGCACTATATGAGGAAAACGAAGAACAAATAAATAGAAAGGGTCAGCCGGAAATATCCCCTTTTGATCAATCTTTTCATCATAATAAGAGTCAGCTTTTACAAGCTCTATTAAAATTTGAAGAAGAACGCGCCCGTAAGATATTTAGCTATACGATTAGTTTATTTTCAATTGAATGGGGTGTTATTGAATTAATAACCTCGATATTTACTGAAATGAAAATGTTAAAGGAACAACATAAAATATCTAGTGCCCATGAGCAATTTATTTATAATTTTATGCGCACAAAAGTGGGTGCTATCTTACAAAATATGCCATGTGATAGTGTGCTACCGAAAGCAATACTAGTCTCAGGACCAAATGAAGCGCATGAACTGGGTCTGCTTTTGTTTACACTATTTTTAAAGTGGAAGGGATATCATGTCATTTATTTAGGGACAAGCGTACATGGAGAGGATCTTCTTAGCATGTTGAACGAAATAAACCCGGAGTTTTTATTTATTTCATTTACAATGGTTAATGTTGAAAGTACCTCACAAATGATAGAGAAGATAACGACTAATCATCCTGAGATTCATTTAGGAATAGGCGGAAAGGCGGTACCATCTTTAATACGCCAGCTGAAGAAAGGGTATCAACAATATTTAATAGGCCCAACTAAGACTGAATGGGAAAAGTGGCTAGGAAAATGGGCAATCCAGTAAGGTAAACAAAATGCTTGTCTTGAAGCTTCATTTAAGTGTAAGATTAGGTTTAAAAATATTACACAATATGAACCATCTTTAATAACAAACATATAGTAATGTAAGGATGTTTGGGAGTTGATGGTAAGGGAGGGTAGCTCATGAGGCTAGAGCGTTTAAATTATAATAAAATAAAAATCTTTCTAACTTTTGATGACTTGACAGAACGTGGTTTGACAAAGGATGACTTATGGCATGATAGTCAGAAAGTTCATCAACTCTTTCGTGATATGATGAGTGAGGCCAGCGATGAACTAGGTTTCGAAGCAGATGGTCCGATAGCGATTGAAGTTTACTCTCTTCAGGCTCAAGGGATGGTCATTATTGTGACGAAGGATTTATCTGTTGACGATGAAGATGAGGAATTCAATGATGAATATATAGAAATGCAAGTGACCGTTGACGAAAGTGATGATATTTTTTATGAGTTTCAAACACTGGAGGACATCATTTCATTAAGTTCTAGATTGCATATTTTAGGAATTGACGGAGGAAAGCTCTATTCTTTTCAAGACCATTTTTATTTAGAATTGCAAGAAGACGAGCTGAATGGGCAGTTGACAGAAAATATTATTTCCATCTTATCTGAATTTGGGACACCTGCGACCATTACAATCTACAGAGTAATTGAATATGGAAAGGAACTAATGAAAGAAAATGCGGTTCTCCAAATCTACAACTTTTTTATAAATAAAAACGCTTAAAATTAAAATAAATGAAAGAGGCTGTTTTCTAGCCTCTTTTTCTATTGTCTTCGTTTTATCAAGTGGTATGATAATGAAATAGGCACTTATCTAGAACAACAGAATACGATACATAACATAGGTGCAAATTACTAAAGAGGCAATAGAGCCTAAAATTTAGCAAGGAGTGGAAACGCAATTATGAAAGTCGCTGTATTATATGGGGGAACATCAGGGGAGCGCGAAGTTTCACTATCTTCTGGTAAAGGAATCATGAATGCCTTACAAAAGAAAGGTCATGAAGTGATCGGAATTGATTTTAACCCAAGTAAAATAAATGAATTATTAACATTAGATGTAGATGTTGTTTTTTTAGGATTACATGGACGCTTCGGTGAGGATGGCAGAATTCAGGGGCTTTTAGATATGCTTAATATTCCATATGTAGGCTCAGGTGTATTAGGGTCGGCTCTTGCAATGAATAAAGTAAAAGCAAAAAGAATCTTGGAACGGGAAGGCTTACGCGTTGCTAAAGACCAAACGTTAAACGTGGCAACATTTAATCGTGAAGCTTTTCAATTTACGCTCACCTATCCGGCAGTCGTTAAACCTGCCAGTGAAGGTTCTACGATTGGTTTAACAATAGCTAACAATGAACAAGAGTTGCTATCGGGAATTGAAGAAGGTTTTAAACATGATGATGATATTTTAATTGAAGAGTTTATTGATGGCATGGAAGTAACGGTGGCGGTTTTAGGTGAAAAAGGAAAAGAGCGGGCATTGCCTGTAATCGAAATTGTTCCGAAAAATAAATTTTATGATTATGAAGCAAAGTATGCCCCTGGCATGAGCGACCACATTATTCCTGCCCGGGTTGATGCAGAAATTACGGCTTATCTGCAAAAGAATGCGGTATTGGCTCATCAATCTTTGGATTGTAGAACCTATTCGCGGACGGATTTTATTGTACCTTATGATGGAAGCACACCTGTACTACTAGAGGTTAATACATTGCCTGGTATGACTCCGACAAGTCTATTCCCGGATGCGGCCCGTGAAATAGGCTTATCCTATGAGGACATGATTGAAAGGTTGATAGAATTAACCTTAAAATAGAGGATAAAATCATTGCATGGAATATCCTGAAAAGTATACTATATTAGTATATGTAAAAAATAACCGTAGATCATTATTGACGAATTTTTTAGGGGGTAAATTTTCATGGTAGCCGATAAAGCAGGAATCGGGAATGAAGATAAACTAGATGTCTTGAAATCGACACAAATAGTTATTAAAAATGCATTAGATAAACTCGGTTATTCAGAAGAATTTTATGAACTGCTTAAGGAACCTTTGCGAATGATGACAGTAAGAATTCCTGTCCGAATGGATAATGGATCCATTAAAATATTTACAGGTTACCGTGCGCAACATAATGACGCTGTCGGTCCTACCAAAGGTGGGGTTCGTTTTCATCCGGGCGTAACAGAAAAAGAAGTGAAGGCACTTTCCATTTGGATGAGTTTAAAATGCGGTATCGTTGATTTACCATATGGGGGAGGTAAAGGCGGTATTATTTGCGATCCTCGTGGTATGTCTTTCAGAGAACTGGAGAATTTAAGCCGCGGCTATGTACGGGCAATTAGCCAGATTGTTGGACCGACAAAAGATATTCCGGCTCCAGATGTATTCACAAATTCTCAAATCATGGCATGGATGATGGATGAATATAGTCGCATTGATGAATTTAACAATCCGGGCTTTATCACCGGAAAACCGCTCGTGCTTGGAGGTTCACATGGACGCGAATCTGCAACTGCCAAAGGCGTAACGATTTGTATATATGAAGCCATAAAGAAAAAAGGTATAGATTTAAAGGGAGCTAAAGTTGTCGTGCAGGGGTTTGGAAACGCAGGAAGTTTCTTAACGAAATTTATGCATGATGCTGGTGCGAAGGTGATTGGAATTTCAGATGCATACGGCGCCCTTCATGATCCAAATGGACTTGATATTGATCATCTTCTAGACCGCCGTGATAGCTTTGGAACAGTAACAAAACTATTTAAGAACACGATTACTAACAAAGAACTGTTAGAACTTGATTGTGATATTTTGGTTCCTGCTGCAATTGAAAATCAAATAACAGAAGAAAATGCCAATAATATTAAAGCAAAGGTTATTGTTGAAGCGGCAAATGGCCCAACGACATTAGAAGCAACGAAGATTTTAACAGACCGTGGCATTTTACTTGTTCCTGATGTTCTTGCAAGTGCTGGTGGAGTTACGGTTTCCTATTTTGAATGGGTTCAAAATAACCAAGGCTATTATTGGTCTGAGGAAGAAGTGGAAGAAAAGCTCCAAAAAGTTATGGTAAGAGCTTTTAACAATGTTTACGATACGGCGCAAACTAGAAAAATTGATATGAGATTAGCAGCCTATATGGTAGGCGTGCGAAAGATGGCCGAAGCATCCCGATTCAGAGGATGGATATAACATCAATGAAAAAAAACGGAATCCTCGTGAATAACGAGGATTCTTCTATTTGAGGAGGAGACGTTATGAACAAAGAAGAGATCATTATAGTAGGTGGAGGACCTTGTGGATTGGCAGCGGCCATTGCTCTAAAAGATCAAGGCTTTCACCCACTTGTGATTGAAAAAGGAAATATCGTTAATGCTGTCTATCAATATCCTACCCACCAAACCTTTTTTAGCACGAGCGAAAAACTTGAAATTGGTGATGTAGCATTTGTTTCGGAGCATCGTAAGCCGACAAGAAATCAAGCATTATGTTATTATCGCGAAGTTGTTAAACGCAAAGCGCTTCGTGTTAATACATTTGAGCGTGTCAAGAAAGTAGAAAAAAGAGCCGATCAACAGTTTATTGTTAAAACAACTATGAAAAACGGCAAGACAAATACATATGGAGCAAAATATATTGTTATAGCAACCGGTTATTATGACAATCCTAATTACATGAATGTCCCTGGAGAAGATTTGCAAAAGGTGATGCATTACTTTAAAGAAGCGCATCCCTTCTTTAATACCGATGTAGCCATCATTGGCGGAAAAAACTCGGCTGTCGATGCTGCACTTGAACTTCATAAAGCTGGTGCAAAAAGTATTACGGTATTATATCGTGGCAGTGAATTTTCAGGAAGCATTAAACCGTGGATTTTACCGGAGTTCGAATCACTCGTTCGCCAGGAATATATAAAAATGGAGTTCAACGCGATTGTGAAAGGAATTACAGAAGAGGCCATTACTTATACTGTAAAAGGCGAAGAAAAACAAATCAACAATGATTATGTATTTGCAATGACAGGCTATAAACCAGACCATGCCTTCTTAGAAGAAATGGGAGTAGGTGTAGATGAGGAAACTGGGCGTCCCCTTTTTAATCCGGAGACGATGGAGACGAATGTTCCGGGCATCTTTATTGCTGGTGTCATTGCTGCAGGTAACAATGCGAATGAAATTTTTATTGAAAATGGCCGATTTCATGGAGGATTCATTGCTCATTTTTTAAGCGGAAAAAAGTAAAGGGTGAAGACTTTGAAAAAGAAAGTGGCGTTAATTACAACAGGTGGGACAATTGCCAGTAAAGAAATATCAAAAGGGCTCTTAAATTCGGGTGCCATGACTGGTGAGGAATTGGCTGCATTGTGTCTTTTGCCAGAGGACATTGAAGTGAAAATCGTTGATTGTCTGCAAAAGCCTAGTATGCATATTGATTTTTCATTGATGCTAAAAATCAGACAGGACATTCTTGAAGAGTTAAAAGATGACTCACTTTGCGGTGTTGTTGTTACCCATGGGACGGACTCTTTAGAGGAAACAGCTTATTTTCTAGATTTAACCATAAATGATCCGCGTCCAATCGTTGTAACAGGCTCGCAGCGTTCCCCACAGGATATAGGGACGGACGTCTATTCCAATCTTAGAAACTCAATTTATGCGGCTGTTAATCAAGAGCTGAAAAACGCCGGAGTAGTTGTTGTATTTAACGAACGAATTTATTCAGCGAAATATGTTAAAAAGGTTCATGCATCAAATATTCAAGGGTTTGAATCATTTGGCTACGGCTACCTCGGCATTATTGATCATGACATCGTTAGTATTTACCAAAAGCCGATTAGTAAAGATAATTATACGATTACAAAACAAATTCCGCGTGTCGATATTATTAAATGTTATTCTGGTGGGGATGGAACGTTTATTGATGCAGCAGTGGGGGCCGGAGCAAAAGGCATCATTCTGGAAGGTGTCGGTCGGGGCCAAGTGGCACCTCTTATGATGAATTCAATAATAAATGCGGTATCCTCGGGGCTAGTTATTGTGGTCACGACAAGTGCAGAGGAAGGAAAGGTTTACCCTGCTTATGGGTATCATGGTAGCGCTTATGATTTACAAAAAAATGGCGTGATCTTGGGTGAGGATTACGATAGTAAAAAGGCTAGAATAAAATTAGCGGTTTTATTAGCATCAATCGAACATGTTAGTCAAGCCAATTTCAAGTAATAAACAATAACTCCAATACATTTTTCAATAAACATCCTTTCCGAGGAGCTGTGTCTCATGATACCATTAGGAATATAAATCTTGCTTTATAAGAAAGGATTATTCTTTAAAAATGTTAGCGATCATTTCAAGTGGAATAGCACCTGGTTTGGCATTGCTCTCTTACTTTTATTTAAGAGATAAGTTTGAAGCTGAGCCGCTTAGTTTGGTTTTTCGAACGATTATATATGGGGCTTTGCTTGTCTTTCCGATTATGTTTATTCAATATGCCTTTATGAGTGAAGGGGTTTTACAAAGCAATTGGAAAAATGCTTATATTTTGTCAGGGCTCTTGGAAGAATTTTTTAAATGGTTTATTTTATATTTTGCAGTTTTTCAAAATACAGAATTTAATGAGCGTTATGATGGGATTATTTATGGTGTATCTGTTTCATTAGGTTTTGCCACAGTTGAAAATATATTATATTTATTTGCCAATGGGGTGGAGTTTGCATTTGGCAGAGCTCTTTTGCCTGTTTCAAGCCATGCTCTCTTTGGCGTGGTCATGGGCTTTTATTTGGGGATTGGGAAATTCGCTCCACCGGAAAAGAAAAAGATGTGGCTTGTACTCTCTTTACTTATTCCTTTTTTCCTTCACGGAACATATGATTATATTTTATTAACAGTCAAACAATATTGGCTTTATATTATGGTACCTTTTATGGTTCTATTATGGATTAGTGCTTTACGGAAAGTGAAAGAAGCGAATCAATTGGATGAGCCAAAAAACGTGCCATTATTTGAGCACAATAATAATGTATCGCAATAAAAAACGGGGCTGACAGTTTAGAGGTTAGCCCCGTTTTTTCTATGCATAAAATGTTAATTTAAACAGAAAATACATATAGCTAAATTCCTATAAGGAGGATTGCGGTTATATGTGTTACAAACCATTCATTAGATTTTTGTTAATACTGACGCTCTTGGTGGGTACACTTTCAGCTACTACAAATAGGCAAAATGTGGATGCCTTTAGCAATCAAGTGATTCAAAAAGGAGCAGTGGGGACTGATGTTATTGAATTGCAAGCGAGGCTTCAATATTTAGGATATTACCATGGGAAAATAGATGGAGTATTTGGGTGGGGTACATATTGGGCATTAAGAAATTTTCAGGAAAAATTCGGTTTGCCGGTAGATGGTCTTGCTGGTCAAACGACAAAACAAAAATTAGTGAATGCATCAAAATATGATAAGGATTATGTTGAAAATAGCGTGCAGCAAGGGAAAAGCTTTACGTATTACGGCGGTACACCAAAAGAAAATCAAGTAAGTAACAAACAGTCTAGATCCCAAAGTAAACAAGCTGATAAGCCGAGCGCAGTAAATATGCCAAATGGCTTTTCACAAAATGATATTAAGCTGATGGCGAACGCCGTTTATGGTGAATCAAGAGGGGAGCCGTATGTTGGACAAGTAGCTGTAGCAGCTGTGATTTTGAACAGAATTGATAGCCCGTCGTTTCCTAATACAATCTCAGGTGTCATTTTCGAACCGGGCGCTTTCACAGCCGTTGCCGATGGTCAAATATGGCTGACTCCAAACGAAACAGCAAAAAAGGCTGTTATTGATGCTATTAATGGCTGGGATCCTACGGGAAATGCTATCTATTATTTTAATCCCGCTACGGCTACATCGCCATGGATTTGGAGTAGGAAACAAATTAAAAAAATTGGAAATCATATTTTCTGTATGTAAAGAGGGGTGATTACTTTTGCTTCGCGTAATATTATTAGTTTTTTTCGGCTTGCTTGTAATTGGAACAGGGTTTTGGGGTTATCAGGAGCATCAAGAGAAAAACGCCATTTTGATTCATGCAGAAAATAACTACCAACGCGCCTTTCATGATTTAACCTATCAAGTTGACCTTTTGCAAGATAAAATTGGGACGACTTTAGCAATGAATTCAAGAACACAGCTTTCACCGGCATTAGCGGATGTATGGAGAATAACCTCAACAGCCCACACGGATGTTGGCCAATTGCCGCTGGCACTCTTGCCATTTAATAAGACTGAGGAATTTCTATCAAAGATAGGAGATTTTTCCTATAAAACCGCGGTACGTGATTTGGATAAGGAGCCGTTAACTGATGGCGAATATAAAACATTGCAGCAATTATATAATCATGCAACCGAAATCCAGCAAGAATTAAGAAAAGTTCAAAACCAGGTTATTGAAAATAATCTGAGGTGGATGGATGTTGAACTGGCATTAGCTTCTGAAAAAGAAAATATAGATAACACGATTATCGATGGGTTTAAAACGGTTGAGAAAAATGTCGAAGAATATTCGGAAAGTAATTTTGGTCCGGAATTTACACAGATGAATGCTAAGAAGGATAATAATTTTCAGTATTTGAAAGGAGAAGAAATTTCAAAAGAAGAGGCAGTCAATGCTTCAAAGAAATTTCTGCGGCTAAACGGAAATGCAAATATTGATGTTTCTGAAAATGGGGATGGGTCAAATTATGGATTTTACAGCTTAGTCATAAGTCCTAATAATGAGAATACGGAAATTTATATGGATATCACGAAAAAAGGCGGCTTCCCAATTTGGGTGCTTAATCACCGTGAAGTAAATGGGCAGAAAATTAGCTTAAACGACGCGGCTGAGAGGGCGAAAAAATATTTAAATGCCGAAAACTTTAAAGATTTACAGCTTTTTGAAAGTGCCCAATATGATTCTGTCGGTGTTTTTACCTTCGTTGCTACCCAGGACAACGTAAGAGTTTATCCAGATTCGATTCGGATTAAAGTAGCACTGGATAATGGTGATATCATTGGTTTTTCGGCCAATGATTACTTAATGGCACATCGTAAGCGGACCATTCCAAAAGTACAAATATCTTTAGACCAAGCCTTGAAAAAGGTAAATCCATCAGTAAAAGTCATGGAAAACCGTTTGGCGATTATCAACGATGATTTAGGAGAGGAAGTTCTTTGTTATGAAATAATAGGTACGATTCATAACGATACTTATCGAATCTATGTTAATGCGTTGGATGGCTCTGAGGAAAAGGTTGAAAAGTTAAAGAATGCAGAGCCGCTTTATGATCAGCTATAATGGTTACCCTAGATGAAAGGAAAAGTCAGCGATTAGACTTTTCCTTTTTTTTGTTCCATGAGATAATAATGAAATGAGTAGCATCTTAGACGGAGGGGACTAGTTTGCTAAGTATCGGGGATACGCTTTACATTGAATTAAAAAATTCGGATGAACCTGAAACATTTAAATGTAAATTGGTTGATCGAAAGGGGAACCAAGTTTATATTGACTATCCTGTTAGTGAAAAAACGGGGAGGGCTGTATTTTTTTTAGATGGAACGGAAATTAAAGTTTCCTTTTATGCAAAGGATCAGGTTATTTACATGTTTGATTCGGAGATTGTTGGTCGAAAAAAGGAAAACATACCAATGATGATTATTAGCTATCCAGGACAGGACAAGCTCATTCGAATCCAAAGGAGAGAGTACGTTCGCATTGATGCTACAGTGGATCTTGCTGTACATCCGCTTAATGATGATTTTAATCCATTTACAACGATCACAGTTGATATTAGTGCAGGTGGTGCGGCCATTATTCTTCCTCCAAACCATAACTTTAAGCCCCAAACTGAATTACTATGTTATTTAGTACTACCTTTAACGAATGGTGAATATTTTTATATAAAGACATGCGCTAAAATTATTAGAATTATCTATGGTACAATGGGTAGTAGAGATAAGGCGCCGATTCAATTTATCGATTTAAATGAAGCACAAGTTCAACAGATTACTCGTTATTGCTTTGAACGGCAATTAAGTGATCGAAAAAGAGGACGATAATGCATATTTCTTAATTCTGGAGAGATACTAACCAAAAAATGGTTGGTGTTGCAGATGAAAATGGTTGAAAAATATATATATAAATTTGTAATCCTGCATCTAATCTTTTTAATTATTGGTCAATGGTTACTTTCTAATCATAATCTGGCACCTTATTTAAGTAAAATCATCTACTACGAAGGTGTCATGAAGGATCAGTACTCGGAGATAATTGAAACAATGAACAGATAATGCGCAGGGGGTACCTGCCTTTTTTTATTGTAGCTCATTCCTAATAAAGACAACAATTAGAGGTGAAATCATGCGTAAAATTAAAGTTGCTATTGATGGGCCCGCAGCTGCAGGAAAGAGTACTGTAGCAAAGGCTGTGGCTGAAAGGTGTTCTTTTATATACATAGATACCGGTGCAATGTACCGTGCCCTTACATATAAAGCATTAAAAAATAAAATTGAATTAGAGGACGAAGAGAAATTAGTCGATTTGCTAATACATACTGATATCAAGCTTGAATCAGCTGTTCAGGGTGGAAAAGTCATTGTTGACGGCGTAGATGTTTCAAAGGAAATTCGCGATAATGAAGTAACAAATCATGTATCGATTGTATCAAAACATAGCGGTGTTCGAGAGTTAATGGTAGAAATGCAAAAGCGGCTTGCTGAGAGCGGGGGTGTTGTCATGGACGGTCGTGATATTGGCACTCACGTTATGCCGGATGCTGAAGTTAAAATTTTCATGATCGCCTCTGTAGAAGAACGAGCAAATAGAAGATTTACAGAAAATTTACAAAAGGGAATTCAAACAGATTTAGAGAAATTAAAAGAGGAGATTTCTTTACGAGACAAATTAGATTCAGAGAGAGAAGTGGCACCTCTAAAAAAAGCAAACGATGCTATCGAGATTGATACAACTTCCCTTTCCATCGATCAAGTAATTGATAAGATTATTCAGATTATCGAAAGAAGGAGTTGAGACTATGGGGCTTTATAGGTTTGGAAGAGCACTTTGTGCTATATACCTTAAATCTCTATACAAAATTGAAATTGTCGGTATGGAGAATATCCCGAAAGATGGTGGAGTCCTACTCTGCAGTAATCATATATCAAACAATGATCCTCCACTAGTAGGAGTTTCATGTCCAAGGGACATTAGCTTTATGGCAAAGGAAGAGCTTTTTAGAATGCCGATTATGAAAAATATTATGCATAGTATAGATGCCTTTCCTGTAAAGCGGGGGATGAGTGATCGGAATGCCTTAAAGGCTGGTCTTTCATTGTTAAAAGAAGGAAAAGTGTTAGGATTGTTTCCTGAAGGAACGAGAAGCAAAACGGGGGAATTAGGGCAGGGCCTCGCAGGTGCTGGATTTTTCGCACTACGATCAAATGCCGTAGTTGTTCCTTGTGCAATTATTGGTCCTTATAAAAATTTCAGCAAGATAAAGATTGTCTATGGAAAACCGATTGATTTTGAAGCAGTGCGGGCAAATAAATTATCTGCTCAAGAAGCAACAGATATCATTATGGATTCCATCCGTGAATTGATTGATAATAACCGATAACATGATGCAATCTACTTGACAAAATGTATCGTTTATTGGAAGTTATAAAAAAGATTGTTTTTCTTTATTATGTGGATTGAGGAGGGTTTTATATGTCAGAGGAAATGAATCAAAATTTAGAAGTTAAATCTTTTGCAGTCGGGGATACTGCGAATGGTAAGGTGACTAAAGTAGAGGATAAACATGTATTGGTTGACATTGGTTATAAAGTTGAAGGCATTGTGCCAATTAGTGAGCTTTCCAGTCTGCATATCGAGAAGGCTGGCGATGTTGTAAATGTGGACGATGAGCTAACACTTAAGGTAATAAAAGTAGATGAGGAAGAAATCATTCTTTCTAAAAAAGCAGTCGATGCTGAAAAAGCATGGGAAGGGCTTGAGAAAAAGTTTGAGACTGGAGAAGTGTTTGAAGCTGAAGTAAAAGATGTTGTAAAAGGCGGTTTAGTTGTCGATATTGGTGTACGCGGCTTTATTCCTGCCTCATTAGTTGAACGGCACTTTGTGGAAGACTTCTCAGACTATAAAGGTCGTACTTTAACAATAAAAGTGGTTGAGCTTGATCGTGAAAAAAATCGCGTCATCCTCTCCCACCGTGCTGTACTTGATGATGAAATTGCGTCAAAAAAACATCAGACCATTGATTCATTACAAGTGGGCCAAGTTTTAGATGGAACGGTGCAACGATTAGCTGATTTTGGCGTTTTTGTTGATATTGGAGGTATTGATGGGTTAGTACATATTTCCCAACTTGCACACCATCATGTAGAAAAGCCATCAGATGTTGTTGAAGAAGGTCAGAAAGTAAAAGTTAAAGTTCTTGCTATTGACAAAGATAATGAGAGGATTTCGTTGTCTGTTAAAGATACTTTACCTGGACCTTGGGATGTTATTCAACTTAAATCTGGTGATGTTGTTGAAGGAATAGTTAAACGCTTGGTAAACTTTGGGGCATTCGTAGAAGTAGCTCCAAGTGTTGAAGGACTTGTTCATATTTCGCAAATCTCGAACCGCCATATTGCCACACCACATGAAGTTTTAAAAGAAGGCGAAAAGGTTAAAGTAAAAATATTAGATATTAATAAAGAGAATCAAAGAATTTCTCTTAGCATCAAAGAATTATTGGAAGAAGATCCAAAAGAAGATTATAAAGCATATCAACAAACAGAAGACTCAACTGGTTTTTCTTTAGGTGATATGATTGGGGACCAGCTGAAAAAACTAAAATAGTAAAGAAGTGATGTTACGTGAAGAGAGCTGAACGAAAAATACAGCATTTACAGCATGCTCTTGCAATTAAACGAAAGCATGATAATGGATTAAATGACGTTCAATTTGTTCACCATAGCATCCCGGAGCTTTCCATTGATGATGTGTCCATAAGCACGAAAATAGGCGAACTTATTTTAAGTTCGCCTATTGTTATCAATGCAATGACTGGGGGCGGCGGTGAGAAAACCGAGGAAATTAATCGCCGGCTGGCAAGGGTTGCAAAGGAATGCGGTATTGCGATGGCGGTCGGTTCACAAATGGCTGCAATAAAGGATGAACAAGAAATTAAATCGTACCAAATCGTGCGCGATGAAAATCCGGACGGACTGGTCCTGGCAAATCTCGGGAGTGAGGCAACGCTTGAACAGGTAAAACGGGCGATTGATATGGTCCAAGCAAATGCCTTGCAAATCCATTTGAATATAATTCAAGAGTTAACGATGCCGGAAGGGGACCGTAATTTTAGCGGAACACTATCAAGATTAGAAAAGATAGCAACAAATCTGGAGCTACCGATTATTGTGAAAGAAGTAGGCTTTGGAATAAGCCGCGAAACTGTTCGAAAGCTCATTGATGCCGGCATTTCTATCATAGATGTTGGTGGATTTGGTGGGACAAATTTTGCGGAAATTGAAAATCGCCGGAGAAAAGAAAGCCTACCTTTCTTTAATCAGTGGGGCATTTCCACTGCAGCTTCCATCGTTGAGGTCCGTTCAGTATCCCCTTCACTTTCTGTCATTTCATCGGGAGGACTAAAAGACGCTGCTGATATTGCTAAATCAATTGCTCTAGGGGCATCTGCAGCAGCATTTGCTGGAAGGTTTTTGGAGGTTTTAATGACCGATGGCGAGGAAGCCTTGATTAATGAAATTAACATCATCAAAGAGCATATAAGGCTAATGATGATAGCTTTAGGTGTGAGAACAATAAATGAGTTACAAAAGGTGCCGATTATCATTAGTGGGAAAACCCATCATTGGCTTCAGGAGCGCAGCATAGATACAAAGGTATATAGCAATCGACATAGTTAAAAGAAAAGAAGGATCAGAGCGAAGCAGATCCTTCTTTTCTTACTTATTTATTTATTTATTTAATTCTCTAGAAGCTTCTGGTCCTTCAAGTATCGTTGCCCCTTTGTTATGTAACTCAGGGTCTCTGTCAGATGCCACCTTTTTTGATTCCCTTAGTTTCTTTTCTTGACGATCTTTTCCCATTTTATTACTCCTTTCTATTTTTACTCTTTTATAATATTTAACTTTTTGTTCTCCTTTATGCCCCTAAAAGCTCCAAACGCCTTAAAGAATGAAATCCATTTAATTGAGTCATAATGAGTAGTGGTGGTGATTTTGTGGAAGGAATTTATTTTTATTGGTTTTCTTGGCTTGGCTGGGTTTTTACAACGTTTTTAATGAATAAAAGTAAGCAAAGGACGATACTGAGCTTTGTTCTTTTGTTAGTAATTGCAGTGAGTGATCACGTTTTACGTGGAGGAGGCTACACCTTTCGTGCTTCATTTTTGCTATTATTATTGTTTTCTTTTGTTTTGCTATCAAAATCAAAGGGTTTACATTTAGGTTATCATCTCATTTGCTCGCTTATTATTTCTATTGGCTATACCTGCTTTCAGCTCTTTGAATTATTTGATCCTGTATGGCTTATTTTTGATAGGAAATGGATGCTCTCTTTCGTTATTCTTTATTTAATCCTAATGCTTGCAAAAGATTTCTATTATCGCGCCAGTGTTGCCATTAGTGGTGTGTGTAACGGTGAATTATTGTATTCTTTTATATTAAAAAAGTTTTCTTTCAAAGTTGAAATTGGAGGCTTTTTATTTTTAGATGCACTAGCAGTAATAATCTTTTCTATTGCCGCTTGGAGTTTGTTTGAAAAAATGGGGCAATTCTTTGAGGCTAATTTTCAAAAAGGAAAGGCAAGGAGGATGCAATAATGCATGAATTTACATACCCGATTATATTTGGAGTCGTGGTTGGGACGATTGCAAGGCTTTATATGCTAAGAACAGATTACAGGCAGTATCCAACCTATTTGCATGGAAGGATTATACATATTGCAACTGGTTTTATTGCAGCGGCATTGGGAACTGTGGCAATTCCGTCAATTATGAAACAAGAATTTACAGCAATTACCTTTTTGGCGCTAGCTGCCTCACAGTTTCGTGAGGTTCGTAATATGGAACGGACAACGCTACAAGCACTTGATGAGCTCGAACTAGTACCGCGTGGAAAGACGTATATTGAGGGCATCGCGATTGCATTTGAAGGACGCAACTACATCGTTATTTTGACTTCCTTTATAACAACACTGACTTTTATCACGATTAATTGGTGGGCAGCGGTCATTGCAGGCATTATTTGTCTATTGATTGCGAAAAAGTTAATGTCAGGTGGCAAACTTAAGGACATTGTTGACATTGAAGAACATGAACTGCATTTTGAAGAAGCAGGGCTGTTAATTGATAATATTTATATTATGAATGTCGGTTTGCCTGAACGCCAAGAGGAAATTTTGAAATATGGGATGGGTTTTATCTTAAAACCAAAAAGCTTTAATGTGAGGCCAACGATTGCAAACCTTGGTCAACGGCAAGCAATCCTTCATGATATTTCGATTGCATTGGGTATATACCGTGATTCCGGCACACCGGCATTAGTTCCAATCGCTAAGCGGGATCTTGACGATGGTCGTGTTGCCGTTTTTGTCTTACCGCAAATAAGAGAAGTGGAAAAAGCGATAAGGGTCATAGGTCATGTCCCGATATTAGAAAACGCGATCAGATTACCTAATGAATCAGTCGCCAATAAGAGGGGATGAATAAGAAGTGGATGAACTAGGAAATTTTATTTTGGCCGTCATCACGACAAATCCAAATAAGGTTGCGGGTGGAACGGCTATATTTACTTGCAGTACCGTAGAGGAAATGGAGTCTATTTCAGGGAGCTTGGAGGCGATTTTAGATGGGGTCGCCCACAGATTGAGCGACGATTTATATATTATTGTGAAACATTAACATTTTGAAATAAAGTTGTTTGAAATGCATATCTTTGGTAAGATGTACTAGATAAATACGCTCGTTTCCCCCTTCTTGATTAGAAGGGTTTTTTACGTAAACGGTCAGATCATTAAAAATGAATGATGAGTGTTCGGAAAGGAAGATATATATGGTAAAACCGGTTGTGGCCATTGTTGGCCGCCCAAATGTAGGCAAATCAACGATTTTTAATCGAATTGTCGGAGAAAGAATTTCTATTGTTGAGGATGTTCCAGGGGTAACAAGGGATCGCATTTATAGTTCTGGAGAATGGCTAACGAAAACGTTCAATCTTATTGATACAGGTGGGATTGAAATCGGGGACGAGCCACTCTTAGTCCAAATGAGACAGCAGGCTGAGATTGCAATTGAAGAAGCAGATGTTATTATCTTCATGGTAAATGGCCGCGAAGGGATAACATCTGCAGATGAAGAGGTGGCAAAGCTTTTATTCCGTTCCAAAAAACCAATTGTTTTAGCAGTAAATAAGATTGACAACTTCGAAATGAAAGACCAAATGTATGAGTTTTATTCATTAGGTTGTGGGGAACCATTTCCTATTTCTGGTTCTCATGGTTTAGGTTTAGGTGATTTGTTAGATGAGGTTGTCAAACATTTTCCTGATAAGAACGATGAGGAATACGATGAATCGGTCATCCAATTTTGTTTAATTGGCCGACCGAATGTAGGAAAATCATCCTTAGTTAATGCGATCTTAGGTGAGGAAAGAGTCATTGTAAGTGATATTGAAGGTACAACAAGAGATGCAATCGATACGAAGCTAATGCGTGACGGTCAAGAATATGTCATCATTGACACAGCGGGCATGAGAAAAAAAGGAAAAGTCTATGAAAATTTAGAAAAATATAGTGTCCTCCGTGCTTTAAAAGCAATGGAACGCTCCGATGTTGTCCTTGTAGTCTTGGATGGTGAACGAGGCATTATTGAACAGGATAAAAAAATTGCAGGATATGCCCATGAAGCAGGTCGGGCTGTTGTTATCGTTGTAAATAAATGGGATGCAGTTGAAAAAGATGAAAAAACAATGAAGGAATTTGAACAGAAAATCAGAGACCATTTTCAATTCTTGGATTATGCACCCATTGTGTTCCTATCAGCGAAAACAAAGAAGCGAACTCACACGCTCCTACCAATGATTAATGTAGCAGCTGAGAGTCACAATATGCGCGTTCAAACCAATATCCTGAACGATGTCATTATGGATGCTGTTGCAATGAATCCAACCCCAACAGATCGCGGTACAAGATTAAAAATTTACTATGTAACACAAGTTGCTGTGAAACCACCGACGTTTGTTATTTTTGTAAATGATCCGGAATTATTGCATTTTTCTTATGCACGATTTTTAGAAAATAGAATTCGGGAGGCTTTTGAGTTTACAGGAACGCCGATAAAATTAATTGCTCGTGCCCGAAAATAAATTTGATTAATCGTCGAAGGAGTGAATGTGGTATGGGGAGATGTGCTGTCATCGGAGCCGGAAGCTGGGGAACAGCATTAGCGATTGTGCTTGCGGATAATGGGCATGAAGTTAGGCTGTGGTCTCATCGTGAGGATCAAATCCAAGAAATAAATAGCCTTCATACAAATAAAAAATATTTACCAGGAATTGAGCTGCCAACAAGTATTGTAGGATATTTCAAGCTAGAAGAGGTATTAAAAGATATAGAGATCCTAATAGTAGCTGTACCTACTAAAGCCATTAGGGAGGTAGTTGGACAAATAGTGCCTTTGCTTTCAAAAAAGGTTCTCATTTGCCATGTAAGTAAAGGGATTGAGCCAGATACATTAAAGCGCATTTCAGAAATGATTATAGAAGAGGTGCCGGACCATTTATATGAGGATATTGTGGTACTATCCGGTCCCTCCCATGCGGAAGAGGTAAGCAGAAGACAACCAACTACAGTGACAGCATCATCTGCAAATCTTGAAGCAGCTGAAAAAATTCAAGATTTATTTATAAATCAAAACTTTCGGGTTTATACCAATCCGGATATTGTCGGTGTTGAAATTGGGGGTGCCTTAAAGAATATCATTGCACTCGGAGCGGGTATTTCAGATGGATTAGGGTATGGCGATAACGCCAAAGCGGCCCTTATTACCAGGGGACTAGCAGAGATCTCGAGACTCGGAGTGAAGCTTGGAGCAAAACCATTAACATTTGCTGGTCTAACTGGAATAGGCGACTTAGTAGTAACTTGTACAAGTGTTCACAGTCGAAACTGGCGTGCGGGAAACTTACTTGGGAAGGGACATAATCTTGATGAGGTATTGGAAAATATGGGGATGGTTGTTGAGGGAGTAAGGACGACAAAAGCAGCCTATCAACTTGCCCAAAGGGAAAATACCGAGATGCCGATTACCAATGCTATTTATGATATTCTTTTTAATAATCGCCCTCCTAAAGATGCGGTTGAGGGCTTAATGGGACGATGCAAAACGCAAGAGCTGGAAGATTTATATCAAATTTCCAAGATGAAATAGGGTAAACACCTAATTTTTCTCTTTGCATATAGTATGATGAGTGCTATCGACAAGGGGAGGATTCATTGTGGACGAATACGGATTTAGGCATAGGGATTTACTCGACAAAATTGAAAATAAAACAAAAATAAAATCAGCGGATCTTTTTGCATTGGCTGATTCGGTTAAAGATGCTGATTTTGGAGATGAGAATATCGTTCGGCAGCTCGTTAAACAGATTTCAACGCTTGCTAATATCCCTGTTCCAGAGGGTATAGAGAATTCAATTATTGATTCCTTTAAAAATCAAAATGAATCTTGAGAAAAATAAAAAAGGATAGGCACTTTTACGAGGCAACCTATCAATTTTTTGCATAATATAAAGTGTATCACATTAGTTGAGCTGTGATTTAAAGGAATAATTTAGTCTACCCATTGCTAAAGCATTTGCCCCGTGCTTTAGCTTTTTTTATGAAATAAGAAATTGTACTTTTTTTACTCTCTTTTCACCGATTCCTGTTATTGTGACATCCCTCTTCCAACCTCTTCTAAGGGTATGGTATAATATTCAGCGATTTGAAAAGGAGCGATGTTGATGACCCCGGGTATGTTAAAAATGTATATTTCTTTTGTTGGTATTGGTTCTATGTTCATCTCTGTTATTTTAATTTATCTCAGCAGATATAAATTAAAGGGGTTTTTGAGCACAATTATTGCGGTATTCGCTTATATTTTTATGATTTTAGCAGGCATTATTATCTTTTTTGTAGTCTTTAGCGGTCCTGTTGCTGATAATTAGGGAGGGTATCTATTGTTTAAAAAATTAAGTGCGTTTTCTATTATGTTTGTATTTATTTTATTGCTTTCCGGATGCTTATACCCGCAGGATAAGCTTGCCCAAAATAAGATTCCTTATAAGGATCAAATCGCAGCTGTACAAACTGCAGTTGACGAATACCGAAAAGCAGAAGGTGGAATGCTTCCTATCAAAACAAAGGAAAGTAACACGCCGGTTTTTCAAAAATATTTAATTGATTTTAGCAAAATAAGTCCGCGTTTTATTGCTGAACCACCAGGTAGCTCTTTTGAAGGCGGCGGTATTTTCCAATACGTTTTAGTAAATGTTGAAAGTAATCCAACTGTTAAATTAATAGATTTGACGGCAGTTGATATCATTCGTGATTTGAAACTACGTATTAACATTTATGGAGAGAAACATGGTTATCCTCCTTATAAGGAATTGCTCGACAAGGGGAACGGCTATTATACACTCGATTACGAAAAATTAGGCTATGAAAAAAATAATCCACCGTTCGTCAAAAGTCCTTTCTCAGGCAAAAATTTATCGTTATTCATAGATACGAAAGGCGAGATCTTGATTGATTATCGACCTGATTTATATGAGGCATTACAAAAGTTTAACCATACCTATAAAGCTGGCGACGACATCCGCTATTTGCTGGTTGACAACTCTGACTTCGTGCCTGCTTTTTCCGTTCCGTACACAGTAAAAAATAATGAACCGATTTTTTTAACAGAATAGCTGAATTTTAGTCATGAACCCTGCTCTTCCTTAATACTTTTTTATAGAGCAGGGATTTTTTTATCTATGATTGATTTCATCTACATTCAAAAAACTAAAAATATTATTTTGGTCATATTTAATTGGGACAACATCATACATTAATACTAACTAACATAAGTATGGTACCCAGAACCAAAAGCGGGAGGGGTTCAAATGGAAAAAGTAGATATTTTTAAGGATATTGCAGAGCGCACTGGCGGCGATATATATCTAGGTGTCGTAGGTGCAGTAAGAACTGGAAAATCAACATTTATCAAAAAATTTATGGAATTAGTAGTATTACCGAGTATCAAAAATGAGGCAGACAAGATTCGTGCCCAGGATGAATTACCGCAAAGTGCGGCTGGACGTACAATCATGACAACTGAGCCAAAGTTTGTCCCTAATCAAGCTGTTGCAGTCGCTGTGGATGACGGCTTAGAAGTTAACATTCGATTAGTTGATTGTGTCGGGTATACCGTTCCGGGTGCTAAAGGTTATGAGGATGAGAATGGTCCAAGAATGATAAATACACCATGGTATGAAGAACCAATCCCATTCCATGAGGCTGCGGAAATTGGCACTAGAAAAGTAATTCAAGAACATTCAACATTAGGGGTTGTGATTACGACAGATGGATCGATTGGTGAAATCCCTCGTGCAGATTATGTTGAATCCGAACAACGTGTCATTGAGGAGCTTAAAGAAGTTGGAAAGCCATTTATCATGATTATTAATACGGTTCATCCTCATCATCCTAATACAGAAAGCTTACGACTAGAACTTAATGAAAAATATGATATTCCTGTATTAGCAATGAGTGTTGAAAGTATGAGGGAACAAGATGTCATTAATGTCCTTCGTGAAACATTATATGAGTTCCCTGTCTTAGAAGTGAATGTGAATTTACCTAGCTGGGTTATGGTGTTAAGAGAGGATCATTGGCTTCGTCAAAGCTATCAGGAAGCTGTAAAGGATACAGTGAAAGATATTAAACGTTTACGAGATGTTGATCGTGTCGTGGGTCATTTTGGTGAATATGATTTTATTGACCAGGCAAGTTTAGCAGGCATCGAAATGGGGCAAGGAATTGCTGAAATTGATCTATATGCCCCAGATGATCTTTACGATCAAATCTTAAAAGAGGTTGTCGGTGTTGAAATTAGGGGAAAAGACCATTTACTTCAGCTAATGCAGGAGTTTGCCCATGCAAAGACTGAGTATGATCAAGTGGCTGATGCCCTAAAAATGGTAAAACAAACCGGCTATGGCATTGCCGCACCATCTTTACAGGATATGAGCTTAGATGAGCCAGAAATCATCCGTCAAGGATCAAGATTTGGTGTCCGCTTAAAGGCAGTAGCTCCATCAATCCATATGGTAAAGGTGGATGTTGAATCTGAATTTGCACCAATCATTGGTACCGAAAAACAGAGTGAAGAACTAGTCAGATATTTAATGCAAGATTTCGAGGATGACCCACTTTCAATTTGGAATTCCGATATTTTCGGGCGCTCACTAAGTTCCATTGTTAGAGAGGGCATTCAAGCGAAATTATCGCTGATGCCGGAAAATGCACGTTATAAGCTTAAGGAAACGTTAGAAAGAATAATCAATGAAGGTTCGGGTGGGCTTATTGCTATCATCCTATAACCCGATTGTACCAAAGGAAAGAGGCTGATTTTAAAATCAGTCTCTTTTTTCACTATAAACATAGGGGAAAATGGTAAAAATAGCGCAAAAATGCAAAAAAAGAATGAAAGATATTGAATTATCTTCAATTGTCGGTTAATATTAGCATGTCAATAAATAGCTGTTAACATGTATAGAATCTGGAAATACTGTTAACAAAGATAGTAACAGCTATTTATTACTATCAAAAACTATTTAGGCTATGATAGTTTTAATTAAATGAAATTTACAACTCAGGTAATCTATTTTTCAAAAGTGAATTACCTAAAATGTTTTTGGGAGGAGGTGAATGGCATGAACAAAACAGATTTAATTAATGCAGTAGCTGAAGGTACTGAATTATCTAAGAAAGATGCTACTAAAGCTGTTGATGCTGTTTTTGACGCTATTTTGGGCGCATTACAACAAGGTGACAAGGTTCAATTAATCGGATTTGGTAACTTTGAAGTACGTGAGCGTGCAGCTCGTAAAGGCCGCAATCCACAAACTGGGGACGAAATCGAAATCCCAGCAAGTAAGGTACCAGCTTTCAAACCAGGTAAAGCCCTTAAAGACGCTGTTAAATAATGAAAATACATATGGGCTTTTTCAAAGAGCCGCACATTTGTGCGGCTCTTCTTTTTGGTAACATTTTTATAGTATAGTAAAGACTAAATGTAAAAAAGAATAGTATAATTAATTTTCGGGATACACTATCATTAGACGAACAATCGTGGTATCGCTTGAGGAGGAAATAATGTGAATGTAAACCATGAACAGATAGAACAAGCGGTTCGGATGATACTGGAAGCAGTGGGTGAGGATCCAAATCGAGAAGGGCTTTTGGATACACCTAAACGGGTTGCCAAAATGTATGCTGAGGTTTTTGCGGGGATAAGTAAGGACCCAAAGGAGTACTTCGATACGATTTTCAGCGAAAATCATGAAGAATTAGTGCTTGTAAAGGATATTCCTTTTTACTCCATGTGTGAGCATCATTTGGTTCCTTTTTTTGGTCAAGCGCATGTTGCTTATATACCAAAAGGCGGGAAGGTGGTCGGCTTAAGCAAATTAGCTCGTTCTGTTGAAGCGGTGGCCATGAGACCACAATTGCAAGAAAGAATCACAACGACAGTAGCGGATGCCATTGTCGAAAAGCTTAAGCCATATGGAGTAATGGTTGTTGTTGAAGCAGAACATATGTGTATGACAATGCGAGGCGTAAAAAAGCCAGGGTCTAAGACGGTAACTTCCGCGGTTAGAGGAATTTTTGAAAAGGATGCTGCAGCAAGAGCTGAAGTTTTGTCATTAATAAAAGAATAGACAATCATCGAAATTTACATTGACAATCCAAGCTATGTGATGAGATATTATTATGAGATATGGATTGGATTTAGGAGGATTTACAATGGAAAGTCAATCTTCTTCAAACAGTGATTTTATTGTCATTAAAGCCAAAAGTGATGGAGTTACCGTGATTGGCCTTACAAGAGGTACAGACACAAAATTCCACCATACTGAAAAGCTGGATAAAGGTGAAGTGATGATTGCTCAATTTACAGAGCACACATCGGCAATTAAGATTCGTGGTAAAGCCATTATTCAAACAGCCCATGGTGAAATGGATACAGAAGTATAAGACAGAGAAGAAAGCATTCCCCAAGGTTTAGGAGGCCGTTTTCTCATTTTAGATAGACAAGGGTGATGAGCGTGAATGACATCTATGAAGAAATAGAACAGATTAAAGCGGACATAGATCAACGAGTCAAACATCCTTATTTAATGAAGTTTATTGATGTCCCTATTATTGAAGAACAAAAATTGCTATTATTGTATTTTATATTAAAAAAATCGAACATGCCGTTCGATCGAATTCGCCAGTCGACGGTAGCAACGATGCTTGTTCAACTAGCATTAGACACACATGAATTAGTAGGGTTGCATCGTATTGAAGATGATAATCCGTTTATGAAACAACGCCAATTAACGGTGCTTGGTGGGGACTATTATAGCGGCCTCTATTATTATCTATTAGCGCTCGTTGATGATATACCGATGTTAAAAATATTATCAACCGCTATTAAAGAGATTAATGAACATAAAATATCCGTCTATCATCAGGATTTTAATGTAATAGATGAATACCTAGATAGTGTAGCCATGATTGAATCTCTTTTAGTGCAAAAGGTAGCACAATACGTTGGCAACAATGAAATGCGCGAATTTGCAAAGCAATTATTATTAGTTAACAGATTAAACCGTGAAAAAAATATATTCAAGTCAAGAAGTTATTCCGCTATCATTGATGGTATTAGTGCGATTCATGGAGAAAAGAGTGGAATACTAAGAAAAATTGATCCTAAGCAGGCTTTCGGTTTGGTTGATAAGCAAATCATGAAATCGATTCACTATGTAGAAACATTCTTAGAAACAAATTCTGTTACTTATAGCTTTCTTAGTGAAAAGGTCATGGCTTTTATTAACAATTTGGATATTGCAATGGAAAAAGCTGTGAAAGAAGGGTGAAGAGTGGCTTATTCAAAGGAAGAACGCGTTCATAACGTATTTGAAAAAATCTCGGAAAAATATGATGTAATGAACTCTATCATAAGTTTTCAGCGCCATATAGCATGGCGGAAAGACACAATGAAGAGGATGAACGTTCAACCTGGTTCAACAGCCCTTGATGTATGTTGCGGAACAGCTGATTGGACTATTGCGTTATCAGACGCAGTTGGGCCAAAAGGAAATGTTGTTGGTTTGGATTTTAGCAAAAATATGTTAAAAATCGGCGAACAAAAAGTGAAAGATCTGCAACTAAACAATATCGAGCTTATCCATGGAAATGCGATGGAACTCCCGTTTGCTGATAACACATTTGATTATGCCACAATAGGATTCGGTTTACGTAACGTACCTGATTATATGCAGGTATTAAGGGAAATGGGGCGGGTTGTAAAACCCGGTGGAAAGGTCGTTTGTCTTGAAACATCGCAGCCAACGATGATTGGTTTTAGGCAAATTTATTATTTATATTTTCAATTTATTATGCCGCTATTGGGTAAACTATTTGCCAAAAGCTATAAGGAATATTCATGGCTGCAAGAGTCCGCCAAAGACTTCCCAGGCCGAAAGAAATTGGCGCAAATGTTTAAAGAAGCGGGACTTGAGAAAATCCAAGTTAAAGCCTATACTGGTGGCGTTGCAGCAATGCATTTAGGCTTTAAACCTATGGATAAATAAGCTGTTGATTAAGGTGAAATAAATGATACTGAAAAGGCTTTACACATTTATTAATTCTGACTTAGAAACAATAGAAAAAGCGTTGGAAGAGACAATTCAGGCCGAAAATCCAGTGCTGAAAGAAGCTTCTATGCATTTATTACAGGCTGGTGGGAAAAGGATTCGACCAGTCTTTGTTTTATTGTCTGCAAAATTTGGAAATTACAATATAGACATAATAAAAAATGCTGCAGTTGCTCTTGAATTAATACATACTGCTTCCTTGGTTCATGATGATGTCATTGACAATGCTGAATTGCGAAGAGGGGCACCAACAGTAAAGGCAAAATGGGATAATCGAATTGCCATGTACACGGGTGACTATATTTTTGCAAGAGCTGTAGAACTTATGACAAACATTGAAAAGGTTGAAGCTCATAAAGTTTTATCGAAAACAATGGTGGAGCTTTGCATCGGTGAGATCGAGCAAATTAAAGATAAATATAATTGGAATCAAAATCTACGCACGTATTTTAGGAGAATCAAAAGAAAAACGGCAATTCTAATTGCTGTAAGCTGTGAGCTGGGTGCAATCGTTTCCGAAGCACCAGTCGAAATTCAAAGAAAATTGTATCGCTTTGGATATTATGTTGGGATGGCATTTCAAATAACAGATGATATTCTTGATTTCACAGGTACGGAGAAACAGCTTGGCAAACCGGCCGGAAGTGACTTATTACAAGGAAATATTACCTTGCCTGTCCTTTATGCGCTGCGAAATGAGGCATTAAAAAAAGAAATCATTGATACATTTGATATGAACAATGAACAAGCAATGAAACACATCATTGCGCTAGTAAAAAGTTCTGGTGGTATTGAATACTCAAAAAATATTAGTGAACGATACTTGAAAAAAGCGCATGACATTATTAAAGGTCTACCAAATTCCAAAGAAAAAACAGCACTATTAAATATTGCAAAATATATTGGCAAGCGAAAGTTTTGAAAATTGCTATTTAAACTATATTTTGATAAAATGTGAAATGATTTTTAAAAGGCTACAATTATACATAATGACTGGAGAGATGTAACAATGGAAAAAACATTTATCATGGTTAAGCCTGATGGCGTACAACGTAACTTAATCGGTGAGATTGTATCTCGCTTTGAAAACAAAGGATTTAAATTAGTAGGTGCTAAATTAATGACTGTTTCAAAAGAATTAGCAGAAGAACACTACGGTGAACATAAAGAGCGTCCTTTCTTTGGTGAATTAGTGGACTTTATCACATCAAGCCCTGTTTTTGCAATGGTTTGGGAAGGCGAAAACGTAATTACAACAGCTCGTCAAATGATGGGAAAAACAAATCCTGCTGAAGCTCTTCCAGGTACAATTCGTGGCGATCTTGGACTAACAATGGGCAAAAACGTTATCCACGGTTCAGATTCACCAGAAAGTGCTGCGCGTGAAATTGGTCTTTGGTTTAAGGAAAATGAAGTAAGTGAGTACAAAAAGCAAGTGGATGAGTGGGTATATTAATAAGCCTAACAACCGGCCAGAATGGCCGGTTTTTTTTTATATACTAGTAACATTACTTTTTAACTAGAACTACTAAAGAGCTTTTGTTATAGTAAATTCAAGGGGAGTCTTTAAAGTAGAGGAGAAAAAGAAATGGGGAGCGACTACCAAGATTTTATAGCGAAAGTTCATAGAAAGACTGGAATTAATTTATCTTGCTATAAAGAAGCACAAATGAAGCGTAGACTAACATCACTTTATGAGAAAAAAGGATTTAAAAGCTTTCAAGACTTTTTCAATGCGATGTCTACAGATCACAAGTTGCTGGATGAATTTTTAGATCGCATGACGATCAATGTCTCAGAATTTTATCGAAACAGTAAACGTTGGGAGATATTGCAACAAAAGATTATTCCTAAATTGCTAGAAAAAAACAAAAGACTAAAAGTATGGAGTGCCGCTTGTTCGACAGGAGAAGAACCATACACAATCGCGATGATCTTATCGCATTTCATGCCGCTTTCACAAATCCAAATTCTTGCCACTGATTTGGATGAAACAGTCATTAACCGTGCGAAAACTGGTATATACCCGGAACGCTCATTAGTAGAAGTACCAGATGATATAAAAAAGAAATTCTTTACGAAAGACGGAATTTTCTATAAAGTAAGTGATGATATTAAAAGGACGGTAACCTTCAAAAAACATAATTTATTGGCGGACCCGTTTGTGAATAACTTTGATTTAATTGTTTGTCGAAATGTGCTGATCTATTTTACAGAAGAAGCAAAGGAAGTTTTATATAAAAAGTTCAGTTCAGCTTTAAAAAGCGGTGGAATTTTATTTGTTGGCAGTACAGAACAAATTTTTAATCCGCAAATCTATGGCTTAGAGTCAGAAGATACTTTTTTTTATCGTAAATTGTAGATTCGTTTTTTTTTCTAGTAAGAATTCAAAATATACAGACGACAAATGAATTTCATTATGTTATATTATATTAATACATAAATGCTTTAAAGAGGTGAAGAGTGTTGAAATATATTACAGCTGGAGAATCACATGGACCACAATTAACGACAATTTTGGAGGGAATCCCTGCACAATTATCATTAGTTGCTGAAGATATCAATGAAGAACTTGCCCGTCGCCAAAAAGGACATGGTAGAGGGCGCAGAATGCAAATAGAGAAAGACCAAGTCCAAATTTTAAGTGGTGTCCGTCATGGTAAAACATTGGGATCACCGATAACACTTGCCGTTGAAAATAAGGATTGGACACACTGGACGAAGATTATGGGAATAGAACCTCTTGTTGAAGAAGAGGAAGAAGATATAAAGCGAAAAATCTCGCGCCCAAGACCAGGCCATGCAGACCTTGTAGGGGCCATCAAATATGGTCATCGTGATATGAGAAATGTTCTTGAACGATCATCAGCCCGAGAAACAACAGTACGCGTAGCGGCAGGAGCTGTAGCTAAAAAGCTCTTATCCGAGCTGGGTATTACGGTAGCTGGCCATGTTTTAGAAATTGGCGGGGTTAAAGCAGAAAATATTTCCTATGAGAGCCTTGAGGATTTAAAGAAAAGATCCGAGAACTCACCTGTTCGCTGCCTTGATGAAGAGGCAGAGAAAAAAATGATGGAAGCCATCGACAAAGCGAAGGAAGACGGCGATTCAATCGGCGGTATTGTAGAAGTTATTGTCGATGGATTACCTGCCGGCGTTGGCAGCTATACCCATTATGATCATAAGTTGGACGCGAAAATTGCTGCAGCAATGGTTAGTATTAATGCTTTCAAAGGTGTTGAATTTGGTATTGGTTTTGAAGCAGCAAGAAGACCTGGCAGCCAGGTTCATGATGAAATCCTTTGGAATGAACAAGAGGGCTATACTCGAAAAACAAATAATTTAGGTGGATTTGAAGGTGGCATGACGAATGGGATGCCAATCGTTGTACGCGGTGTAATGAAGCCAATCCCAACACTTTACAAGCCACTCCAAAGTGTTGATATTGATACAAAAGAACCATTTGCGGCAAGTGTTGAGCGTTCTGACAGCTGTGCCGTACCTGCAGCAAGTGTTGTCGCCGAAGCAGTGGTAGCTTGGGAAGTTGCTAATGCGATTGTTGAGCAATTTGGGAAGGACCGTGTTGATCAGATAAAAGAAAATATCGAAAAATGGAACGAAAGAGCGAGGAAGTATTAAGATGGAAACCTTAACGATTTCTACTTCTTCTCGGGAATACCCTTTATATATTGGGGACCAGCTTCGCTTTGAAATTCAATCGTATATACAAGCTCTTAGGTCTGATGTTTCGAGCATTTTAATTATTACAGATACCAATGTGGAACCGTTGTTTTTAAATGATATTAAAAATGCATTGACTGATTTTGCACACATTTATGCCTACGTTGTGCCAAGTGGTGAAGAAGCGAAGTCATTTTCGGTATTCTATGATTGCTTGACCTTTGCTCTTGAACATGAGCTTGACCGCAAATCGCTGGTTATCGCCCTAGGTGGTGGTGTTGTCGGCGACCTATCTGGCTTTGTTGCAGCTACTTATATGCGAGGTATTCCGTTTATTCAAATGCCGACCACGCTGCTTGCCCATGACAGTTCTGTCGGCGGCAAGGTAGCAATTAACCATCCGTTAGGTAAAAATATGATAGGTGCCTTTTATCAGCCTGAAGCTGTTGTTTATGATACGGATATGCTCTTAACTCTCCCTGAGGATGAGTGGCGTTCCGGTTTTGCTGAAGTAATTAAGCATGCATTGATCTGGGACGAGCCGTTTTATGAATGGTTGAAAGCTGAAATTCACTCTTTGGATGATTTACGCGGCGAGAAACTACAATATGTCTTGGCAAAAGGAATAGGTGTTAAGGCTGAAGTTGTCTCTCAGGATGAGAAAGAAAGCGGGATTCGAGCTTATTTGAATTTTGGGCATACATTAGCACACGCGATTGAGGCAGGACTTGGGTATGGCACAATGAGCCATGGGGATGCTGTCGCCATTGGCATGCTGTTTGCGATTCGAGTAAGTGAGGAATATTACCAAAAGAATTTACAGCTTGATGCATTTAGATCGTGGTTTAAACAATATGGCTTTCCGGAAGTCCCGAAAAGTCTTGAGGCAGAAACTCTTCTACAATTAATGAAAAAAGACAAAAAAGCACAAGCGGGTTCATTACGATTTGTGTTAATGAAAAATATTGGTGAGGTTGAAACTGTAAAAGTAGATGATGAATTTATCTTAAAGTTGTTACAAAAGGAATTACAGGAGGTGTAGGTCGTTGATTCGTGGGATTAGGGGAGCAATAACCGTAAAAGAAAATGATGCTGAGGAAATGATTAACAATACTAAAAGGCTTCTTGAAGAGATGATCGAGAAGAATGCAGTCGTACCTGAAAATGTTGCCCAGGTGCTCATCTCTGTTACAGAAGACTTGGATGCAGTCTTTCCAGCAAGAGCGATGCGGTTATTGGATGGCTGGACATATGTTCCTGTAATGGATATGTGTGAGATTCCTGTAGTGAATTCGTTGAAAAAGTGTATTCGCATCATGATGACGGTAGAAACTGACATACCTCAGAACCAAATTGAGCACATTTATTTAGAAGGTGCCACTGTTTTAAGACCAGATTTATCTGCAAATAAATAAACAGTTTAAAATTACTTATTGACAATAAATTGTAATTTATATTAATATTGCATATAAGTTCAGATTAGTTTTTTAGAGATGAGTTTAGTAGACTAAGGGTGCAAATTCTTAGTGAGAGAATGACAAAGTATCTTACTTTGTATAGGGTAGAATGAGCAGAGCTGAGTTGAGACGAGAACGTTAATTAAAATAAAAAACACCTACCCTAAGATTGTCTTGCCGTTTTCATAAACTGGCATGCTCTTAGGGTTGTTTTTTTCTCATCCAAAATCTCCTCATTCTCCAATTATAAAACCATGATTGGAGAGATGATTATGACTGTTGAAAATTTTTCCTCTTTTTTAAAAGATACAGAACTGTATCTTACTATACCCATCGTGAAACGTTATTTTGTTGATACGATTACACCCATCCAAATTTTTCAAAATTTACAGGAAGAGGCAACCTTTTTGCTGGAAAGTAAAGATGAAGCCTCCCCATGGTCCCGGTATTCATTTATCGGCTTACGCCCGTTTTTGTTTGTAGAAGAAAACGAGGGACTGTTCCAAATAAAAAATGAAAAGAAAGAAACAATTTTGGAAGCAAACCATTTCCGAGAGGCATTTCGACTTACAATGGAGCTCTTAAAGGTTAAAACACCAGATGTATCACTTCCTTTCTGGGGTGGTGCGGTTGGTGTCATGGGATATGATTCTATTTCGACCTTTGAAAAGGTGCCAGAGCATACGAAAAATGATTTAAATCTAAAACGTTTTTCATTTATGTTTTGCGAAACGATGATCGCTTTTGACCACGATTTAAAAGAGTTAACTATTATTCAACTTGTCCGCTTAAAGGGCGGAGAACACAAAGAAGAGCTGTCACATTTATTTATCGATGCACAGCAAAAAATTATTCGGGTTTTTAATCGGATTTTTGATTCGAATCTAAAAAATGAAGGATTGCAAGCCATAGAGCAAGTGTCGTCAGTTGATTTCAGCGATGTGATATCGAATTACGAAAAGGAAGACTTTTTAAAAAGTGTAAACAAGATTAAAGAGTATATAAAAGCTGGGGATATTTTTCAGGCTGTTTTATCACAACGATTTGAGATTCCAATTAATGTTAAAGGTTTTGATTTATATAGAGTACTTCGAATGGTGAATCCATCGCCTTATTTATTTTATTTAAAGCTGGACGGCTATGAGATGATTGGCAGTTCTCCGGAACGGTTGATTCAAATTGAGAATGGTCATCTTGAAATTCATCCAATTGCCGGAACGAGGCGAAGGGGAAAGTCTAAAGAAGAGGATGAGGCTTTAGCGAAGGAGCTAATAGCCGATGAAAAAGAACGTGCTGAACATTATATGCTCGTTGATTTGGCTCGTAACGATGTTGGTAGGGTTGCTGAATATGGCTCTGTGAACACACCGGTTTTAATGGAATTGGGCCGATTTTCACATGTCATGCATTTAATTTCAAAGGTAACCGGACAAATCAAAAAAGAAGTTCATCCAATTGATGCGCTTATATCTGCATTCCCGGCCGGGACTGTATCAGGTGCACCAAAGATTCGGGCCATGCAAATTTTACAAGAAATGGAGCCGACGGCACGTAATGTGTATGCAGGAACAGTTGCATATCTTGGTTTTGATGGAAATATTGACTCTTGTATTGCGATACGAACCATCCTCGTGAAGGACAAAAAGGCGTATGTTCAGGCAGGGGCAGGCATTGTGGCCGATTCTATTCCAGAGCTTGAATATAAGGAAACGATCAATAAAGCAAGCGCGATGATTAAAAGTATTAAACTAGCAGAAAAAATGTTTAATAGGGAGGAAAAAGCGTATGTTTAAGGAAATATTAAATAAATGTGTTTTAGGGGAAACATTATCTGAAGCGGAAGCTGAAATGATTATGAATGAAATTATGTCCGGAAATGCAACACAAAGTCAGATTGCAAGTCTGATTTCTATTTTACGATTTCGGGGCGAAACAGTTGAAGAATTAGTCGGCTTTACAAAAGCAATGCGTTCCCATATGACGCATGTTGATTACGAAGATGATTCGGTTATTGATACATGCGGCACCGGTGGTGACGGCGCCTCAACCTTTAACATATCTACAACGGCGTCTATTATTCTTTCAGCACTTGGTGTAAAAGTAGCTAAACATGGAAATCGCGCTTTTACCTCAAAAAGTGGCAGCGCTGATGTACTAGAGCAATTAGGAATAAATATCCAGAGCTCACCTGAAGAGGCAAGGCATTCGTTAAATGATTATAATATGAGCTTTTTATTTGCACAAACGTACCATTCATCCATGCGCCATGCAGCAGTACCAAGAAAAGATGTTGGTTTTAGGACGATCTTTAATATACTTGGCCCCATCTCAAATCCGGCCAATTGCAAATATCAATTGATTGGCGTTTATGATTCAAGACCGGCAGAAAAGATGGCTGAAACGTTGAAACGATTGGGCTCAAAAAGAGTATTGCTTGTTACTGGACGTGACGGATTAGATGAGTGTTCAATCACGACAGAAACAGACATTGTTGAATTAAATAATGGTGTGATTTCAAGAAGGACGATTACTCCTGAAGAATTTGGATTGGAAAGAGGAACATTAGATGAAATTCGTGTTTCTTCGGTAGAGGAAAGTGCTTATGTGCTTGAAAGTATTCTTGCGGGTAGCGGCAATCGCTCACAGAGAAACATTGTTTTATTAAATGCGGGAGCAGGACTTTATGCCGCTGAAAAGTGCAACTCAATCGAAGAGGGAATTAGCATGGCAAGAAACGCGATTGATGAAGGCGTTGCTTTAGCGCAGTTAAACAAACTACGAAAGGCTAATCTAACGATGAAGGAGAAGCAGCAGTATGCTTAAAAAAATCATTGAAACAAAAAAAGAAGAGGTAGCTCGTCTCGAGCTGCCTGAGAATCAGGCAGTTCATCATGTATCATTCTATCATGCTTTAAAAAATAAAAAACATGAGGTTGCCTTAATCGCCGAGGTAAAAAAGGCATCCCCATCAAAAGGAATTATTAAGGAAAACTTCCACCCAGTGGAAATTGCGCTAGGATATGAGCTCGGCGGAGCAGATGCTATTTCTGTACTTACAGACAGCCATTATTTTCAAGGTAAAAGGGACTACATCCCATTGATTAAAAAGGAAGTTGGACTCCCGGTTATGCGAAAGGAATTTATCATTGATAAACGCCAAATATTGGAGAGTAAATATCTCGGAGCAGATGCGATTCTATTAATAGCTGAAGTTTTAGAGCCTCAAAAACTAGCTGAATTTTATCAATATGCCAGCGAATTGGGATTGGACTGTTTAGTAGAGGTGCATTCTAAGAGCGCATTAGAAGGAATCCTTTCAATATTTACACCCAAAATAATTGGCATCAATAACCGTAATTTGGCAACTTTTGAAGTTACCCTAGAGCAGACGGAAAACATTGCTTCTTCGATACCGGATGGAAGCCTATTCGTCAGTGAAAGTGGCATTTTTACGTATGATGATATTACTAGAGTGAGAAAAGCAGGTGCTAATGCTGTTTTAGTTGGTGAATCGCTGATGAGAGCTGAATCACCTGCAAAAGGTATTTCAAAATTATTTGGAGTAGTACAATGACAACGACACTTTTAAAGCTTTGCGGAAATCATTCTTTACAAGATTTACAATTGGCCGTAAACAGTGGTGCACCGTTTATTGGAATTGTCTTTGCTGAAAGCAAACGGAGGGTAGACCCCGTACTTTGCAGTGAGTGGCTGAGCCAAGTTGAAAAAGGACATGATCAAAAATATGTTGGTGTTTTTGTTAATTCAACCTTGCAGGAAATCGCAAATGTACTTCAATATGTGCCACTTGATATCATTCAATTTCATGGCAATGAAGCACCAGGAGAAATCATCGAAGTAAAAATGGCTACTGGACTAAAGGTATGGAAAGCAATCCATCACAGCGACAATGGTATTGCTAGAATGAAAGACTACGAGCATGTAGTAGATGGCTACGTGATTGATTCGAAGGTAAAAGGTGCCTGGGGAGGAACGGGTGAACGTTTTGACTGGGAGGCTATTCCTGCCTATAAAAATGAAGCTAGAAGACAAGGGGTACATTGCCTCATTGCCGGCGGAATTGTTCCTGAGAACGTAGAGCAAATTTTACACTATTTTCCTGGTGGTATTGATATTTCAAGCGGCATTGAAACAAATGGAAAAAAGGATGCCGATAAAATTCAACAATTACTATACAAACTACATTCATTTGAAATTGTGAGAAAAGAATAAAAATTTCATGTTGGAGTCTTTACCTAAAGTAATGTTGTGTTACAATTAGGAAAAGAATCCTTTTTTGCTTTAGTGCGAGAAAATGGGTTTTATTATTTCTTAATAACAAATTTATCTTAAATATACTAGAAATGGTGGGGTCTTCATGAAAATAAAAGTGAAAGAACAACTAGTTGGTTTAACTTCTTATCAGCCTGGTAAGCCGATTGAAGAAGTCAAAAGGGAACTCGGGCTGAACAAAATTACAAAATTGGCATCTAATGAAAATCCTTTTGGATGTTCTGAAAAGGCTAAAGAAGCTATTAAAGCAAGTTTAGATGAATTAGCACTTTATCCTGATGGATATGCTAGAAATTTGCGTGAAAAAGTTGCTGGATTTATCGGCGTGGAAGAAAACCAGCTTATTTTTGGAAATGGATCTGATGAGCTTATCGCCATCCTTTGTACAGCCCTTTTAGCACCTGGTAAGAATACAGTTATGGCAAATCCGTCTTTTTCCCAGTATAGCCACAATGCCATCCTACAAGGAGCAGAAGTCCGTATGATTGAAAATATCAACGGTGAGCATGATTTAGACGGAATGCTAGAGGCAATTGACGAAAATACCGAAATTGTATGGATATGTAATCCAAACAATCCAACTGGAACGTATATTCCAGAAGATAAACTACTTCCTTTTATTGATAAAGTGCCGGATCATGTGTTGATTGTTATGGATGAAGCCTACAAAGAATATGTTGTTGCTGAGGATTATCCAAATACATTATCACTATTAAAGGATTATCCTAATTTATTAATCTTACGAACATTTTCAAAAGCTTATGGACTTGCTGCCCTCCGCGTAGGATATGGTGTAGGAAATCCTGAGCTAATTACGGCATTAGACCCTGCAAGAGGTCCTTTTAATACTTCTAGAATTGCTCAAGCCGCAATTACTGCAGCTGTTGATGACCAAGATTTTATTAAATCTTGTGTGAAAGCAAATCGTGAAGGCCTCGAGCAATTTTATCAATTTTGTAAAGAACGGGAATTGGATTATTTTCCATCTCAATCGAATTTCATTCTTATTGATTTCAAACGCTCCGGGCAGGAAATATTTGACTACTTATTAAGAAAAGGCTTCATTGTCCGCTCAGGTGCAGCACTGGGTTACCCAACATCCGTTCGAATCACCGTTGGTAGCCGTCAAGAAAATGAGGAAGTCATTCAAGCTTTAACGGAAATGCTTGATGGATCACGTTAGGGGGATCCTTTTTTGAAGAAAAGAGTATTTGTAATCGGGCTTGGTTTAATTGGCGGTTCGATTGCTTTAGCGATAAAACGTAGCCATGATTGTATAGTCATTGGCTATGAAATCAATGAAGAACGGCTTGGTTTAGCTAAAACATTGAATGTTATTGATGAATCGGCGGAGTCTATTGCGAATGGGGCCAAAGAAGCGGATCTTATTATTATCTCGGCCCCGGTACAGCAAACAGAACTCATTATTGAAGAGTTGTCCGAAATGGATCTAAAACCATCCGTTATCATTACAGATGTCGGCAGCACAAAACAACAAATCATGGAAAAGGCCAGGCTTTTGCTTACTAAAGGTATCACTTTTATTGGCGGTCATCCTATGGCGGGATCCCACAAAAGCGGTGTCAGTGCGGCAAGACCGCATTTGTTTGAAAATGCTTATTATATCCTAACACCTGAAAATGGTATCGAAGAGGCTAAAATTATCGAGCTGAAAGAATGGTTGCAAGGGACAAAGGCAAACTTTTTAATTTTAACGCCTAAGGAGCATGATCAATTTACAGGGGCCATCAGCCATTTTCCACATATTGTTGCTGCCAGTCTTGTCCATCAGGTGGCTACTTTAGATGAACAGGATTCAACGGTTTCAAGCTTGGCTGCCGGAGGGTTTAGGGATATTACGAGAATTGCCTCAAGCAGTCCGGTCATGTGGCGCGACATATTGCTTCATAATAAAGAAATTCTGCTTGAGCTTTTAGAAAGATGGCGGCATGAGATGGAGCATGTCAAAGAATTGATTGATTCTATGGATAGTGACGGGATATATGCATATTTTAAGGAAGCGAAGGAGTTCCGTGATTGTTTACCGGTTAAACAAAAAGGGGCCATCCCGTCCTTTTACGATTTATATGTAGATGTACCGGATCACCCTGGTAGTATTTCCGTAGTAACTGGTATCTTAGCGAAAGAGGAAATAAGCATAACGAATATTAGAATTATTGAAGTTAGGGAAGATATCATGGGGGTCTTAAGACTCAGCTTCCGTAACGAAGAGGATCGAAAAAGAGCTCAAGCTTGTCTAGCAGAGCATAAATACGAATCATTTATCGAAATGTAAGGATGTGTTTCTTTGTCAACAAAACAATTAGTAACGGATGTTTCTAGTTTAAACGGGGTTATTCAAGTTCCCGGTGATAAATCGATTTCACATCGGGCGGTCATGTTTGGGGCTCTTGCCAATGGGAAAACAACGATTACCGGCTTTTTACCTGGTGAGGATTGTTTGAGTACGATTAATTGTTTTCGAAAAATGGGTGTGAAAATTAACCAGATGAATGACTATGTTGAAATTGAATCAGCTGGAATGAATCATCTGCAAGAACCGAAGGAAATACTAGATGTTGGCAATTCTGGAACGACAACTAGATTAATGCTGGGCATCTTAGCTACGAGACCGTTTCATTCGGTTTTAATTGGTGACGAGTCCATCGCTAAAAGACCGATGGGGAGAGTAACAAAACCCCTGAGACAGATGGGGGCTGTTATCGATGGACGTGAAAATGGTATGTACACGCCTTTATCAATTAGGGGTGGAAATACGGTGGGTATTGAATATAACTCACCTGTAGCAAGCGCACAAGTGAAATCAGCCATTCTTCTCGCAGGACTAGCCTCAAAAGGTGTAACAACTGTGACAGAACCAGCTCTATCTAGGGATCACACGGAAAGAATGTTGGAAGCCTTCGGAGTAAAGATAAATCGTAATGGCTTATCGGTTTCAATTGAAGGCGGTCAGCAGCTTACGGCTACAACGATTGAGGTACCCGGAGATATTTCATCAGCTGCCTTTTTCTTAGTGGCTGGAGCGATTGTACCAAATAGTGAAATTACCCTTCAAAATGTCGGTATGAATCCAACTAGAATCGGAATAATAACCGTCCTTGAAAGGATGGGAGCAACCTTAAGTCTTACCAATGAGCGAACTGTTAACGGAGAACCAGTTGCCGACTTAACAATATCAACATCAGAGTTAAAAGGAATAGAAATAAGCGGTGATATTATTCCGACTTTAATTGATGAAATACCGATTATTGCGCTCCTTGCTACTCAAGCGGAAGGAAAAACAATCATTCGGGATGCTGAAGAATTAAAAGTTAAAGAAACGAACCGTATTGACACTGTTGTAACCGAGCTTAGAAAAATGGGGGCAATCATTGAAGCAACCGATGATGGGATGATTATTGAAGGGAAATCTCCGTTACACGGGGCGGATGTCAAAACCTATGGTGATCATCGCATTGGAATGATGCTGGCAATCGCAGCGCTTATTGCCACCTCTGAAACAAGGCTCGAAAATGCAGAGTCAATTGCAGTCTCCTATCCCAACTTTTTTGATCATTTAACTCAATTAGTTTAGTAATAGAAGTTCTATAATGTCTCTTCTTATCATAACTTGTTGTTAAGAAATTTGTACAAGCATGGTAAGGGGGGCATTTTATTTTGAATTATATTATTGAGGGTGCCAATGTTGTTTCGGAAGAAGGAATTACAATAAGTTCTTTTCTTATTCACGATCACAAAATAAGTCATTATGGAAGGTCACTGAAGCAATATCAAGGAATGCGGATGAAAGCTTCGGATTATATAATGACACCTGGGCATGTGTATCTAGATTTTCAGTTGGTAAATAGCAAAAAACTAGAAGACTATAAAAGTAAACTTGTTAAGCTCGTGACAAAGGGGTGTACAACGGTATTGGTTCCTTGTGAAATCCCTTATGAAAGTGAATTTGAAAATAAAGTTCGAGCGGCAAGACATTCAATGATTAATAGTACGATTGATTTTGTAATCGGAATCCGCATAGCAGCAGAGAAACTCACACCCTCCATCATTAGATTATGTAAAAGGCAAAAAATCCCATATATTCTCGCAGACGTAAATGAAGATACAAATATTCATTGTATTCCATGGGGCTGGATTCGCGAGGCCCAATTTCAATTTCAAATCCCGATTTATCCCTTGTGGAATATTGGGGATAAAAAGGAATTAAAAATACGAAAGCAGATATGGGAGGAGAAGGCAATTCTTCATAATATTCCTACATATCTCAATTTTCCAATTGATTTCCGTCCAGTTCCAAAAGCAATCCGACAACAAATTGGAATTTATCCTAAAAAAGGAGAACTGTTAATTGGCAATGATCTTGATTATAATTTATATGCTTTTCCTCTGGAAGAGCCAGAAGTTGAAGAAAAAAACAAACTTGATTATGATAAAATTGAACCGTTGATTACTGTTCATAAAGGAAAAGTATTAAAGGTGAATGATAAAGTGAATTTTCTCCCCGGATTTGGACAAGAATTAATCATTAAGCTACCGGGCCTTTTTGCTGCAATTGAAACAGTTGGATATAGACCCCACCCCACAAACTAATGGTGGTGGGCTTCATTTTGGTTAAAGGAGTTACAATAATGGACAAGAAGCTACAGGAAGCTATACAGTTAGTTGAAAATGGAGAAATAAATAAAGGACTTCAATATTTACATAGTCTTATAGCAAATGCAAATCATGAGGAAAAATTGATGATTGCTGATTTATATTTAGAATGGGGATTTTTGGATGAAGCGAAAACCATTATCGAGGAGTTGCTTGAATATTATCCTGATGAGGGACAGCTTTATATTTATGCTGCTGAGATTGCCATTGAACAGGATGAAGAGAGCGATGCTTTAGATTACCTTGAAGAAATTAAAGAAGGTGATCCTGCCTACCTCCAGGCTCTCATTCTCATGGCGGATATGTTTCAGATGCAGGGCCTTGATGAAGCGGCAGAGCAGAAGCTATTGAAAGCAAAAAGCTTAGCACCAAATGAAGCATTGATCGACCTTGGTCTAGGCCAATTTTATTCAGATATTGGTGAGTACAAACAAGCAATTCCTTTTTTCCAAAAGCTTATAAGCTCAAAAATTGAAATAGAACATTTAAATATACACCTTTTACTAGCTGACGCTTTTGTACATTCCGGTCAATTTGAGGAAGCCCTGGAAAGCTATGAAAGAGGACTTCAAGATAAATTAGAAATTAACAGCTTATTTAATTATGGATTTACTGCTTTTCAGCTCGAAAGATATGAGCTTGCCATTGCAAAATGGAACGAGTTGAAGGAACTAGACCCAGAATACATATCCCTATATCTCTATTTAGCAAAAGCATACGAACATATTGGTGCACTTAACGAGAGCTATGATGCTGCGAGTATTGGCTTAAAATATAATCCGAATTTTAAGGAATTACTTGTGTTTGCAGCAAGACTGGCGATGAAGCTGCAAATGCTTGAAGATGTGGAGGAGTATTTGTTAAAGGCAATTGAGATTGATCCGGGATATATCGAAGCCATCAATTTGCTTTCAAGCTACTATCTTTTTCAAGAACAGTATGAAGAGGTTATTCACCATCTTCAGAAAGCAATCGAAAATGATGAATACGATCCGCAATTCGAGTGGGATCTTGCTACGGCAAAAAAACATTTAGACTCTAATAAAGATGCATTAAATCACTATGAGAATGCATATACTTATTTCAAAGACAATATTCAGTTTCTTGAGGATTTTGGTTATTTTCTTCTAGAGGATGGAGATCAAAAAAAGGCGAAAGCAATGTTCAAACGAATTCTCGAACTGGATTCAACTAAGACAGAAATTGAGGAAGAGCTGCTGCGTTTGGAAGAATGGTAGTCTTTTGTAGGAATTTGTCTAGCGATTTAAGCAGGATTTTGAACCTTATTTAAAGAATTTTGATTATGTAAGCAGGATTTTTAACATTTATTAAAGAAATTTATTAAGGAGAGAAGAAAACGATAGAGGAGGGATATTCTTTGGCAACCCCTGTATCTGTCAATGAAAAGAAAGAATTTGTGCGCTGGTTTTTAAATCATTATCAGTTAAAAAGGCGGGAATGCGTTTGGATATTGAATTATTTGATGAGTCATGATCAATTAATGAAAAATGTTCATTTTGTTGAACAAGCTGAATATTGTCCAAGAGGGATTATTATGTCTACTCATTGCGTTGACGATGTACCGTTTCGGTTTTATAAGGATAATGTGATGACTACAGATGCTGAAAAATCCTTTCATGACATTCGCTTAAATCGTGATCAAGACATCTATATTCAACTTAATTTTAAAGCCTCCTTTACTTGTACACATTATGTTGCTGTTTTGGAGGAAAATAAGTTTATCCCAAACCATCTTCAAATTAATGAAAAAGACCAGCAGTTGGCTCAAAGGTTTCTGGAAGAATCATTATTATCCTTTCAAAAGGATAAGCTGTTACAGCAAATTGATGATGCTTTAGATAGCCTCGATTTTAATAAGTTTATGTTTCTTTCAGCACAATTAAATTCATTGCTGGAGTGCCAAAATACTTCCTCGGTCTAGAGGAAGGTTTTTTTTTGCTTCAAAACATGTTTTAATGAAAGTATATAAAATATGGGATATTAAGGAGAGAATAAGAGAATGAAGTGGACAAGGTCAGATGTTGAAATGTACATAAAATCGAGGGAATTTATTGATACAGCAGTGATTCCCCTTATACCAATCTCATTACATGATGATGCTGTTCCAATCTGTGAGATGGGTGAATTTATTTCTATACTATCGATAGAGCTAGAAAGAGAATATAAAGGTAGAATCATTGTTTTGCCGGCATTTACATATTTAAAACAAGAGGATACAGAAAGCTTAATCGAACGGATTAACAAATGGAATAGTGCTTTATTGGGTGATGGTGTTAAACATGTCTTACTCCTTACCTCTGATTCCGATTGGAAACTTAATGAAAAGGACCTTCATGCCAGCTTAGTATGGCTTCCTTCTATTGCTTTAAATGATCTGGATAAAAAGTACATAGAACAACTAATGAAATCACAATTAAAACAAATTCAATCAATTGTGATGAATCTGTGGAAAAGTGCGGATTAATCGTTATTTTCAACCCGAAATTCGACATGATGTTATTGACCAATGGACAAGTTTGCGCTATCATGGTTATGTCCTAGTAATATGTGTGTTTATAAATGATTTGTCCGGGATGGACTATCCTTTAATAGAGGGGGGAAGATAATGAGTAAGGGAAATCAAGTAACTAGACGTCAATTTCTTAGTTACACACTAACAGGTGTGGGCGGATTTATGGCGGCAGGCATGCTTACACCAATGCTTCGTTTTGCAATTGACCCAGTTTTAAAGCCAGCTTCTAAAGGTGAACTTGTAGCAGTTGTTGAGGAATCTAAGCTAACAAGTGAACCGCAACGTTTTGACTTTAAAGTTAATCAAGTCGATGCATGGTATGAGTCAGAAGTTACGATGTCAGCTTGGGTTTATAAAAATGACGACGGAAGCATTCAAGCAATGTCACCAGTATGTAAACATTTAGGCTGTACAGTAACATGGAATGATCCAAAAGTGCCAAACAAATTCTATTGCCCATGTCATGGTGGGGAATATGAAAAAGATGGAACAAACGTACCAGGCACACCACCGCTTGCACCATTGGATCTTTATGATTACAAAGTTGATGGCGGAACTTTATATCTAGGTAAAGCTAGACCACGAGCATAGGAGGGGCGTAATAGATGCTTAATAAAATTTATGATTGGGTAGACGAGCGTTTAGATATTACGCCGCTGTGGCGTGATATTGCTGACCATGAAGTGCCTGAGCATGTTAATCCAGAACATCACTTCTCAGCATTTGTATACTGCTTTGGCGGTCTTACATTCTTTATTACCGTCATCCAAGTATTATCTGGAATGTTCTTAACAATGTACTATGTTCCAGATATTAAAAATGCTTGGGAATCAGTATATTACTTGCAAAATGAAGTTGCATTTGGTGTAATTGTGCGCGGAATGCATCACTGGGGAGCAAGTTTAGTAATCGTTATGATGTTTTTACACGTATTACGTGTATTTTTCCAAGGGGCTTATAAGAAGCCACGTGAATTAAACTGGGTTGTAGGTGTATTAATATTCTTCATGATGTTAGGTCTTGGTTTTACAGGATACCTATTACCATGGGATATGAAAGCGTTATTTGCAACAAAGGTAGGTTTACAGATTGCAGAGGCTGTTCCATTACTTGGACCTTATATTAAAACATTATTAGCAGGTAGCCCTGAAATTGTTGGTGCCCAAACATTAACTCGTTTCTTCGCAATCCATGTATTCTTCCTGCCTGCATGTTTATTTGGCTTAATGGCTGCCCATTTCGTAATGATTCGAAAGCAAGGTATTTCGGGTCCATTGTAAAATACATATGTAACATAAGGGAGGGAAGACGATGCATCGCGGAAAAGGTATGAAATTTGTTGGGGATTCTCGTGTACCTGCAGAGAGAAAACCTAATATACCAAAAGACTATTCCGAATATCCAGGGAAAACGGAAGCATTCTGGCCGAATTTCCTTTTAAAAGAATGGTTGATTGGATCTGTATTTTTAGTGGGTTATCTTTGTTTAACGATCGCCCATCCATCACCATTAGAGCGTATAGCTGATCCAACAGATACAAGCTATATTCCATTACCAGACTGGTATTTCTTGTTCTTATATCAATTACTTAAATATGAATATGCATCAGGTCCTTACACAGTAATCGGTGCGATGATTATTCCTGGTCTAGCATTTGGTTCATTACTTTTAGCACCATTTTTGGACAGGGGTCCAGAACGCCGTCCATCAAAACGACCAGTTGCAACAGGTTTAATGTTGCTAGCATTGGCAGGAACTATTTTCTTAACATGGCAATCTGTAGCAACCCATGACTGGGCAGCAGCAGCTAAGCAAGGTGAAATTAAGAAAACAGTTGAATTTGATAAAGAGGACCCTGGCTATAAAGTTATGGAGAAAAATGGATGTTTAAACTGTCACGGTACTGACTTGACTGGTGGTGCAGCAGCTCCTGCATTAACAGAAACTGGTAAAACGTTATCAGCAGATGAAATCGCTAATATTGCGAAAAATGGACGGAATACAATGCCTCCAGGAATGTTCAAAGGTACTGACGAAGAACTTAAACAACTTTCTGAATTTATTCATGGTTTAAGTGGTAAGTAATTTCATATTATTAATGAAAAAAGCTGACCTTCAAGAGAAGGCCAGCTTTTTCATTTTTTACATTTTTTGATAAAATAAGAGTAATAACTATATTTCGGAGTTGAGTGGATGAAACTATTGATTCAGTTTTTAGGGCATCGTTCGATTTTATTATTATTATTATTAATCAACATCATTGGTACTATTTGGGGTTATATTTGGTATGGATGGCAATTGGCAGACACCCCAACAAAATTTCTAATCTTTGTACCTGATAGTCCCACTGCAAGTTTATTTTTTGTGTTTGTTTTATTCGCCTTTTTATTAAGAAGAAATTGGCCGCTGATTGAAGCTTTGGCCATTGTTACTCTTTTTAAATATGGAATATGGGCGGTCGTGATGAACGTATTGGTTTTAAAGGTACAAGGGTATTTGCCTTTGGATGGTTATATGTTAATTGCTTCGCATTTTGCAATGGCTGTTGAAGGGCTTTTATTTGCCTCCTATTATCGTATAAAGGCTTGGCATTTAGTAATTGCCGCTATTTGGACCTTGCATAATGATGTCATCGATTATGTATTCGGCATGATGCCTAGATATGGCATGTTACATGATTTTACAGCGCAAATTGGGTATTTTACATTTTGGCTAAGTATTGCATCGATTTTTATTACATACTGGTTATGCCTTAGAGACAAGCATTATCAAACATCATTGTTCTAAGGTTCTACTCTTGTCCCTTCCCTCATAAACTCATACAAAACAATGGGGGGAGCAAGTGATGATAAGGAAGATTTTATTACCGATGATTTTTTTCTATTTGTTTATTCCACAAATGACATATGCCAATAATGAAGCCTGGACTTATTTAGATAAAATGACAGACCAAGCCCTAATGCTTACAAAACAGCAAAAATATGTAGAGGCAAAACAAGAGCTGGAGACGTTTTCTGATCAGTTTATCAAAACATATCCAAAGGAAAATCATATCACCATGAATGATTTGCGTGTAATCTCAATTAGTACCATCGAAGCTATAAATGCATTAACAGCCGTTTCTTTAGAACACCAAGAAAGAGTACGAAAAGTAACCCGCCTCCGGCTTGCCTTGGATGCTTTACATTCTGAGCACCAGCCTTTATGGAAGGGGATGGAACAGGAAGTATTGGCTAGTTTTGAGCAAATGAAGGATGCCGCATTAGACAATGATATGGAAACATTCAAGTTTCAGTTTAATTCATTTTCAATGAACATCGATACCATTTACCCATCTTTAGTTATTGCTCTTGACCCAGATATTATATCAAGATTAGACTCCCATATCCGCTTCCTTGCTACTTATGACCGCGTAACTACACAAAATAAGGAAGAGCATTTAAAGATTATGGAAAAGGATATGTATAAACTCTTTGGTAAAACTATTGAAGATGTGACCGACCCCTCTTTGATTTGGGTGATGATTACATCAGGGTCTATTATTTTTGCAGCATTACTATATGTTTCTCTAAAAAAATATACGGCTGAAAAAATTACCATCATAAAATATCGTGACCGATAAGTGAAGTGGTTATTAATTGACTAAAATTTGACCATTCAATACAATATGAATAACAAATATTTTTTATGGAGGAATGGAAAGGATGTTTCTACTTTATTTTGCAATAATCATCCTCATCCCGTTATGGGCACAAATGAAAGTGAAGGGTGCATATCGCAAATATTCTCAAATTCCTGCTTCTTCAGGAATGACTGGTGCACAAGTTGCTAGAACAATTTTGGATAATAATGGACTGTATCATGTGAGGGTTGAAGAAACACATGGGATTTTGTCAGACCACTATGATCCACGTTCAAAAACAGTGCGCTTATCATCCAGCAATTATCACGGGGCATCTGTAGCCGGGGCAGCTGTTGCAGCGCATGAGGTGGGCCATGCTATTCAGGATGCACATGATTATGCGTTTTTAAGATTTAGACATGCTTTAGTGCCTGTGGCGAATTTAGGATCTAATCTTTCTTGGATTTTAATTATGATTGGGATTTTTGCACATATAAGTGGATTTTTATTACTAGGAATTGTTTGTATGGCTGCAGCCGTACTTTTTCAAGTTGTAACGTTACCAGTGGAATTTAATGCGTCTAGTCGCGCAATGGATGAAATTGTAGCAGCAGGTGTGATTCGTAATAATGAAGAAAGAGAAACACGCAAAGTTTTAAGTGCTGCTGCATTAACATATGTTGCTGCTGCATTAGTAGCAGTCATGGAACTTGTTCGTATGCTATTAATGTATACAGGTTTATTTAGTGACGAGGACTAAAGAGTAACCACATAAAGTAGAGGCTGACACTGCGTCAGCCTTTTTGTTGTGAAAGTTAAATTCCATCAATCGTTTATTGCGACCGAGTTTGATTGGACAACGCTCGAATGAAAGGTTAGACTGTTTTCTAAGTTTTTATGCGGACCAACACGAATATAGTCTCGCTTCCTTGAAATACCCAGATGTTTATTCGTGTCCGCATAAAAACTTGCTTTACACAACATTTACGGATTGTCCAATCACTTTAGGAAGCAATAAACGGCTGATGGAATTGCCTTTATCAAGAATTATGCTCTATCTCTCTAATGGTTTCTTATTTTCATCCAACGTAAACCCTTCTCCAAGTACCTCATGAACATCGCTGACCGATACAAATGCATGGGGATCAACAGAGTTAATAATCCCTTTCAGCTTGACAATTTCATTGCGGCCCACAACACAGTAAAGGACATTTCTCTCCTGGTTGGTAAAGCTCCCCATCCCCTTTAAAACCGTTACCCCGCGGCCCATATCTTGCATGATTTGATTCGAAATGTCCGCACTTTTCTCAGAAATAATCATTGCCCCTTTGGCATAATAGGCTCCTTCTTGCATGAAATCAATCACCTTCGCACTTACAAAAACAAGCACAAGTGTGTACATCGCTTCACGATAGGATAAATAAAAGATTAACGATGTTGTGATTACACAGGCATCAAACATAAACATCGTTTTCCCCATACTCCAGCCGATATACTTATTAACTAGTCTAGCAATGATATCGACACCGCCTGTTGTTCCCCCGTAGCGAAAAATAATCCCTAACCCCGATCCAATAGAAACACCGGCAAACAGGGCAGCAAGTGTTAAATCATCATGGAGTGGTATCGAAAAGGGACGATAGCGTTGGAATATCCATAAAAAGATGGATACACTTACAGTTCCAAGAATCGTATAAATAAAGGTAGTCCTACCCAAAAATCTCCAGCCAATAAAAAATAATGGGATGTTGAGAACGAGATTTGTGATAGATGGGTCAATTTTAAATAAAAAATATAATAGCAAGGTTATTCCTGTAAACCCGCCCTCGGCTAAATTATTTTCCATATTAAAATAGACAAGACCAAAGGAAAGGATCGCCGCACCAAGTAATATGAAGAAGACATTCTTTAGTTTTATTGTAATTTTCATCTCAAAGCCCCCTTGATAGAAAAACATAACCATTATAGATTAGTTTGGAAAAAATGTGAAGAATTACTCTAGTTTTCTAAAATAAGAAAGAGTAAAGTTTGTCAAAATGCCTAAATTTAGCTAACATAAAAAATAAAAGAGGTGAACAGTATTTGAAGCAAAAAACAATGGAGGAAATGCAAAAGGAAGTTGATCAATACATAAGTCAATTTAAAGAAGGATACTTTAGTCCTTTGGCCATGTTAGCGCGTTTAACAGAGGAACTAGGAGAGCTTGCCCGAGAAATTAATCATTATTATGGTGAAAAACCGAAAAAAAATGATGAAGAAGAAAAAACTGTTGAACAAGAGCTTGGCGATCTTCTTTTTGTGTTAATTTGTTTTGCAAACTCATTAAACATCAGCCTAGAGGAATCCTTTGATTTAGTAATGAATAAATTTAATACGCGCGATAAAGATCGATGGACAAGAAAGGAGTAGGGGGAGAACCAATGGAAAACATTAAAATTATTTTGGCCGGACCACGCGGAAAAATGGGGATGGAGGCATTAAAGCTTATCAAGGAAACTGAACATTTTGAACTAGCAGCTGCGATTGACCGTAAAAATGGGGGGAAACTCGTTTCAGATATTGAAGGATTGCCGGCAATTGATGCCCCTATATATGAAGATGCTGAAAAATGTTTTAAAGAAATTCAGGCAGATGTTCTTTTGGACTTAACAACACCGGAAATCGGCAGAAAGCATACTGAAGCTGCATTGGCGTACGGGATCCGTCCGGTTGTAGGAACAACAGGTTTCAATGAACAAGAATTAAAGGAATTGGCAAAAACAGCGGAGGATAAAAGAATAGGTGTCATTATTGCCCCGAACTTTGCGGTTGGCGCAGTGTTAATGATGAAATTTGCGCAAATGGCTGCGAAATATTTTCCAGATGTTGAAATTATTGAACAGCATCACGACCAAAAACTTGATGCCCCATCAGGGACTGCTATTAAAACAGCTGAGTTAATTTCACGTACACGTGAAGAAAAACAACAAGGGCATCCAAATGAAAAAGAGACTATTCAAGGTGCAAGAGGCGCCAATATGAACGGCATGCGCATCCATAGTGTTCGACTTCCGGGTCTAGTAGCTCACCAAGAAGTTTTATTTGGTGGAAATGGACAAATATTAACGCTTCGCCATGATTCATTGCACCGCTCTTCTTTTATGTCAGGTGTGAAACTAGCGATTGAGACAGTCGTGAATCTTGATGTCTTAGTCTATGGGCTTGAAAACATCATTGAGTAGGGGGTGATTTCATGAATATTGCTTTAATTGCTCATGACAATAAAAAAGAAGCATTGATACAATTCGTATCAGCGTACAAAGTTATTTTTAAAAATCATTCATTATATGCAACAGGTACGACAGGGAAAAAGATTATGGAGGCAACGGGATTACAGGTGCATTGCTTCCAATCTGGACCACTAGGCGGTGACCAGCAAATTGGCGCAATGATAGCTGATAATGATATGGATTTGGTAGTTTTTTTTAGAGACCCGCTAACGGCACAGCCACATGAACCAGATGTGAGTGCATTGCTTCGACTTTGTGATGTTTATAATATACCGCTTGCATCGAATATGGGAACAGCTGAAGTGCTAATTCATGGCCTAGAACGTGGTGATTTCGCTTGGAGAACAATTGATGATTGATACTTTAAATAAAAAGAGGTTTACAAATGAAGTTAAAAATTGGTATTACATGTTATCCGACTGTTGGAGGATCCGGGGTTGTTGCAACTGAGCTAGGAATGCTATTAGCTGAAAGAGGCCATGAAATCCATTTTATAGCTTCTAGTATTCCTTTCCGATTAAATAGATGGTATCCCAATTTATATTTTCATGAAGTCGATGTCAATCAGTATTCTGTATTTAAGTATCCACCTTATGATTTATCATTGGCTAGTAAAATGGCAGAGGTTGCAAAGCGGGAGAACTTGGATTTACTGCATGTTCATTATGCCATTCCCCATGCAATCAGTGCCTTTTTAGCCAAACAAATGGTTGGTGGCGACACCTTGAAGATAATCACAACATTACATGGTACAGATATTACTGTTTTAGGGCATGATCCTTCATTACAAGAGCTGATTCGCTTCGGAATTGAACAATCTGACATGGTAACGGCTGTATCCAAAAATCTTGTAGAAGAAACATATAGATTAGTCGAAACGAATAAAGAGATTGAAACAGTGTATAATTTTGTTGATGAACGCGTTTATTATCGACGTGAACGTCAGTATTTAAAAAGGCAAATCGGGATTCAAGAGGACGAAAAAGTAATCATCCATATTTCCAATTTTAGACATGTGAAAAGAGTTCCCGATGTTATAGAAGCATTTGCGCTTATTCAAAGGGAAATCAAGGCGAAACTACTGCTAGTAGGTGATGGTCCTGAGTCTACCATTGTTTCCCGTATGGTGAAGGAAAAGGGTTTACAAGACCGTGTCCTTTTTCTAGGTAAACAAGAAAATATTGAGGAAGTTTTATCAATTAGCGACCTTTTCCTTCTTTTATCAGAAAAAGAAAGTTTCGGCCTTACACTTTTGGAAGCAATGGCCTGTCAGGTTCCATGCATTGGCACGAATATTGGTGGCATTCCGGAGGTCATTGAAGATGGAGTGACGGGTTTTATTTGTGAATTAGGAGACGTAAAGGCAGTTGCGGAGAAAGCAATCCAGATTCTTAGCAACGAAGAATTGTATAACAGAATAAGTGATCAAGCTTATATGCGAACGAAAGAAGTCTTCCATTCTGAAAAAATAGTGGAACAGTATGAAGCGCTTTATTTTAAAATGTTAAGATCCAGTAAAAAGTGAGTGATATACATGGAAGGACCGTTTATAAAAGCAAAACCAATCATTGAAACATTAATCAAGGCTGGATATGAAGCATATTTTGTCGGCGGTTCTGTCCGTGATTTTCTATTAGGCCGTCCGATTGGCGATGTAGACATCGCTACATCTGCCCTGCCTCAGGATGTGACCAGTCTATTTAAAAAGACAATACCAGTTGGAATTGAGCATGGGACCGTCATTGTTGTCCTTCATGATGAGTGCTATGAGGTAACAACTTACCGAGTTGATGGTGATTATAAAGATTTTCGCCATCCCTCAAAGGTCGAATTTGTTTCCTCACTTGAGTCAGATTTGCAGAGACGTGATTTTACAATCAATGCAATGGCAATGGACTATGATGGGATCATTATTGATCCTTTAGATGGAAAAAAAGACTTAGAAGAAAAATACATACAAACGGTTGGAAATCCAGATGACAGATTTTTAGAAGATCCACTCCGAATGATGCGGGCCTTTCGCTTTATCAGTCAATTAGAGTTTAAATTAAGTGACGATACAAAAAAATCAATTAAAAAAAATAGCAGTTATTTAGAAAAAATATCGGTTGAACGAATATTAATAGAATTTGAAAAACTTTTGATTGGCAAAGCACGGAAAAAAGCACTTTCGCTTATTGTCGAGCTCCAAATCTATAATTATTTGCCGCTATTAGCAAATAAACGTGAAGAACTTATAGAATTTAGTGAGGCCTGTGCTAATCATTCATTACATCTTGATGAATTATGGACTTTGTTGATATTAATCCTAAAAATAGACAAAATTGATCATTTTTTTAAGCAATGGAAAAGCTCAAATGAACGAATCAAAACTTGTGTGTCTTATATAAACGCAATTGCAGAACTACAAAAGAATAACGAACTTTCACCATTCTTTGTTTATACATATGGACTTTCAGTATTAAAATCTAGTATAAAGATTTATTGTATCTTGGAACAGAAACAATCAGAGATGATGATTTTGAAGCTTCAAGAGATTTATGACGGACTTCCTATCCATTCAAGAAAAGAACTTGCGGTTTCGGGTAATGATTTAATGGGCTTGTATAATAAAAAAGGAGGGCCCTGGCTTTCTCATTTGATTACCGTGGTTGAAAGAGCTGTTGTTAATGGAGAAGTAATAAATAATAAAGCAGAAATAAAGGAGTGGCTCTTGACATGCAATCCTCAATAAGAAAAGAATTATTGAAATTATTTTCGGAGTATGAAGGGGAATTTTTATCAGGACAATTGATTAGTGAAAAGCTTGGCTGTTCAAGAACTGCTGTTTGGAAACATATTGAGGATTTGCGTAAAGACGGCTTTGAAATGGAGGCTGTTCAAAGAAAGGGTTATCGGATTCTCAAACAACCGGATAGAATTAGCGGGAACGAAATCCAGCTTGGTTTACAAACTAAATATTTAGGCAGAGATGTTCATTATGAAGAATCGGTTACATCGACACAAAAGGTTGCACATAAACTTGCCTATGAAGGTGTTCCTGAAGGGACGGTTGTTGTTGCCGAAGAACAAGTTACAGGTAAAGGCAGACTTGATCGCACTTGGTTTTCACCGAAGTATGCTGGGATTTGGTTTAGTTTGATTTTGAGGCCAACTATTCCACCACAACAGGCACCACAGCTGACCCTATTAGCTGCTGTCGGTGTTGTTAGAGGGATTGAAGCGGCTACTGGAATACACTGTGAAATAAAGTGGCCGAACGATATTTTGATTAATGGCAAAAAGGTGGTCGGTATTTTAACTGAATTGCAGGCTGAACCGGATCGAATCAATGCGGTGATTATTGGAATTGGCATTAATGTCAATCAACAGGCCGAGAGCTTTCAGGAAACAATTAAAGATACTGCAACATCTCTGTCAATTGAATGCGGAGAAAAATTGAATCGCGCCAAGATTTTACAAGCAATTTTAAAGGAAATCGAAGACTTGTACCTCGATTACTTAGAAAATGGTTTTGGAGTGGTCAAATATTTGTGGGAAAGTTATGCCGTCAGCATTGGTAAACAAATTACCGCGAGAACATTAACAAATACAATTGTTGGAAAAGCCCTAGGTATTACGAATGAGGGTGTTTTATTATTAGAGGATGAAAGTAAAATGATTCATCGCATTTATTCAGCTGATATTGAAATAAATTAAAAATTCAAATTAATAAAAAATCTCTCCCGTTTTAGACCGATTTCTGATATACTACAAACATCGGGTAGTATCCATAGGAACTACACCGTAAGCGGCAATATAACAATTGAAGTGATAACTGCCTTGATCCGTAAGCGGACTAGGACAGGGGATGAATAAACCAATAAATTTCTTGCCTACTGTCTTTCCGTATGGAAAGATTTTTTATTTGGTTTGAAAGTTTAGTTTGGTTGTCATTCCCTCTATCTCATTTTTCGGAGGGAAAATATGAAAACTACAACAGATTTTCAAAAAATGAAAGCAAATGGTGAACCAATCGTTATGTTAACAGCCTATGATTATCCATCTGCCAAACTTGCTGAAGAAGCTAATGTCGATATGATTTTAGTCGGTGACTCCCTGGGAATGGTTGTGCTTGGATATGATTCAACAATTCCAGTAACTGTTCATGACATGGTGCACCATACAAAAGCGGTTTGCCGCGGTGCAAAAAATACTTTTATCGTTACTGATATGCCGTTTATGAGCTACCATTCTTCGTTTGAAGAAACGATGAAAAATGCGAGGATGTTAATGCAGGAGGGCGGAACACATGCCTTGAAACTGGAGGGAGCAGGTGAAGTCTCTTTTACAATCTCACGGTTAACGGCGGCGGGAGTGCCTGTTGTCGCTCATCTCGGACTTACACCTCAATCTGTAGGTGTTTTAGGCGGATACAAAGTGCAAGGCAAGGACCAAGAAACAGCGCAAAGGCTGATCAAGGAAGCTATTGAAGTTGAAAAAGCAGGAGCGATGATGCTTGTTCTGGAATGTGTTCCAAAACAACTTGCCGAAATAATTACAGCCAAACTTACGATTCCAACAATTGGAATTGGCGCAGGCAATAAAACAGATGGACAAGTCCTTGTATATCATGATGTCATTCAAAATGGCTTTGGTCATGTACCTAAATTTGTAAAACAATACGCAAATGTGAATGCAAATGTCGAGCATGCGATTACTCAATATAGAAATGAAGTAAAGACCAGGGAATTTCCTAGTGAAAATCACTCGTTTACAATGAAAGAAGACGAGCTTGTGTCTTTATACGGAGGAAAATAGAAAATGCAGGTTATCACTTCAATTAAACAAATGCAAGAGCTAACGAAGCAATTCAAAAGAGAAGGAAATACAATTGGCTATGTACCAACGATGGGTTTTTTACATGAGGGCCACTTGACTTTAATTAAAGAAGCGAAAAAGAATAATGACAAAGTTGTCATTAGTATTTTTGTGAATCCATTGCAATTTGGACCTAATGAAGATTTTGAAGCCTATCCACGTGATATCGAGCGGGATGAAGCATTAGCAAAAGATGCAGGGGTCGATGTTGTTTTTTATCCGGAAGTTAACGAGATGTATCCTGTCGAGCTTTCGACAACAATTCATGTAACAAAGCGGGTTAATGTCCTATGTGGAAAATCTAGACCTGGTCATTTTGATGGGGTAGCCACAGTCTTAGTGAAGCTATTTAATATCATTATACCGGACCGTGCCTATTTCGGATTAAAGGATGCCCAGCAGGTTGCCGTTGTGTATGGATTAATACAGGATTATAATATCCCAATTGAACTTGTTCCTGTTGCAACTGTACGTGAAGAAGATGGACTAGCGAAAAGTTCGCGTAATGTTTATTTAAGTGAACAAGAACGGAAAGAAGCACCCGTACTTTATCAAAGCTTACAAAAAGCAATCCAAACGATTATTGATGGAGAAAGTAATATCGAGCGAATCAAAGCTTTGGTAAAAGAAGAGATAACTGAAAAAACATCAGGCCAGATCGATTATGTAGAGCTTTATTCCTATCCGGAATTAGAGGAAGTTGATCAACCACAGGGAAAAATGATTCTTGCAATTGCAGTGAAATTCAGTAAAGCACGCTTAATCGATAATATAACGTTTACGGTCTAGGAGGAAAAGACTTTGTTTAGAACATTAATGAATGCCAAAATACATCGCGCACGTGTTACAGAAGCAAACTTAAACTATGTTGGAAGCATCACAATTGACGAAGATATTTTAGATGCAGTTGGAATTTGTGAAAATGAAAAAGTTGCCATTGTTAATAATAACAATGGAGCGAGACTTGAAACCTATGTAATTCCGGGTCCAAGGGGTAGTGGTGTGATTTGTTTAAATGGTGCAGCCGCCCGTCTTGTCCAACCGGATGATATTGTCATTATCATTTCTTACGCAATTGTGTCACAGGACAAAGTTGCTGCACATAAACCAAAAGTTGCGATTATGAATGAAAAAGATAATTCTATTAAAGAAATTATTTATGCCGAACCGGCATCTACTGTATTATAATAAAATAGTTGTACAATGATGGCTTTCGCTTTATTGTGGCGAAAGCCTTTTAGTTGCATCATAAATTAGTACATTTAAGCAGATAGTATAAGAAAAATCACTAACGTATCGTCGTGTCCTTTAATCGAGGTGTTACAATGAATCGTTTCATGGTTATAGATGTTGAAACAACTGGCAACAAAATAGGTACGGACAAAATCATTCAAATCGGTGCTATTCTGATTGAGGATGGGGAAATTATTGAAAGATTTTCAAGCTTTGTGAACCCTAATATGAAGTTATCTACTTTTATTAAACAGTTTACAGGAATTGAAGATGAGGCGTTAAAAAGAGCCCCTAGTTTTGCATTGATTGCCCCAATGCTATTGGAGATGCTGGAAGGGTCCTATTTTGTTGCCCATAATGTTCCCTTTGATCTTTCATTTATAAAAGCTGAGTTGGAAGCAGGCGGGTTTACGTTTGATGAATACCCGACACTTGATACAGTTGAGCTTTCTAGGCTTTTATTTCCATCATTAAATAGTTATAAGTTAAGCCAATTGGCGCGAACTTTTGCCATTGACCATGATCAGCCACATCGGGCAGATAGCGATGCAGAAGCAACGGCCCATTTGCTGTTGAATTTATTAGAGAAACTGAACAGTCTTCCGCTTCTCACCCTGAAAAGACTAGAAGATTTAGCTCCTCATTTTCAAAGCAGTTTGGGGAACCTTATACAAGAAATGATAAAAGCAAAAAAACTGGCATTGCAAATTGAAGATGAGGGATTTGATATATACCGTGGTCTTGCTTTTAAACCACATGAGAAGAAAAGTAGGATAGATCATGATGATGTAAAATTCAAACCGTTTGACTCAAGAGAGATCCTAGCCAACCTTCAAAGGGTAGATTCTAAATTTGAAATCCGTGAAGGTCAAATGGAAATGATAGATTGTATCAATGATGCTTTTGACCATCATGTACATGGCCTAATTGAAGCTGGGACTGGCACGGGAAAAACACTTGGGTATTTAATTCCAGCGCTTTTTTTCGCAAAACAATCAGGAAAAAGGGTTGTCATTAGTACTTTTACAACACATCTTCAAGAACAAATTATGAATCAAGAAATAAACATCATGCAAAAAGCATTGCCTTTTTCGTTTGATGTGACCGTTCTAAAAGGAAGAAATCATTACCTTTGTCTTAGGAGGTTTGAAGATTCTTTGGAAAATACCGTGTCAGATACGTATGACACAGTATTTACGAAAGCACAAATTCTTGTCTGGCTGACAGAAACAACCACAGGAGATGTCGATGAACTCAATCTTACATCTGGAGGCAGAATCTTTTGGAATAAACTACAGTGTGATACAGAATGCTCGAGAAATAAAGAATGCCCTTGGTACTCAAGGTGCTACTACTTTCAAAAAAGAAAAGAAGCGGAAAACGCCGATCTCATCATTACGAATCATGCCTTGCTCCTTAGTGATATAAAAAGCAATTATTCTCTATTACCGGACTATGACGAACTTGTGATTGACGAGGCCCATCATCTTGATGATGTTGCCCGAGAACATTTCGGTATTCAATTAGATTACTTTGCAATTCAAACATTACTTAACCAAATTGGCTTGATCAATGGAACGGAGCTTTTACATAGGATTGGGTCAATAGTAAATGTGGACCACTCATTAGCTTTAAAAATAAGTGCTATCGAGGAACAATATGTGGCAGCTAAAATGATTATTGATGATCTCTTTAGAAGTATACGTTCCTATGTTTTATCGAAAAATACGAATAATAAAAATGAAATTGGACGGCTTACGTATCGCTTCCATGTTTCGAAGGAAGATGGCCCATTATGGAAAGTAGTAAAAAATAATGCTTTTGTAGCAATCGAAAAACTAGAAGATTTAAAAGATGGTTTAGCGTCCATTTATGATGAACTTCAAATAAAGGAAGTTAAAAAGGTAATCGCTGAAAGCGGGATTCTGAAAGACGTCAATTCCCTAAAACATTCCTTAGAGGAAATGACAACAAGTCTTTGTAAATTACTTTTTGAAAGTGAAGCAAATAAAGTGACATGGTTAGAAATTGAAGCTAAGGGTGCACAAAATTCAGCTTATTTATTTAGTCAGCATATTGATATTAGTGAGTCACTTGCGGTCCGCTTATTTTCCAAAAAACAAAGTGTCATTCTCACTTCGGCAACACTTGCGGTTGAAGATTCTTTTCAATATGTTAAGACGAGCTTAGGGTTATTAGATTTTGAAGTTATAGCAAAAAAAATACCATCACCTTTTTCATATAAAGACCAAGTAAAGCTAATGCTTCCATCTGATGTACCACCTATTAAAGACGTAGAACAGGCCGTGTTTGTTGAAGATATTGCCCAAAAAATCATTTCCATTGCCAGAGTAACCAAAGGGCGCATGCTTATTCTATTTACATCGTATGAAATGCTTGAAAAGACATTCTACACTGTGAAGGCAGCTTCAAAATCGGAAGGGTTCGTGCTAATTGGTCAAGGGATTTCCAGCGGCAGTCGTGCCAAGCTCACGAAAAATTTTAAACAACACGATCAAGCCATTCTTTTTGGGACAAGTAGCTTTTGGGAAGGCATTGATATTCCTGGTGAAGATTTAAGCTGCATTGTCATTGTAAGACTGCCCTTTTCACCACCAGACGATTGTATGATGGCTGCGAAAGCTGAAGCAATGAAAAAGTCAGGGAGAAATGCGTTTATGGAATTGTTTTTACCCCAAGCAATATTGCGGTTTAAACAAGGATTCGGACGCCTTATTCGTGCGGAAAACGATCATGGGGCAGTATTTGTTCTTGACCGACGGATTACCACAAAAGGCTACGGGAAAAAGTTTATTCAAGCGTTGCCACCTCTTGAAATTTATGAAGAAGAAACAGAAGACTTATTAAAAAAATTACAGGATTGGTTGTAGTAGCCTGGAACATAAAAAGGGGGCTTTTTAAGCCCCGATTATGGTGTCGGAAGGAGATCGTTTTATAATACTATGGTAAAACATTTTGTTATAATGGGAAAAGAGACGAGTGACGAAGAATGTTATTTCTTATCACTATTTTATACGTAAGACGCGCATATATGTATTACAAAAATTACTATATATAGAACTTAGAGGTTTACTATGAAAAAATGGTTGTATATAATACCTTTATTACTGGTTATTATCATTTGGCAGGCTACCACACTTTATCTGGAGAGTATGAGCTACCAGAAAAATGGGGAAAAAAAGGCGATTGCCTTTGCAGAGGTACATGTGAAAGATCTTTCATCAATCACAGACGCTGAGTACTACCATGGCAGACTAGCTTATACGGTTCTTTATGGAACGAATGAGAAAAATGAGGATATTATTATTTGGGTGCCTGATTCAAAAAAAAAGGGAAAACTTATTATAAAAAAGACTAGTGAAGGGTGGTCAAAAGAAAAGGTAAAAAAATATGTTATTGCGAACCAAAATCCATTAAAATTAATAGATATAAGGCTAGGTGCTGAAGTAATAAAGGATAATCGTACAAACAAAACAGAAACTACACCACTTTGGGAAATCACGTACATTGACCAGGAAAAGCGTTTTACATATTATTTCATGAAATTTGACGATGGATCATTTGTGAAAAGGTACAGTCTAAAAAAAGACCGCTTTGAGGAGGAAAAGTAAACAATGGAATTAGCAAATCGAGTATCTTCTTTAACCCCATCAGCTACACTAGAAATTACAGCAAAGGCGAAAGCATTAAAAGATGCTGGTCACGATGTGATCGGTCTTGGCGCGGGTGAGCCTGATTTTAATACACCACAACACATCATTGATGCCGCTGTAAAAGCAATGAATGACGGTCTTACAAAATATACACCATCTGGCGGCTTACCTGCCTTAAAAGATGCAATCATCGATAAATTTAAAAGAGACCAACAGCTTGACTATGCTCAAAACGAAGTTATTGTTTGTGTTGGTGCTAAACATGCGTTATATACATTATTCCAGGTTATTATTAATCCAGGAGATGAAGTAATTATCCCAACTCCTTATTGGGTAAGCTATCCTGAATTTGTAAAACTAGCTGAAGGTACACCTGTCTTTGTTGAAGGGAAAGAAGCAAACGACTTCAAAATTACGGTGGACCAGCTAAAAGCTGCGATTACACCAAAAACAAAGGCAGTAGTCATCAACTCTCCTAGCAACCCAACGGGAATGATTTATACAGCAGAAGAGTTAAAAGCATTGGGTGAAGTATGTTTTGAAAATAATGTTCTCATTATATCTGATGAGATTTATGAGAAATTAATTTATGGTGATCATCAGCATGTATCGATTGCACAACTTTCACCAGAATTGAGAAATCAAACGATCATTATCAATGGGGTTTCAAAATCACATTCCATGACAGGATGGCGGATTGGATATGCGGCCGGTGATAGCAAAATTATTAAAGCAATGACAAGTTTAGCAAGCCATAGTACATCCAATCCAACTACAATTTCCCAATATGGTGCAATTGCTGCTTATACAGGATCACAAGAGCCTGTTGAAGAGATGAGAAAGGCGTTTGAAGACCGCTTAAATAAAACATATGAGAAATTAATTGAGATTCCAGGATTCACTTGCTTGAAACCACAAGGTGCTTTCTATTTATTCCCAAATGTAAAGAAAGCTGCTGAAATGGCTGGTTTTGAAAATGTTGATGCATTCGTGAAGGCAATATTAGAGGAAGAAAAGGTTGCTTTAGTACCAGGTTCTGGCTTCGGTGCACCTGACAACGTTCGTTTATCTTATGCAACATCATTGGAGTTGCTTGAAGGTGCAGTGGCAAGAATGAAACGCTTCATGGAAAATAAATTAAAATAAGAATATTGACATTTGGAAATAAATATAATGTATATTAAATCATTATATAGGCGGTGTAGGATTACTCCGCCTCTTTTCCATATTTAACTTTTCGGAATAGTAGGAGGCAAAATAAGTGAAAACAACCATTTCCAAAGTAAGTAATTACGTTGGTCAAGATGTTACAATTGGCGCTTGGCTTCTGAATAAACGTTCAAGCGGTAAAATTGCCTTTTTACAGCTAAGAGATGGTACAGGCTTCATTCAGGGTGTCGTGGTCAAAGAGGAAGTTGAAGAAGAGGTTTTTGCCAAGGCGAAAGCAATTACGCAAGAATCATCGATGTGGGTAACTGGAACTATTCGTGAAGATGAACGCTCCCCGTTTGGCTATGAATTATCGGTTAAAAATATTGAAGTTATTCATGAATCCCATGACTATCCAATTACACCAAAAGAACATGGTGTTGAATTCTTAATGGATCATCGCCATCTTTGGCTGCGCTCTAAGCGGCAACATGCGATTATGAAAATAAGAAATGAAATCATACGTGCAACTTATGAATTTTTTAACGAAAATGGCTTTGTAAAAGTGGATCCACCGATATTAACCGGTACATCTGCTGAAGGCGGCAGTGAATTATTCCACACAAAATATTTTGATGAAGACGCCTACCTTTCACAAAGTGGACAGCTTTATATGGAAGCTGCGGCGATGGCTTTAGGAAAAGTGTTTTCGTTTGGACCAACGTTCCGTGCTGAAAAATCAAAAACAAAAAGACATTTGATTGAATTCTGGATGATTGAGCCTGAAATGGCCTTTGTTGAGCATGAGGAAAGTCTTGAAATCCAAGAGCAATATGTAAGCTTTATTGTTCAATCTGTGCTCAAGAACTGTAAGCTTGAACTAAATATACTTGGCCGCGATCTTTCAAAACTTGAGGATATTAAAGCACCATTTCCCCGTATCACCTATGATGAGGCGATTGATTTATTAAAGAAAAAGGGCTTTAATGATATTGAGTGGGGAGAGGACTTTGGCGCTCCGCATGAAGTTGCGATTGCGGAGGAGTTTGACAGGCCAGTATTTATTACCCATTACCCTTCGAAAATTAAAGCGTTTTATATGAAGCCCGTTCCAAATCGCCCTGAGGTTGTTTTGTGTGCAGATTTAATTGCACCTGAAGGTTATGGCGAAATTATTGGGGGATCACAGCGAATTGACGATTTAGAGTTAATGAAACAGCGTTATGATGAGCACAACCTCACAGGAGGGTCCTATGAGTGGTACCTTGACCTTCGTAAATATGGCTCTGTACCTCACTCTGGTTTTGGACTAGGATTAGAACGGACAGTTGCTTGGATTACGGGCGCTGAGCATGTACGTGAAACCATTCCATTCCCTCGTTTGTTAAATCGTTTATATCCGTAAATCTGATGATGAAGCTGACCAATTATGGTCGGCTTTTTCAATTGTATATGTAAATGCAAATTTCATATAATTTAAAATTAGCCATAAGAGAAAATGGACGTGTTATAATAGTACTTGAGGTGTTAACCAAATGAAAAAAGACAAAATGATAGATTGGTTGGCTGAGGGAAGTATTGCCATTCCAAAGCTGTTATTGCGCTATTATAAAAGGATTGGCTTAAACGAAGAAGAATTTATGGTACTTTTACATGTCCATACATCCATTGAAAGCGGAAATTCATTTCCAACCCCACAGGAGCTCTCTGAGAGAATGAGCTGTTCACTTGAGCGGTGTATCGATATTTTAAAATATTTAATACAACGAGGCTTTTTACAAATAGAAGGTAGAAATGAAAATGGTGTTTTAGCAGAAAGCTACATTATACGTCCACTTTGGGAAAAGCTGATGATCTTTTTAATAGACGAAGAGAAAAGCAACGAAAAGCGACAAAATGAACAGGATGAAATTAATGTTTATACATTATTTGAGAAGGAATTTGGACGCCCATTATCACCAATGGAATGTGAATCATTAACAATGTGGCTTGATAATGACGGGTACGGTCCAGAATTAATTAAAGCTGCTTTACGAGAAGCAGTTATGAGTGGAAAACTTAATTTTCGCTATATCGACCGGATTCTTTTTGAATGGCAAAAGAAAGGAATCGAAACGGTTGAACAAGCAAGAGATGAAGGGTCAAAGTTTAGATCACATCAACGCTCAAAAGCACAGCCTGTGAAACAGGAATCAACTTCTATTCCATTTTATAATTGGTTAGAATCATAGTAGTGGTATTGTGGGCGAGAAAATTTTTCTCGCCTTTTTTGAGGAGGGCTAGATAAAATGCTTACTAAAAAACAAATAGAGCAGGTTTTAGGTACCATGGGAGAAATGTTTCCTAATGCCCATTGTGAATTAAATCATACAAATCCATTTGAACTAGTGATTGCTGTTTCTTTGTCCGCTCAGTGTACAGATGCACTTGTCAACAAAGTGACAAAAACGCTGTTTCAAAAGTATAAAAAACCAGAAGATTACCTAGCTGTGACTTTAGAGGAATTGCAAAATGATATTCGTTCTATTGGTCTATTCCGAAATAAAGCAAAACATATTCGTAATCTTTGTGAGCTTTTAATTGAACAGTATAGTGGAGAAGTTCCAAGGAACCGAGAGGAATTGATGAAGCTGCCCGGAGTCGGCCGCAAAACAGCCAATGTGGTCATGTCTGTAGCATTTGGTATGCCGGCTATTGCTGTTGATACACATGTTGAACGGGTTTCCAAACGTCTTGGAATTTGTAAGTGGAAGGATTCTGTTTTAGAGGTTGAAAAAACATTGATGAAAAAAGTACCAGAAGAGGAATGGGGACAAACACACCATCGTCTGATTTTCTTTGGACGCTACCACTGTAAAGCTCAAAAACCACAATGCGATGTATGCCCTTTATTAGAACTTTGCCGTGAGGGACAGAAGCGAATGAAGAGGAGCAGCTAAAATGGTTTATGATTTGGAAAAAATTACAGCAGTTTTTAGTCTCTGGGATTGTGAAAAAGAAAAGATTGCTTTATTTTTTAGAAATAGGGATAAAAAAGCCGCATTAGACCCTATGAAAAAGTATATTGCTAACTTCCTTGACATCTTATTTATGATTAATCACGCAAAAGCTGTTCAGGGGAGCGGTTTGTTGGAGCAAGTAGAAAAACTTGAGGTAAAGCCTATCAATAGTAAAGAAAGGCTTGCATTTCTATTAGAGCGACCAGACCATTATCACTCCTATATCCAATTAACAGAACTTTATGAAGAGCTTGAGAAACAATTTAAGAAAAAAGTGGCTATTGAACAAAAGAAAACCCGCAATGCTTAGTCAAGCTTGCGGGTTTTTCAATTACTTTAGCGTTGTTTAATCATGTTTATAAGCTGATTTACATCCTCTTCGGTAACACCACCATTTTCGTTACCATTATCTCCCTGATTCGGATTTTTTGGATTATCATTTGTTTGGCCATTACCGGTATCATTTTCAGGAATATCCGGCTCTGTAGGTTGTGTTGGATCTTCCGGATTCGTTGGGTCTTCAGGTGCGACCGTATCAAATAATTTTGTTTCCACATTCACTACTGTGGAACCACTCTTACTGTCTGGATTCGTATCATCAACAGCAATGATTTCAAAGCTGTATAGGCTGTCGGGATATGGGCTATTAATTGTTACCGTCAAATCCTTACCAGACCAATACGTCATATAGTCACTATTATTCATCGCTGAATTTACAATAAAGGATACTCGATCGAGCAGTTTTTCATTGTATTGCCATGTTAATACAATTTTATTTTCATTGCTGTCAAAATGGGCTTGAATATTTTGCACCTTTGGTATTTCATCAAACTTATCCGATGTTTCTGTTGGTTCAGTCCCTTTCACGAAACATTCATAGACGATTTGACTTTCCGGTGTCAAAAGGCTTGGCAATTTTGGTGGATTTGAGCCTCTTACAACAGGAGACCTAACAACACTATTTGGCTTAACAAAATCGCTTTGTTTTTTACCTTTAGCAACTCCACCCATGACTGTTTTAAAAAGTTGTTTCGCAATCCCTGATGAACGACTTGTTATATAGTTCCCTTCGCCGTTTTCACTGTAGCCAGTCCATACTGAAATCGTGAAGTCAGGCGAATAACCGGTAAACCATACATCAGGTGACGCACCTCTAGGAATTCCGTATTTTGCTTTTGTTTTATCATCAAAGTTTGTTGAGCCTGTTTTACCTGCGATATGGACTCCGGACACATTTGCTGAACGTCCTGTACCTGATTGAACCACCGTTTTTAACATATCGGTAACCATATAGGCAGTATAGTCTTTCATCGCTGCGATTGGTTCAGGCTGCATGTTTATTTCTCTGCCATCCGGGAATACAACTTTTCTTATCGTATGTGGTTTCGTATAGATTCCATTGTTACCGAAGGCACTATAGGCGCCAGCCTGGTCCATTGGAGACATTCCATTAAAACCACCTATACTATAGGCTTCATTAATTCCATCTTCAAATTTAACCCCAAGTTTTGTCGCAAAAGCGCGTGATTTTGCGGCACCGACTTCTTGGAAAGTTTTTAAAGCAGGAATATTACGTGAATCTGCTAGAGCTTCTCTAATCGACATTTGCCCTTTGTAGCGACCATCGTAGTTTTTAACGGCTGGACCATTCGTATAGCTGTGCGGTTCATCCACAATTTGATGATAGGTTGACCATTGTAGGTTTTCAATCGCCGGCCCATAATCAAAAATTGGCTTAGCTGTTGAACCAGGCTGCCTTTTAATATCGGTTGCAAAATAAGACGTACTTTGGTGACGTCCGCCGCCAATGGCTAGCACTTCTCCGTTTTTCGTATCAAGGACGGCAATACCTGCTTGAAAACGATCGTCAGGATAGTTAATGTATTCTTCTGTATCAAGAGCTTTCTCGACCAATTTTTGAGCGTCAACATCAATCGTTGTATATACACTGACACCACTTGATAATACATCAAGATCTTTCACTTGTTCTAGTTCTTCTAAAACTTGATCGATAAAAGCATCATATGGGTTTGATTTTTCCTCTTTTTTAACTATATAATCGGCGACATGAGTTGCTTTTGCTTGTTCAGCTTGTTCATGCGTAATTTTTCCATGTTTCTCCATTAATGAAAGAACAGTATTTCGTCTTTTTTCAGCTAAGTCCGGGTGCTTATAAGGGTCATAACCGGATGGACGCTGTGGTAAACCGGCTAACAAAGCTGCTTCAGGTAGTGTAAGGTCTTTTAAATCTTTTCCAAAATAGGTTTCGGCAGCTTTGGCTACACCATATGCACGATTACCATAATTGATCTTATTTAAATACATTGTTAGTATTTGTTCTTTTGAATATTTTGCATCCAGTTGGATGGCCAGCCATGCTTCTTGAACCTTTCTCTTAACTGTTTTTTCAGGTGATAAATAGGATAATTTAACGACCTGCTGTGTAATCGTACTAGCCCCTTGGGAGCCAAATCCGCTCGTTACATTAGCAAGAACAGCTCCACCAATCCGCCGTAAATCTAAGCCAAAATGGTCATAAAAACGAACATCTTCAGTTGCAAGTACAGCATCCTCCAAAATCTTTGGAATTTCATCATATGTAATATTCGTTCGTTTTTCATTTCCAAGTTCGGCAATTAACTCTTGATTACGGTCATAAATCCTTGTCGATTGTGGGCTTTCGAGCGCTGCTGCATCAAGCTTTGGAGCTCCCAAAATAAAGGCTACCGCCGTTATACCACCCGCAAGTAATCCAACGACAGCGATTAAAACAAAAATGGTCATGATTCGATTAAAAAGACCACGGGTGTTCGATTTTTTTGATTTTGGAGATTTTGTTTTTTCACTTTTTTGCTTCTGTTTTTCTTGTATTGCTCGCCTTTCTTGTCTTGTACGATAGTTTTCAGACATCGTAAGGACCGCCTTTCAAACTTTCATTAATTGATTTAATAACTAAGTAAACCATTAGATAAAATAAAGCTGATTGATGATTTTGAGATAATCAATTCTTGGATTAAAGCTTATCGGTATGGGGAAACCGACATCTTCAATACACTTTTTTGGGATTGATTTTCTGCCCCCATTTAAATGTTCGTCCCAATAAGAAAATAAATGACTTGCTTCTAAGAAAAATATCTCATCCGTTAGTGAAAATCGTAAAAGAACAAAGCAAATGCCATTTTGTTGTACGACAGCTTTCATATGATTAACCTGATGCTCGTGAAAATTATGCAAAGGGAATGAAGTTTTACTTTGTGTTTCCTTTGCTTCAAAGTCAATATACTTTCCTCGATAAACACCATTATAATCTGTAGTTGATTGCTGCTTAAAATATGCCTCCTTTATGACTGCTGCACTTCTTTTTGGATAATCAACAGATACTATTTGTACAGGTGTCGGCTTTTTATGAATGACCGCTAGTCCATGGACTAAGTAATATTGATTACTTTCATTGATATCCTCCTCAAGTGTCATACCTCGATTACTATAAGTCTGTTTTTTAACATTTGTAGGTAATCTCCTTTGAGTGGGTATAAATGCTTGTCCATTTGGATATCGAATCGTCATTTTTTTTCAGATCCTCTCTGAATTGCTCCTCTAAAGTACTAAATATAGCATATTTTGTTGAATTTCGCACTTGTATTTTGTACAAGATATTCTTTAAGGGAGGAAGAAAATATGTGCAAAATCGACGATAATTTTGAAAAAGAGCTTATTTCCGATATTACTAAAAGAATTGTAAAAGGAAACATAGACAATATCTCGCGTACAAAAAGCTATTATAAATATTATGTACAAAACCCTGAAATAGAATGGTCTTTTTTGGCTAGTATGGTTTCAAGGAATGCCGGGTGGAATATCACGGATCTACAAGGCTTTTGGCTACCACAAGTACTACCGGCAACATTACGTGCCCATATGTTTCATACTTACGAGCGGGCAAATTGGCTTATTTTTTTGGATGCATTTCCACAATTATTGATATATGAACGATCAAAGCAATATAAAACCTCTTTTTTTCACTTGTTAAAAAATTTTCATGTCTCACAGTTTATGCAAAGGGAATGGCAGCGTTTTTGGAAAACGAAAGATAGAAAGAGATTAATGACGGCCCTTATTATCAATGAACAAAATGTTATTCAAAATCCCGTGATTGGGCATCCGTTTTACAAAAAGAAAGTATTTCAATCCATACCCTATAAAATCCAAAACTGGCTTCACTATAGCGTAGTCGTGTTTCCAACCGTAAAAGGAGAGTTATATGGCTTTTCGGTCCATGAATTTTCAAGTGTAAACGAGAGAATACAATTAGGTAAAAAATTAGCATGGCTTTTATTTCATCCTGATTATCATTATGCATTTAGGGATTTTTCCGATAAAACAGAGCATACCGGCTCCAGGTATGATTATGAACAATATTTTCGTAAACAAAACAAGAGGGATACGCCATTTTTAAGAACAGCTTTTCCTATTGTAGAACACCATCGCCATGATGCTTTCGATTGGTATCGATGCCATGTGCGCGCTGAAAGGTGGTTTAAGCCGTCGATTCGTACTCCAAAGAAATTTCGTCTTACCAAATGGTATAAAAAGAAACAAAATCGTCTGCATGCCCTGATATCTTTGAGTAATCTTAGAGAAAAGAGGGGATAAAAAACGCTTTTAGTTTTTTTACTAGAAGCGTTTTTTATCATCAACGGAGCGGATTTTAGATGCTTGCATTATTCAGCGGGTCTATTTGGTCCTTCCAGCTTTTTATTGCCATAGCCTGTTCTCGTATCTTCTTGAACCGCTCCACTATTTTTATTTTTCTTTCTTCCTTTTTCCATCATTGATACCTCCTTTTACTTAGTTACCCACAATAATAGTGTT